>NZ_JBHTKH010000003.1:0-347473 GCF_042676085.1 Terrabacter terrigena
CAACCACCACCGGCCCCACTCAGCGATCGGGAAAGTCGCACCCATCACCAGGCTGGACAACCTGGCTGGACATCACACCTAGGCGTACGCCGCTGGGACGTTCCCCGCAGGGGTGGGCGCCACCGTCAGCCCGACGTGGTGCAGCACCACGCGCCGGTGACGGGAAGCCCCACCTGTGACGGAGCGCGTCACGCCGGAGCACGACGGAGGCCGCCCACCTCTTCAGGTGGGCGGCCTCCGTCGTGCGGTTCGGCTGCTCGGTGGTCGAAGGCTTCTCAGCGGCGCGTCGAGCCGACCTTGTCGTCGGCCGGCTTGCGCTGGTAGTAGGACGAGCCGTTCGAGCGTGCGTCGGACGCCTCGTCGTCGGAGGTGTCGTCAGCACCCTCGCCGGTGTCGCCGACCTCGTCGGCTACCTCGTTGCGATGGTGGGCGTCCGCGTCGTCGGCACCGGACTCGTCGTCGGCGGTGTCCGCCTCGTCGCCGGTGGCCCCACCGGACGCCTGGGCGGGAGCGCCGTCAGCCCCGACCGCCGGGAGCGTCTGGGTCGCGTCGGCCGCCGGTGCGGGCTGGGCCGGCTTGTCGGGGGCGCCGAGGGACTCCATGAGCGCTCCGCCGCCGAGCGTGGCGAGCATCTGGCGGACGTTGCCGAGCTGGGCCGTGATGGCGTCACGCTGGGCCGAGGCGGCCGCGAGCTCGCGGTCGGACTCCTCGCGCAGGCGCGAGGCGTGGTCGCGGGCCTCGGAGATGATCTGGTCGGCCTGCGTCTGCGCGTTCTCGAGCAGGCGCTCGGCCCGGGCCCGCATCTCGTGGGCGTCGTGCTCGGCCCGCTCGGTCAGCTGGCGCAGACGCGACTCGCCCTCACCGAGGGCGGCCTCCTGCTGCTGCCGACGAACCTCGAACTCCAGGTCGGCGGCCTCGCGCCGGGCGGCGAGCTTCACCTCGAGCTCCGCGGAGGCGGTGGAGGCCTTGAGACGGTGTGCCTCGAACTCGGCGGCGGCCTCCTGGCGCTGGGCAGCGGTGACGCTCTGCGCCTCGGCGACGATGGCCTGGGCCTCACGGTTGGCCTGGGCGATGATCCGCACGGACTCCTCGTCGGCACGGGAGCGGGCCTGCTCCGCGTAGGTGCCGGTGGTCGCCTTGAGCTCGTTGGCGGCACGGTGGGCGCGCTCGCGGATCTCGTCGGCGTCGGCGCTCGCCCGTTGGCGCATGTCGGCGGCCTCCTCGTCGGCGAGCGAGAGGATCTGGCCGATGCGCTCACCGAGGTCGGTGAACGTCTGCGCGGCGGTCGGGCTGCTGTTCTTCTTGAGGTCGGCCATCACGCGCGACTGCTGCCCCAGCTGGCCCCGCAGGTCGGTCAGGGCGGCATTGAGCTTGGTCAGCTCGACGCTGCGCTCGGCGGCATCCTTCTTGGCTGCCTGGAGGATGCGGTTCTGCGACTCGATGAAGGCGTCGACCTCCTCGGGCTCGTAGCCGCGGCGGGAGGACTTGAAGTGCGGTCTGTCGATCATTTCCGTCCAATGCAGGGGAGGGTGTGGGGGCCAGCCGTGAGGGATCAGCAGCAACCATTGTGGCAGCCACATTCTCGTGCCACACCGGTGCGTCGGGCCAGTCCGAAGCGCGAGACCCTCCGTGCGCAGAGGCCGTCTCCGGACCCGCACCCCGCCGCCGCCCACCTCGGCGCAGGGACGCTCCGTGCAGTCGCACGCGCGGGTCGAGGACGGCATACGCGATGTCGACCACGATGTTCGCCGCCACGACGGCAGAGGACGCGAAGAGCACGATCCCGATGATGACGGGCAGGTCCTGCTGGTTGATCGCGTCGATGGCGGTCTTGCCGAACCCGGGGAGCGAGAACACGGTCTCGGTGACCACGACCCCGCCGAGGAGGGCGCCTACGTCGATGCCGAACTGGGTGACGACCGGCGTCAGGGCGGCCCTCTGCGCGTGCCGAAGGATGACCCGGCGCTCGCTGATCCCCTTCGCCCGTCACGAACGACTGGCCGGGGTCGTCGGCGAGGGCGGCGTAGCCGCCCGCCGGGAAGACGGCGACGCCGGCCAGGGTCAGCCGGAAGTAGAGGAAGTAGAGGAGCAGCAGGCCCAGCAGGAAGGTGGGCATCGAGTTGAAGAACAGGCTGGCTGCCGTGAGGGTCCGGTCGACGACCGACCGCGGACGGACGGCCGACACCACGCCGAGCAGGAGCCAGATGATCGCGCCACCGACGACGACCGACAGCGTGATCGGCAGGGCCGAGCCCATGATCGTGGTCACCGGCACCTTGTGGTGGTAGTCGAGCCCGAGGTCGACACGCAGGCCGGCACCGCCCGGGTGGCGGTGCCACCCGGCTTCGACCGGCTCTCGATGGCGGTGCGGCAGCTGGCCATGGCGCAGCTCGTCTTCACCATCACCGCCGACACGCTGGCCGACGAGGTGCAGCTGGTGAGCGGGGGCCGGGTCGTCGCCGTGCCCGACGCCCACGGTGAGCTCGTCACGCATCCGGTGAGCCGCCAGGACTACGCCGACCTCGCGCCGTCGGGATGACACGCGCGACCTGGTGGGCGACTCCGACCAGATGCGGACCGGCCGCCTAGAGTTGTTTCATGGAGCGGCGGATCTTCGGGATCGAGAACGAGTACGGCGTCACCTGCACCACGCAGGGCCAGCGGCGCCTCACTCCTGACGAGGTCGCCCGCTACCTCTTCCGCCGGGTCGTGGCGTGGGGCCGCTCGAGCAACGTCTTCCTCGGCAACGGCGCGCGGCTCTACCTCGACGTGGGCTCGCACCCCGAGTACGCCACTGCCGAGTGCGACTCGGTGCGCGAGCTGGTGATCCAGGACAAGGCGGGCGAGCGCATCCTCGAGGGGCTCGTCGAGGACGCACAGGGCCGGCTGCGCGACGACGGGGTGGAGGGCGAGATCTTCGTGTTCAAGAACAACACCGACTCCGCCGGCAACTCCTACGGCTGCCACGAGAACTACCTCTACGGCCGCACGGGTGACTTCCAGCGCGTGTCGGACATGTTCATCCCGTTCCTCATCAGCCGCCAGATCACCTGCGGTGCGGGCAAGGTCGTCGCGACCGCGCACGGTGCGAGCTTCGCCGTGAGCCAGCGCGCCGACCACATCTGGGAGGGCGTGTCGTCGGCGACGACCCGCAGCCGACCGATCATCAACACCCGCGACGAGCCGCACGCCGACGCCGAGAAGTACCGCAGGCTGCACGTCATCGTGGGCGACTCCAACATGTCCGAGACGACCAACCTCCTCAAGGTCGGCAGCGCCGACCTCGTGCTGCGCATGATCGAGGCCGGCGTCGTGATGCGCGACCTGTCGATGGAGAACCCCATCCGCGCCATCCGCACGATGAGCCACGACCCGTCGGGGCGGGCGACGGTGCGGCTCAACAACGGCCGCGAGATCTCGGCCCTCGAGATGCAGCGCGAGTACCTCGACAAGGCCATCGAGTTCGTCGACCGCGAGGGCGTGAACAGCCCCGACACCAAGCAGGTCATCGACCTGTGGGGCCGCGCCCTCGACGCCATCGGCAGCGGAGACCTCGACGCCATCGACACCGAGATCGACTGGGTGATCAAGTACCGGCTCATCGAGCGCTACCGCGAGCGCCACGGCCTCGCCCTCACCGATGCGCGGGTGCAGCAGCTCGACCTCGCCTACCACGACATCAACCGGCGTCGAGGTCTCTTCTACCTGCTGCAGCGCCACGCTCGCACAGCGCGTGTGGCGTCCGACGTCGAGATCTTCGAGGCGAAGGTGCGTCCGCCCCAGACGACCCGCGCGAAGCTTCGCGGTGACTTCGTCCGGGCCGCGCAGGCGCACGGTCGCGACTTCACGGTCGACTGGGTGCACCTCAAGCTCAACGACCAGGCCCAGCGCACGGTGCTGTGCAAGGACCCCTTCCGGGCCGTCGACGAGCGCGTCGAGCGCCTGATGGAGACCATCGACCGCTCGCCGACCGTGCAGCGACCCCTCTGACCGAGGGCACCCGACCTGTCAGTGCGCTGTGAACCGTCCACAAGGGCGGGCGTTACAGTGGCCGGGATTTGCCCAGCGGGACCTCCACACCCGCCCCCCCGACCGAAAGTCTCCCCTGTGCGTCCCAACCGTCCGGCCGCCCGCACGGCCGCTGCCCTGATCGCTGCCCTCGGGCTGACCACCGTCGCCGCCTGCGGCTCGAGCTCGACCGGCTCCAGCGGCTCGGCGACCACCGCTCCCGCCGCGGCCGCGCTTGCGGGAGTGACCGCCACCGGCGCGGTCGACCTCCAGACCGGGCCCAAGGTGGTGCTCGGCAAGACACCGATCAGCTCCAAGACGGTCGAGCACAAGGTGCTGACGCCCGGCACGGGCAAGGCGGCCACGAAGGCCGACACGGTGAGCCTGCGCGCCCGCATCTACAACGGCACGAGCGGCAAGCTCCTCGACGACGGCTACGCCGCCGGCCGCAAGGCGGAGGGTTACCGCCTGGGTCGCGCCGACCTCATCGCCGGCTTCACGGAGGGGCTCGTCGGCGCCACCAAGGGCGGACGCATCGCCTTCACCATCCCGCCCGACAAGGGCTTCGGCTCGGCCGGCAACCAGCAGCTCGGCGTCAAGGGCACCGACACGATCGTGGTCGTCGCCGACATCGCCGACGTGCACACCCCGCTGGCCAGGATCGACGGCACGCAGACCGCCGCGCCCGCCGGGCTCCCGACGGTCGAGTTCAAGAACGGCCCGACGAAGGAGCCGACCGTCACGGTGCCGAAGTCCGCGGCCCCGACGACGACGCGGCAGGCGACCCTCATCCAGGGCACCGGGGCGACGGTCCAGCAGGGCCAGACGATCAGCGCGCAGTACCACGGCGTCCTCTGGAAGGACGGCAGCGTCTTCGACTCGTCCTGGAAGCGTGGCGCCTCCGCCGACTTCCCCATCGGGGTCGGCGGCGTCATCCCGGGCTGGGACAAGACGCTCGTGGGCAAGAAGGTCGGCAGCCGCGTGCTGCTCGTCATCCCGCCCAAGGACGGCTACGGCACGGCCGGCAGCCCGCCCAAGATCTCGGGCAAGGACACCCTGGTCTTCGTCGTCGACATCCTCGACGCCTACTGACCGACCGCACGGTAGCTGCCAGGCCGAACCCGTGCCCGGCCGCTGGTACGCAGCAGTAGCACGCACACGAACCACCCACCAACGAAGGGACACGCAGCATGGCACTCGACCCGGACCGCACGAAGCCCGAGATCGACTTCCCGGAGGGCGACGCCCCCGCAGACCTCGTCGTCGAGGACCTCATCGAGGGTGACGGCCGTGAGGCGAAGGCGGGCGACACGGTCAGCGCCCACTACGTTGGTGTCGCGCACTCGACCGGTGAGGAGTTCGACTCGTCGTGGAACCGCGGGGCGCCGCTCGACTTCCGCCTCGGCGTCGGCATGGTCATCTCCGGCTGGGACAAGGGCATCGAGGGCATGAAGGTCGGTGGCCGGCGCAAGCTGACCATCCCGTCACACCTCGCGTACGGCGAGCGCGGCGCCGGTGGCGCCATCAAGCCCGGCGAGACGCTCATCTTCGTCGTGGACCTCGACGACGTCCGATAAGGACGTCAGGCTGGACGGACGAGCCCGGCGGCATACCGCCCCGCGACGGCCGCGCCGAGGAAACCGGCGCGGTCGTCGTCGTATCCGCGGCCCATCGTGCGCAGTGGCACCGGGCTGGTGCGCAGTGCGGGCTCGAGCCCTTCGCACGACACCTCGTGCAGGCGCAGCCGGCCGCCGCTCGACGTGCACAGCTCGCGGGCCTGCATGAGGACCCGGGCCCCGATCTCCGCGAGCTCGCCCTCGAGGAGCGGAACCGGCACGTCCGCCGGCACGAGCGACACCCGGCCGTATGCCGTGAGGCTGTGGTGCGAGACGCCGTAGTGGCGTTCGCGGGGGTCGGCCTGCGAGATGCGCAGCGAGCAGACGGCGCGGCCGCCGAGCGTCGCGGCGGCGTTGACCGCCTCACCGGCCGACGTGCCGGAGAAGCCCCAGCGGGTGCCGGTGCCGAGGTTGCCCGGCCCCTGCGCCACGACCACGACGTCGGCCCCGACGACGTGGTGGGCGGCGAGCAGCCCGGTGTGGACGTTGACGGCCTCGAGGTCGCCGCCGAAGGCCTGGCCCACCGTGATCGAGGCGGCCAGCCATCCCGCTTCGCGCAGGCGCGCCACCGTGCGGGAGAAGTCGATGGGCAGGGCGCCGCCGTCGGTCATGACGTAGCCGACACGGAGAGCCGGGTCGGTCTCGCGGATGCCGGCGAGGATCGCGGGGAGGGCCGAGTGCAGGTCGGCGACAACGACCGGCAGTGCGGCCAGGTCGTCCGCTTCGGCGAGCACCGCGTGGTGCGCGCTGTCCTGCTCGTCGACGCCGAGCACCATGGTCTGGCTCGGCGTGTAGCGGGCCTTGACGACGTGGCCGGGCACGCGGCTCACGTCGTCGACCGGGTCGGGGAGGGCCTCGGGCGCCGCGACCACGATCGCGAGGCCACCGGTGCCCAGCCCCCGCTCGAGCGCGGTCGTGTTGAGCAGCACCTCGGTGCCGACCTCCAGGGCACCGACGACGTCGACGTAGCCGAGCGCGCGCACGACGTCGGCGGAGGCGAGCCGCACGGCGTACTCGACGGCACCCGCCCAGCGTGACCGCACCTCGACGACGACACCCCGGCGCCACTGGATCATGTCGTGACCCTATCGATCGCATGTTCGGGTAGCGTCGGACTGCCCGCCCGCGCCGCCGCCTCCCAGGAAGGTCTCGATGAGTCCTGCGTCTGCCTCGGCCGACAAGACCGAACGGCTGCTGAACCTCATCCTCGCGCTCAAGTCGGCGCGACGACCGGTCTCGAAGCAGAAGATCCGCGAGTCGCTGCCCGCCTACGCCGCGGCCACCTCCGACGAGGCGTTCGACCGGATGTTCGAGCGCGACAAGGACGAGCTGCGCGAGATGGGGATCCCGATCTCGACGACCGTCATCGACGTACTCTTCGACGACGAGGTCGGCTACCGCATCGACTCGAGCGAGACCACTCTGCCCGCCATCAGCTTCGAGCCCGACGAGGTCGCGGCGCTGGCCCTCGCGGCCCGGGCCTGGTCTACGGCGAGCATCTCCGGTGCCGCGTCGGCCGGCCTGCGCAAGCTGCGTCTCGCGGGCGTCGAGATCGACGAGTCCGTCGCGGCCGGTGCCGAGCCCCGCATCCGCACCAAGGAGCCGGCGTTCGAGGCCGTGCACGCCGCCGTTTCGGCCCTGCAGCCGATCACCTTCGACTACCGCAGGAACGACGGCGAGCTGTCCACGCGCCACGTCCAGCCGTGGGCCCTGAAGAACTGGCACGGGCGCTGGTACCTCACGGCGTTCGACGTCGACCGCGGCGACGAGCGCGCCTTCCGCCTCAGCCGCTTCGAGGGCACGGTCCGTCGCAAGGGGCGGCCGGGGTCGTACGCCGTCCCGTCAGACCACGTGCCGGAGGTCGCCCTCGAGGCCCAGCCGCCCGAGCCCGTCGGCACCGCGGTGATCAGGGTGCGCCACGGCCGCGGCCACACCCTGCGCCGCAACGCGAGCCGCACGACCGAGCTCGACGAGCGCTGGGCCGAGATCGAGGTGCCCTACCAGCGCGGCACCACCGAGCGCGACGTCGTCGCCCTGGGCACCCACGCCGTGGCGGTCTCGCCTGCCGAGCTCGTCACCGGGGTGCGCGCTGCACTGCAGGCCGTCGCCGACGCGCACGGCGGCAACGCCGACGCCGCGACCCACAGCGATGCGACCGGAGGGCCCGCATGAGCGACACCCGACGGCCGGCCCCGCGCCGCGCACCCGAGACCGCGACGCAGCGCCTCGGACGCCTGCTCGACATGGTGCCCTGGCTGCTGCAGCACCGGGGCGTGCCGATTGCCGACGCGGCGAGCGAGTTCGGCGTCAGCGAGGACCAGGTGGTCGAGGACCTCGAGCTGCTCTTCGTGTGCGGCACGCCCGGCTACGGGCACGCCGAGCTCATCGACGCGCAGTGGGACAGCGGGCACATCTACCTCGACAACGCCGACGACATCGCCGCACCCATGCGCCTGTCCCGCGACGAGGCCGTCACGCTCACCGCCGGGCTCCAGGCGCTCGGGTCGACCCTCGTCGGGTCCGACGTCGCCGAGCGCACGCTCCAGAAGATCCGCGACGCCGCGGGCGGCGCGGTCGACGAGCCGACGGGGCGCATCGACCTCGACCTCGACGACGGCAGCCAGCATCCCGCCATGGCCCCGCTCAAGGACGCCTTCTCGCGTGGCCGCCGCGTGCACCTGCGCTACTACGTGGCGACCCGTGACGAGTCGACCGAGCGCGACGTCGACATCATGCGCATCCTCAACCTCGACTCGCAGTGGTACGTCGAGGGCTACTGCCACCGCGCCCGGGGCGTCCGGCTGTTCCGGCTCGACCGCATCGAGGAGGTGAGCGTGCTCGACGCCGACGGCACTCCGCCGGCCGGAGCCACGCCACGTGACCTCGACGACGTCTTCGTGCCTGGGGAGAACGACCTCACGGTGGTGCTCGACGCCAGTCGGTGGGCCGCCTGGATCGCCGACTACTACCCCAACGAGGGCGTCGAACGGCGGTCCGACGGCTCGCTGCGGGTCACCCTCAAGGTCGCCGACCCGGCGCTCGTGCGCCGCCTCGTGCTGCGCCTCGGGGGAGAGGTCCGCGTCGTGGAGCCGCGAGAGCTGGCCGACGCGGTGGTCGATGAGGCCCGGTCGGCCCTCGCCGCGTACGACTCCGTCCACTGACTGGGCACAGGTAGTCCCGTCCGGGCGTCCCGGGGGTGACGTTCATCCCACGCACGTATGCTGGACACCTGCAGCACCGAGGCTGCAACCAGACGGTCCGTCCCGGGCCGGCTTTCGACGAGGAGACATCACCATGCCCAACCTGGGTGCCCCCGAACTCATCATCATCGCGGTCGTGCTCATCGCCCTGTTCGGCTGGAAGAAGCTCCCCGACATGGCTCGTAGCCTCGGCCGCTCCGCGCGCGTCTTCAAGTCCGAGGTCGACGAGCTGAAGAAGGACGGCAAGCCCGCTTCGAGCGACGCCTCCCAGAGCACGGTCCAGGGCCAGGCCTACGACGCCGACGCCGAGCGCCGGGCCGCTGACCGCCGCGAGGCCGACGCCCGTCTCGCCGACGCCGAGCGCCGGGCCGCGGAGGCCCGCGCCGAGGCCGACCGGCTGCGCGCCGCCGGCCCCTCCGGCAGCGCGGGCGGCACCGAGAGCGACGTCCGTCGCGACACGACGCTCTGATCGTCGGCATCGCCACCCGCGCCACCTTGCTCGACCTCGTGCACGGACTCATCTGAATGCCCTCACTCCGACGCCAGCGTGATCCCGAAGGCCGGATGTCGCTCGGCGACCACCTCCGCGAGCTGCGCAACCGCATCACCATCAGCGCGATCGCCATCGTCATCGGTGGTGTCGTGGGGTGGGTCAACTACAACCGCGTCATCGACGCGCTCACGCGGCCCCTCAAGGAGCTCCAGAAGGGGCGCGAGGGCGTCGTCAACATCAACTTCAACGGGATGACCGACGCGTTCGCGCTGCAGCTGACGACCTCGCTCTTCGTGGGGCTGATCCTCGCCTCGCCGGTCTGGCTCTCGCAGATCTGGGGCTTCATCGTCCCCGGCCTGACGAAGAAGGAGAAGCTCGTCGCGCGGCTCTTCGTCGTGGCGGCGGTGCCGCTGTTCCTCGCCGGGTGCTTCTTCGCCTTCATCATGGTGCCGAAGGCGGTCGCGGTGCTCCTCGGCTTCACCCCCGAGGGCGCGTACAACCTCCAGGACGGCGCCCAGTACCTCAACTTCGTCCTCAAGTTCATCGTCGCGTTCGGCTGCGCGTTCCTGCTGCCGGTCTTCCTCGTCGCGCTCAACCTGGTGGGCGTCCTGTCGGGCCAGGCGATGCTCAAGGGCTGGCGACCGGCCGTCATGATCATCCTGGTGTTCGCGGCGATCATGACGCCGACCCCCGACGCCTACACGATGCTCTTCCTCGCGAGCCCGATGGTGCTGCTCTACTTCGCGTCGGTCGGCCTGGCGTTCATCTTCGACCGCCGCAAGGAGGAGCACAAGCCCGACTGGCTGGACGTCCCCGACGACCGGCCGTCCCCCCTGTAGGTTTCGGGTGTGCCCCAACGCGTCGCCCTGATCGTCAACCCCACGTCGGGCAAGGGCGTCGGGCGCGAGCTGGGCGCGCAGACGCGACGGCTGCTGCGCGACGCGGGCCACGACGTCGTCGACGTCTCGGGCGACACCTACCGGCAGGCTCGTTCGCAGGCACTGACGGCCGTCGCCGAGGGCGTCGACACCGTGCTGGTCGTCGGCGGCGACGGCATGGTCCACCTGGGCGTCAACGTGTGCGCCGGCTCGGCCTCGCGCCTCGCAGTGGTGGCGGCGGGAACGGGCAACGACTTCGCCCGCAACCTCGGCCTGCCGGTGCGTGACGCGAGGGCCGCCGTCGCCCTGCTCGACGTGGGGTGCACCCGCGCGGTCGACCTCGGGCGGGTGAGCCACGGCGTCGCGGGCGAGAAATGGTTCGGGGGCGTGCTCGGTGCCGGGTTCGATGCCGTCGTCAACGCGCGGGCCCAGCGCATGACATGGCCGCGGGGCCAGATGCGCTACAACCTCGCGGTGCTTCGCGAGCTGCCCGTCTTCCGGCCCATCCCGTACGCCATCGAGCTCGACGGGCACCGCATCGAGACCCGCGCCATGCTGGTCGCCGTGGCCAACACGACGTCGTTCGGTGGTGGCATGCGGGTCTGTCCCGACGCCGACGTGGCCGACGGGCTCTTCGACGTCATGATCGTCCACGCGCTGTCGGTCGTGGCCTTCCTGCGGGTCTTCCCGAAGGTCTACTCCGGCTCGCACACCACCCATCCGGCCGTCGAGATCCATCGCGCACGGCGAGTTCGCTTGGAGGCGAGCGGTATCCACTCACAAGCCGATGGCGAGTCGTTCGCCGAGCTGCCCATCGACGCCGAGGTCGTTCCCGGTGCCCTCCGTGTCGTGACGCCCTTCGAGGTGCTCACATGATGCCCTCGTGGCCGCGCCTGTCCGAGTTCGCGGGTCAGTTCGACTTCCCCCTCGACGACTTCCAGACCGAGGCCTGCCGGGCCGTCGAGGAGGGGCGCGGTGTCCTGGTGGCCGCGCCGACCGGCGCGGGCAAGACCATCGTCGGCGAGTTCGCCGTGCACATGGCCATCGCCACCGGCCGCAAGGCCTTCTACACGACGCCGATCAAGGCGTTGTCCAACCAGAAGTACACCGACCTGGTGCGCAGGCACGGCGCGGACCAGGTCGGTCTGCTGACGGGTGACGCCTCCATCAACGGGGAGGCGCCGATCGTCGTCATGACGACCGAGGTCCTCCGCAACATGATGTATGCCGGCTCGACGACGTTGCGCGGCCTCGGCTGGGTCGTCATGGACGAGGTCCACTACCTTGCCGACCGGTTCCGCGGCGCCGTGTGGGAGGAGGTCATCATCCACCTGCCGCCCGACGTCAGCGTCGTCTCGCTGTCTGCCACGGTGAGCAACGCGGAGGAGTTCGGTGCGTGGCTCGGCGAGGTGCGTGGTGACACCGAGGTCATCGTCTCCGAGCACCGACCCGTGCCTCTCTGGCAGCACATGATGGTCGGGCAGACCCTCTTCGACCTGTTCGTCGAGGAGCGTGACGCCGACGCGGCAGACGAGCACTTCCGGGCGAGCCCGTCGCACTACTCCGTCAGCGTGAACCCCGATCTCGTGCACGCCATCCGTGGCACGGAGGGCCGGGGGGCGTGGGACTCGCACTGGGTGAGCAACCGGGGTGGCCGCGACAAGGGCCGGCCCAAGGGCAAGGGCGGACGTGGTGGTGGCCGTGGCCGCGACGACTGGTCCGGCCGGGGTCGGCGGGGGAGCGACGCCTCAGGAGGCCGTGGCCCCGGGGGCGGCGACGGTGGCCGTGGCTTCGCCCGTGGGGGGCGGCCCGGCGGCGGAGCGACCCGCGCCGAGGTCATCGAGCGGCTCGAGCGCGAGGGGCTGCTGCCGGCGATCACCTTCATCTTCAGTCGTGCCGGCTGTGATGCAGCGGTGGGCCAGCTGCTCTCGAGCGGCATGCGGCTGGTGCCGGAGGCCGACGGCGAGGCGAACCGCCGCGTCGTCGAGGAGCGCATCCAAGGGCTCGCCGAGGAGGACCTCTCGGTGCTCGGTTACTGGGACTTCGTCGACGGCATCTCGCGTGGCTTCGCCGCGCACCACGCCGGCATGCTGCCGACGTTCCGCGAGATCGTCGAAGAGCTCTTCACGGCTGGGCGCATCCGCGCCGTCTTCGCCACCGAGACGCTGGCGCTGGGCATCAACATGCCGGCCCGCACCGTCGTGCTGGAGAAGCTGGTCAAGTTCAACGGCGAGAACCACGTCGACATCTCGCCTGCCGAGTACACCCAGCTGACCGGGCGCGCCGGGCGCCGTGGCATCGACGTCGAGGGCCACGCCGTCGTCATCTGGAACCGCGGGCTCGACCCGGCGGGCGTCGCCGGCCTGGCCTCGACACGCACCTACCCGCTGCGCTCCAGCTTCCGCCCGACCTACAACATGGCGGTCAACCTGGTGCGCCAGTTCGGCCGCGAGAGCGCGCGCGAGATCCTCGAGACGTCGTTCGCCCAGTTCCAGGCCGACCGCGCGGTCGTCGGCTTCGTCCGCACCGTGCGGCGCAACGAGGAGGCCCTCGCCGGCTACGCCGAGCAGATGAGCTGCCACCTCGGCGACTTCTCCGAGTACGCCGCCATCCGCGACGAGATCCGGCACATCGAGAAGGAGGGCGCCAAGGCGCGCTCCGCGTCGGCCCGCGCCGCGGCGGCGATCTCACTGGAATCGCTGCGGATCGGCGACATCGTGCGCATCCCGGCCGGACGGCACAGCGGGCTCGCCGTCGTCGTCATGCCGAACCGGGGCGGCAAGGGTGAGGCAGCCTCACCGGCCGTCGTCACCGAGGACCACCAGCTGCGCCGCCTGACCCTCCACGACGTTCCGACGGCGATCGAGCCGCTGGGGTCGATGCGCGTGCCGAAGCAGTTCAACGCCCGCAACCCCAAGGCCCGTCGCGACCTCGCGGCCACCCTGCGGGCCACGATGCCGCACGACCCGCCGCCCCGGCACCGCACGGCCGAGCCCGACCCGTCGGACGCTCACCTCGACGAGCTGCGGCGGCGGATGAAGGCGCACCCGTGCCACCGCTGCCCCGACCGAGAGAACCACGCGCGCTGGGCCGAGCGCTGGTGGCGGCTGCGGCGCGAGACCGACGGCCTCCAGCGCAAGATCGACGGGCGCACCAACTCCGTCGCCAAGACCTTCGACCGCATCTGCGACCTGCTCGTCGAGATGGGCTACCTCGGCGACGGCGGCGAGTCGGTCACGCCACACGGCGACCGTCTGCGCCAGCTCTACACCGAGAAGGACCTCCTGGCAGCCGAGTGCCTGCGTGAGGGCACGTGGCGGCGCCTCGACGGCCCGTCGCTCGCGGCGGTCGTCTCGACGCTCGTGCACGAGCCGAGGCGCGAGGAGGGGGGCCTGACTCCCCGGTGGCCCAACGACGACGTGCGCGAGGCGTACGACCGGATGGTCACGATCTGGTCCGACCTCGAGGACGCCGAGGGCGCCCTCGCGCTTCCCCGCACCGGTATGCCGGACGGCGGGATCGCCTGGGCGATGCACCGTTGGGCGAGCGGGCAGCGGCTCGAGGACGTCCTGCGCGGCACCGACCTGGCGGCGGGTGACTTCGTGCGGCGGTGCAAGCAGGTCATCGACCTGCTCGGGCAGCTGACCGACGCGGCCGACCCCGACCTCGCGTCGACGGCACGGAAGGCGAGCGACGGGGTGCTGCGCGGCGTCGTCGCGGCCGACCGGCTCGACTAGACGGCCGCCCGGACGGTGGCTGCGTGGGCTCGGCGCCGGCGCGATGCCGGTCGGGCTGGGACGCGAATCGTCGTTCGTGGGGGCGGTCGGCTAGTCTTGGGGGACCGTCGACGTTTTGGTGCTCGTGTTCGCACGCTCGCAGGAACGACCAGCGAGCGCAGTTTCTTCAGGTTTGAAGGGTTGCGTCCTTTTCGACACGGGGTCGCCCGACCGGGTGGCCTCAATCCCCAACCTGAAGGAGCCAGTCATGGCGCAGGGTACTGTCAAGTGGTTCAACTCGGAGAAGGGCTTCGGCTTCATCGCCCCCACCGAGGGTCCGGACGTGTTCGTCCACTACTCGGAGATCACGGGCAACGGCTACCGCAGCCTCGAGGAGAACCAGGCCGTCGAGTTCGACGTCGAGCAGGGCCCCAAGGGCCCGCAGGCGATGCGCGTTCGCGCACTCTGACCTCCCCGGACCTCGGTCCGCGCACGAAGGCCGGCCCCCAGCTGGGGGCCGGCCTTCGTCGTGTTCGGGCGGCTGTCGCGACGGGCGGTGGGCGGGCCGTTCCCAGGCCGGCAGCGGCCATCAGAGGCCGACCGGAGCAGTCGGAGCAGTCAGCAGTCAGAGCCGTCAGAGCAGGTCAGAGGCGCGTCAGGCGCTCGAACGGGCTGTTGACCCGGACGACACCGGACTCGAACTTCAGCGTCACGGTCGAGGCGCTCGATGCGACGACGACCCCGAGGCCGTGTCGCAGGTGGGAGACACGGTCACCGACGGCGAACTCCTCGATGTCGGGCGCGGGAGCCGGTCTGAACGGGCTGCTCGCGAGATGGCGACGGCGGTCGGGGGTTCCGTGGGTGGGCACCCTCCAGTATGCGCCCTCGCCGGGCCCTCGCGGCGCGCGGGTGGGCCCGAGCCCCCGGCCGGGCGGCTCCTCCAGCCGTGCTGAGCCGTCTCCGGTGGTCGTTCAGTCGATGCCGAGGGCCGAGATCACCCGGTCGAACGACGACGTGAGCCCGTGCTCGACGGCGAGCTTCGACATGAGCGCCGGGTCGGCGACCGTCGACGGGACCGCCACGTCGACGTCGGGCAGGGGCGCGTCCTTGACCACGGCCACGACCCGGGGCGCCGCGTCGAGGTAGTCGGCGGCGGCCTCCAGCCGGGCCCGCTGGGCGCCCTTGAGGGCCGGATCGCCTCCGTCGATCGCCGAGCGCAGCGCCTCGAGCGTGCCGTAGGTCGTGATGAGCTTGGCCGCCGTCTTCTCACCGATGCCCGCGACGCCGGGCAGACCGTCGCTCGTGTCACCGCGCAGGACCGCCATGTCCGCGTAGGCCGAGCCGGTCGGCACGCCGTACTTCTCGGCGATGAAGGACTGGTCGACGAAGTCGGGGGAGCGCACTCCGCCCCGCGCCGTGTAGACGACCCGGACCTCGTTGGCGTCGTCGACGAGCTGGAAGAGGTCACGGTCGCCGGTGACGATGTCGACCGGCATACGGCCGGTCCAGGCTGTGGCGTAGGTGCCGATGACGTCGTCGGCCTCGTGCCCGTCGACGCCGACGCGCGCGATGCCCAGCGCGCGCAGTGCGTCCTCGATGATCGGCACCTGGACGCCGAGAGCCTCCGGCACCTGCTCGCCGGCGAGCTCGTCGTCGCCCGGCTCGGCGACCCGGTGCGCCTTGTACGACGGGATGGCCTCGACCCGGAAGGCCGGCCTCCAGTCGTTGTCCCAGCAGGCCACCAGGTGCGTCGGGTGGGCGCGCTCGACGAGCGAGGCGATCATGTCGAGCAGCCCGCGCACCGCGTTGGTCGGGACGCCACTGGGCCCGATGACCTCCGGCACGCCGAAGAACGCCCGGAAGTAGAGGGACGCGGAGTCGAGCAGCAACAACCGGGGCGCGTGGGACGGCATAGGCGAGAGGCTACCGTCGGGGGCCCACCACCTCATGCCCGCGTACGCGCTCGACGTCGCGTACCGGCATGAGGAATGGACCACCCTGCGTGCAACCCCTGGTCTACCCTTCGGCCATGGAAGATCTCGACCGCCGCCTCGTCGGACTGCTGCTCGCCGACGGGCGGATGAGCTACACCGACCTCGGCAAGGCCACCGGGCTGTCGACGTCGGCGGTGCACCAGCGCGTCAGGCGGCTCGAGGAGCGCGGGGTCGTCACCGGCTACACCGCCCAGGTCTCTCCGGAGGCGCTCGGCCTCCCTCTCACGGCACTCATCTCCGTGACGCCCTTCGACCCCAGTGCTCCTGACGACGTGCCGGAGCGTCTCCGGCACATCGGCGAGATCGAGGACTGCCACTCGGTCGCCGGCGTCGAGAGCTACATCCTCAAGGTCCGTGTGGGCACCCCGGGCAACCTCGAGGACCTTCTCGCGCGAATTCGCTCTGCGGCCAACGTCTCTACGCGCACGACCGTCGTGCTCTCCACCCCGTGGGAGGCGCGCAGCGCCTCGGCCGAGCCGCGCGACGAAGCCTGAGCCGTCTGCTCGTCGACGGCGTCCCCCGGATCAGAGGCCCGTCGGGTCGGTGTTCGCGCCGCAGAGCACGATGGCGACCGTCTCGTCGGGCTCCGGCACGTAGGCCCCCGACGTCAGGCCCGCCAGGGCCGTGGCGGCGCCATGCTCGACGACGACCCGCCAGCGCTCCCACAGCACCGAACGCGCGGCCACGATGTCGTCGTCGGTGACCACGACGCTCTGCACGGGCAGCCGCGACGTGACGTCGAAGGCGATGTCGCCGAGCCGGCGTGCGCCCAGCGAGTCGGCCGCGACCCCCGAGACCGGGACGTCGACGGGTCGACCCGCCTCGAGGGCGGAACGCAGCGTCTGTGCACCGGTCGGCTCGACGCCGACGACCCGGACGGACCCGTCGAGCGCCGCCGTGACACCGGCCAGCAGTCCGCCGCCGCCGACGGCCACGACCACGGTGTCGACTGCGGATGGCACCTGTTCCCGGAGTTCGAGCGCGAGCGTGCCTGCGCCAGCAGCGATCTCGGGTTGGTCGTAGGCATGGCAGTAGAGTGCGCCCGAGCGCGCCACCTCGTGCTGGGCCGCCTCGTAGGCGACCGCGTACTCCGTGCCCGACAGCACGACGCGGGCCCCGTACGCCTTCAACCGGGCGACCTTCACCGCGGGCGCCGTCTCGGGCACGAAGACGGTAGCCGGGACGCCCAGGCGCGAAGCGGCATAGGCGTTGGCCATTCCGGCGTTGCCTCCGGACGCGACGACGATCCCGACGTCGGGGTCGAGCAGGTTCTTCTCCCGCGCGCCGAGGATGCGGTTGAAGGCGCCGCGCGCCTTGAACGACCCCGTGTGCTGCAGGTACTCGAGCTTGAAGACGGCGCGTACCCCCAAGGCCTCTCGCTCCACCGCCAGAAGGGGGGTGGTCCGGATGTGGCCTCGGACGCGGTCGCGGGCCTCGTCGACGTCGGGACGCTGGATCACGCCCCGAGCCTACGGGCGCCGTGGATCCGACCTGCTTCGTCCCGGCGGTCGCCGAGGTGCTCGCGCCGGCCTGGCCGCGTGGACTGACCGTGTCTGACGGGTGGTGTGGTGGGCGGTCAGAGCTGGTCGGTCGGCTCGGGGGCCAGTCCCTCGATGCTCACGTGGTCGTCACGCTGGAGCGCCCTGGCACGCGTGCGGCTGCGGTGCCACCACCACAACGCCGACGCGCCGAGGGTCATGGCGCCGGCGACCAGTGCGAGCGTCGACAACGAGCCGCTGACGAGGGGCGACACGGCGCCGGCCACGACGGCGTTGATGCAGGTGCTGAGGAACGACTGGAACGACGACACCGCGCCGCGCTCTCGCGGCCTGAGGTCGAGCAGGGCGATCGTGAGGATCGGGAAGACCAGCGAGACCCCGAGCGACGCCGCGGCGGCCGGGAGCACGGTCCAGGCGACAGCCGGGACCTCGACGACGGACTGGTAGGCGACGGAGAAGATCCCACCGGCCAGCGCCACGAGGAAGCCCGCGAGCACGAAGACTCCCTGCCGCACGCGCCCTGCCAGTCGGCCGGTGAGGAACGACCCGAGCATCATCGCCACGACGAGCGGCACGAAGAGCACCCCGAAGTCGCGCTCACCCAGCTGCAGGTGGTCGACGACGATGGCCGGCGCCGAGGAGATGTAGAGGAAGAGCGCCCCGAAGTTCAGCCCGATCGCAGCGCTGAGGCGCAGGACCCCTCCGTCGCCGGCCGCCGACAGGAACGACGCCAGGAGCGGGCAGGGGTGGAACGCCACGCGCCGGTCGGCCGGGTGCGTCTCGGGGAGCGACGTGAGAGTGAGCACGACCAGCACGACGCCGTAGGCCGCGAGCACCCAGAAGATCGTGCGCCAGGACCCCCAGCCGAGGATCCACCCGCCCACGATCGGGGCGAGCGCCGGCGCTATCGCGAAGATCATCGAGATGTGGCTCATGAAGCGCTGGGCGTTGGCGCCGTCGAACAGGTCTCGCACGACGGTCCGCCCGACGATCATGCCGGCCCCGGCGACGAGTCCCTGTGCGGCTCGGGCGACGAGGAGCATCTGGAGGCTGGGCGTCAGCGCGCAGACCGCGCTCGTGACGGCATACAGGAGGGAGCCCGCGATGATGACCGGACGGCGCCCCAGTGCGTCCGACAGGGAGCCGTGGAAGAGGCTCGCGACCGCGAACGCGACGAGGTAGACGCTCATCGTCTGCTGCATCGCGACCTTGTCGGCCCCGAGCTCGCGGGTCATCACCTCGAACGCGGGGAAGATCGCGTCGATGGTGAACGGCCCGACCATCGTGAGGGCCGCCAGGATGAGGACGAGACGCAGCTGCGAGAGGCGTGATCCTGCGTGGGTCGGCCGGGCGTCGCGCGTCGTCGTCATGCTCGACCGATCCGGGCCCGCACGGCGCCGGTCACCGTCGCGAGGTCGGCGGGGGAGAGCCCGATGTCGAAGCCGCGTCGCCCACCGGAGACGAAGACGACGTCGAAGCCGTATGCCGTCTCGTCGAGGACCGTGGGGAGCGCGCGCTTCTGCCCCACCGGGGAGATCCCGCCCACGACGTAGCCGGTGCTGCGTTCGGCGGCCGCAGGGTCGGCCATCGTGACGCTCTTCGCCCCGAGCGCGGCGGCCACGGCCTTGAGGTCGAGCTGCCCGTCGACCGGGACGACGCCGACGCCGAGACCCGTGCCGGTGTCGACGAGGAGCGTCTTGAAGACCTGCGCCGGCTCCGCCCCGAGCGCCTCGGCTGCCTCGAGGCCGTAGCTCGGGGCGGACGGGTCGTGGTCGTAGGGGTGCTTAGTGTAGGCGATGCCCGCACGGTCGAGGGCGACCGTCGCCGGGGTGGACGGCCCGGGCTGGCGCTGTCGGCCCATCAGGCGCCGGACACGGACGCGAGCCCGTCCCAGATCGTCGTGACGACGAGGATCGTGGCCTCGTCGGCGCTCGTGCCCGGGTGGGTGGTGCGCCAGACCGCCAGTCGCTCGCAGCCGCCGATGAGGATCTCGGCCATGACGGTCACGCGCCGGGGCTCCAGGCTGGCGAACGCGGGCAGGGTGCGCAGGCCCTCCGCGAAGGCCTTCGCGGTCTGCTGCCGGATCCGCTCGACGGAGGCCGACGCCTCACCGATGAGGGCACCCTCGGTGCGCAGCAGCGTGAAGGCCTGCTCGTGCGCGTCGATGAACGAGAAGAAGGCGTGGACCACGCCGGCGACCCGGTCGCGGGCCGGCGCGAGCGGCTGCGCCACCCAGGCGTCGATGAGCGCCGTGAGCAGCTGTCCGCGCGCCCGCTCGATCGTGGCGGCGAGCAGGCCCTCCTTGGAGCCGAAGTAGTCGTAGATGAGCGGCTTGGTCACCCCGACGAGCTCGGCGATCTCGTCCATGGTTGCGGCCTGGATCCCGCGGCTCGAGAAGACCTGCTCGGCGACCGCGAGCATCTGCGCCTCTCGTTCGGCTCTGGGCATGCGCACGCGGGTGCCGGGGGAGCGGGAGGTCACCGCGGCAGTCTACGTGGGGGACCGCACGGCCCCGCCCCCACGGGGGACCGGGCCACACGGCATACAGGAGCGGGTGCGTCTCAGACGAGCTGCGACTCGGCGGCGGCACGGCTGGTGGCCGCCTTCTCGACCGCCTCGGCGATGACCGACTCGTGGTCGACGGAGTCGTGCCACCACTTCTGGCCCGACTCGGGCAGCGTGTAGATCGGGTCGTAGTAGACGTACTCGCGCGAGAGGGCCTCGGTGTCGGCGCCCTCGATGGAGGTGCGGTAGTTCTTGCGCCAGTAGGAGATCCCGCGCTCGGTGTCGTACTCCTCGACCTGGTGGACCCATCGCTTGCCGACGAACGGCACGTCGCAGACGATGCGCGGCGTCGAGAAGCCGGGGAGGTAGCCCATCATCGAGTGCTGCAGGTGCTGGGCCTCGGCGAGCGACAGGCGCCAGTGCTCGGCGAACGGGATCATGTCGCACATGTAGAAGTAGTACGGCGTGATCGAGGCGCCGTCAGCGAGCGCGAAGCAGAGGTCGAGCAGCTGCTCGGTCGTGTCGTTGACACCGCGCATGAGCACCCCCTGGTTGCGGACGTCACGCACTCCGGCCTCGAGCATCGCCTTCGACGCGCGGGCCACCGACGGGGTGACCGACTGCGCGTTGTTGACGTGCGTGTGGATCGCGAGCGAGACGCCCCGCGAACGGGCCTTGGTGGCGACCCGGCCGACGCCCTCGACGACGTCGTCGGCGAACCAGTGCTGCGGCAGGCCCATGAGGGCCTTCGTCGCGAGCCGGATGTCGCGGATGTTGGCGATCTCGAGCAGCTGGTCGAGGAAGGCCTCCAGGTTCTTCCACGGCATGTTCGCGACGTCGCCACCCGACACGACGACGTCGCGCACGGCGGGCGTCTCGCGGAGGTAGTCGAGCATGGCGGAGTATCGGTCGACCGGCTTGAGGTCGAACTTGAGCTTGGCGACCTGCGGCGTCGAGTTGCCGACGAGGTCCATGCGCGTGCAGTGGCCGCAGTACTGCGGGCACGTCGGCAGCAGCTCGGCGAGCACCTTGGTGGGGTAGCGGTGCGTGAGGCCCTCGGCGACCCACATGTCGTGCTCGTGCAGGGAGTCGCGCGAGGCGTGCGGGTGCGACGGCCAGTCGGTGCGGCGGTCGGAGAAGACCGGCAGCATGTAGCGGCGGATCGGGTCGGCGTAGAACGCCTCGGTGAAGTCGTGGCCTGCCGGAGGCAGCGGAGCCTCCGTGGCGGGGACCATCGTGTTGAGCATCTGCGGCGGCACGAGCATCGACATCGTGGCGCGCTCGGACTGGTCCTTGGCGAGGTCGTCGTAGAAGCGGTCGTCGAGCAGGTCGCCCATCAGCGCGCGCAGCTGCTTGATGTTCCTGACACAGTTGACGCGCTGCCACTGGGCGCTGTCCCAGTCCTCCTGCGTGACGTCCCGCCACCCGGGGAAGCGCGTCCAGTCGGGCTCGACGAGCTCTCGGCGCCGGTAGGCGTAGGGCTGCTCAACCTTGATCATGAGGCGAGGATAACCGAAGCATCACCGTCCATCCCCATATGATGCAGAAGGATCTTCTGCCAGACACCTCTCGAACCGAAGGATCTCTAGGTGACCGACCAGACCCGACCGTCTCCCGTGGGCCTGCACCGCGTCCTCGAACCCACCGGCGACGCGATCACGCTGCCGCAGGCCGCGCGCCGGCTCGACGCCCGGCCGGAGCTGTGGCCCGACGAGGTCCGGGTCGCGGTGGAGACGCTGAACCTCGACGCGGCCTCCTACCGCCAGCTCGCCGAGAAGCACACCACCGACGGGCGCGTCGACGGGGCCGCCGTGCGCGCCGAGGTGCTCGACATCGTCGCGACCCGGGGCAAGATGCAGAACCCTGTCACCGGCTCGGGCGGCATGCTCATCGGCACGGTCGACGAGGTCGGTCCCGAGAGCACCCTGGGCCTCGCCGTGGGCGACCGCGTCGCGACCCTCGTCTCGCTCTCGCTGACCCCGCTCGCCATCACCGACGGGCTTGCGCGGTGGGACGGCCTCTCCGAGCAGGTGCCCGCCACCGGCCACGCGATCCTCTTCGGCCGCAGCATCGCGGCCACCCTGCCCGACGACCTGGACCCCCACCTCGCCCTCATGGTCATGGACGTCTGCGGCGCGCCAGCGCTGGTCGAGCGCGTCGTGGGGGAGTACGTCGCCCAAGGCCTCGCACCGACGGTGGCGGTCCTCGGTGGGGCCGGCAAGTCGGGCTCGCTCTCCCTCGCCGCAGCCCGCGCCGCCGGAGCCGGCCGCACCATCGGCGTCGTCCCGGTCGAACGCGAGCGGTCGCTGCTCGAGCAGAGCGGTCTCGCCGACGCCGTGGTGCTCGCCGACGCCCGATCGCCGCTCGGGCTGGCGGCCGCCGTCGAGTCCGCCGGCGGACCGGCCGACGTCACCGTCGTGTGCGTCGACGTGCCCGGGTGCGAGCAGCCGGCCATCCTCGCGACCGCGCAGGGCGGCACGATCATCTTCTTCAGCATGGCGACGAACTTCGCAGCCGCCGCGCTCGGTGCCGAGGGGCTCGCGGCAGACGTGCGCATGCTGGTCGGCAACGGCTACGTGCCGGGCCACGCGGACACGGCACTGCGCCTCCTTCGCGAGGCGCCGGCGGTGCGCGCCCTCTTCGAGGGGCGGCTCGCAGCCGAGAGCGCCAGGGCTGCCGAGACCGCGGGAGCCGGCGCATGAGCCGCCCGAACGCCATGCTCGAGCTCGACCCGGTCGTGGTGCGCAAGGCGCGCTCGCTCGCCCGCAAGGCAGCGGCCCCGGTCGTGAAGATCGCCAGGAACCACACGACCGTCTCGGTAGAGCGCGCCACCCTGCGCCTCGCAGGCCTCGCCGGCGCCGACCACGAGCGGGTGCCGTGGGTCAACCACCTCGTCACCGCCGTCCGCGACGAGGTGGGCCTCGAGCACGGCGTGACCACCCCGGTCTACGACGCGCTGCTGCGCGGCGAGGCACCCGACCTCACGACGCTCGCGCAGAAGGCCGCGAGCGGCAACGTCTCGTTCCGGCTCCCCACGGGGCGCGAGGCCGCGGCCGCGCAGCGGGCGGCGGCCAAGGGGGTCGGGGTCGGCCTCAAGGCCGTCGACCGCTCCCGCGCCACCCGCGGCCGGCTCATCAAGCGGCACGGCAACCCGAAGACCAAGCCGTGGATCTACCTCATCGTCGCGACCGGCGACATCTACGAGGACATCCCGCAGGCCCAGGCCGCCGCCCGCGAGGGCGCCGACATCATCGCCGTCATCCGCTCCACCGGGCAGTCGCTGCTCGACTACGTGCCCGAGGGCGCCACCCGCGAGGGCTTCGCGGGCACGTACGCGACGCAGGAGAACTTCCGTCTCATGCGCGCGGCCCTCGACGACGTGAGCAAGGAGCTCGGGCGCTACGTCCGGCTGACGAACTACGCGTCGGGGCTCTGCATGCCCGAGATCGCGGCGCTCGCGGGCATGGAGCGTCTCGACATGATGCTCAACGACTCGATGTACGGCATCCTCTTCCGGGACATCAACCCGATCAGAACCTTCGTGGACCAACGGTTCTCGCGGCAGGTCCATGCCCGGGCCGGCATCATCATCAACACCGGCGAGGACAACTACCTCACGACCGCCGACGCCGTCGAGGCCGCGCACACCGTCACCGTGAGCCAGCTGCTCAACGAGCGGTTCGCCAAGGAGGCCGGCCTCGAGGACTGGCAGCTCGGCCTCGGGCACGCCTTCGAGATCAACCCGGAGATACCCGACAGCTTCCGCATGGAGCTCGCCCACGCGATGCTCGCGCGTCAGCTCTTCCCCGACGCCCCGCTCAAGTGGATGCCGCCGACGAAGCACATGACGGGCGACGTGTTCCGGGGCTACCTGCTCGACGGCTTCTTCAACCTCGTCGGCGCGATGACCGGCCAGGGCATCCTGCTCGTCGGGATGATGACCGAGGCCGTCGTGACTCCGTTCCTCTCCGACCGCGACCTCGCCCTCCAGAACGTCCGCTACGTCATGAACGCGGCCAGCGGGCTCACGGAGGACTTCCACCCGCCGCGCGACGGCTACATCCAGACCCGCGCGCGCCAGGTGCTCTCCGAGGCCGTCGACCTGCTCGAGCGCATCGTCGGCGACAAGGACGCTGCGGGAGACGCCCCGCTGCTCGCGGCCATCGCCGACGGCACCTTCGGGCTGATGAAGCGCCCGGCCACCGGTGGCAAGGGGCTCGACGGCGTGTTCGAGCGGGCTGCGGCCTACGACAACCCAGCGACCACGTCGCTCGACGCGTGGACCCCACCGGCGAACGGAGGCCGTCGATGAGCGCGCACGCGAACCCCAAGGAGCGCCCTGACGCACCCGCGCAGGGGAACATCATCCGTCCCTACGGCGACACGACGGGTGACGGCATGGTGCAGATGTCGTTCACCCTGCCGATCCCGCACGACAAGAAGGCCGAGGGCGCGGCGCTGCAGCTGGCCCGCAAGATGGGCCTCGACCCGGCGCTGCTGGTCCACGCGAAGGCGATGGGGCCCGACTTCACCTTCTTCGTGGTCTACGGCAGCTCGACGCACCTGGTGAACCTCGACGACGTGCACGTCGTAGAGCGCGAGTACCCCCTGCTGTCGGCCAAGGACGCCAACCTGGCGATCAAGAAGCACCTGCGCCGCCAGCTCGTCGTCGTCGGCGCGTGCATCGGCACCGACGCCCACACGGTCGGTATCGACGCGATCCTCAACATCAAGGGGTTCGCCGGGGAGAAGGGCCTTGAGTACTACCGCGAGATCAAGGTCGTGAACCTCGGCGCGCAGGTGCTCGTGCCCGACCTCGTGGCCCGTGCGCGTGCCGAGAAGGTTGACGCCGTGCTCGTGAGCCAGGTCGTCACGCAGAAGGACGCCCACATCCACAACACGACGCAGATGTCCGCGGCGTTCCGGGAGGCCTATCCGGCGGGCCAGGTTCCCGTGCTCATCGCGGGCGGGCCGCGCTTCGAGGACGGCTCGGAGAAGGCACTCGGCGTCGACCGCATCTTCGGGCGCGGCACCACCCCCGGCGAGGTCGCCAGCTACCTCGTCCACGAGATGACCCAGCGGAAGGCGAGGAAGTCATGACCGAGCGCACCACCACCGCGAGCGTCGGCCAGCGGGTGACGCACCGCCGCTACGTCCCGTACAGCCATGCGCACTACGCCGGCAACCTCGTCGACGGCGCGTACTCCCTGGCGGCGTTCGGCGACGTCGCGACCGAGATGTGCATCGTCACCGACGGCGACGAGGGCCTCTTCGCCTCCTACAGCGACGTGCAGTTCAAGGCGCCCGTGCGTGCTGGGGACGTCATCGAGATCTCGGCCGAGCTGGTCCGCGTGGGGTCGCGGTCGCGCGAGATGGAGTTCGAGGTGCGCGTCGTCGGACGCGGCACGCCCGAACGTGGCGCGTCCGCCGCGGAGGTGCTCGACCCGCCGGTCGTCGCCACCACGGCTCGCGGTGTCGTCGTCGTCCCCTGAGGACTGACGACCCGACCGCACGGCATACGGTGAACCCCGTGCGGCGTCTCCTCGTGTCCCTGCTCGCGGGCGGGCTCCTCTGCTTCGCGTTCCCGACGTTCGACGTGTGGGTTGCCGCGCCGCTCGCGCTCGGTCTGTGGTCGTGGGCCTGGTCGGGGGCAGGGGCGCGCCGCGGGTTCGGGCTCGGGTTCGGCGGCGGCCTCGTCTTCTTCGTGCCGACCCTCAGCTGGTCGGGCATCTACGTCGGTGCGGTGCCGTGGGTCGCGCTGGCCACGCTGGAGTCGCTGTTCCTCGGGCTTGCAGGCTCGCTCGTCGGGTGGCTCTGCCGCGACGGTCGGGTGCGTCCGCTCGCGTTCGCCCTCGTCTGGGTCGTGACCGAGGGTTTCCGGGCGCGGGCCCCCTACGGCGGGTTCCCCTGGTTGAAGATCGCCTTCGGACAGGCCGACTCACCGTTCGGGCGTCTCGTCGCGCTCGGGGGCGCCCCCTTCGTGGGCTTCGTCGTCGCCCTCGCCGGAGCGCTCCTCGCCCTCGCGGTGCACCGGGCTCTCGCCTCCCGTCCACACCCATCGCGTGTGCCGTCACGCACCGTCACGCTGCCCGTGGCCGCTGCGGTGGTGCTCGGTCTTGCCGGACTCGCCGTGCCGCTGCCCACCGACGGTCCGACCGCACAGTTCCTCGGGGTGCAGGGCAACGTCGCGCGGCCGGGGCTGGACTTCAACGCGGAGCGTCGCCAGGTCCTCGACAACCACGTCGCCGCGACGCTCAGGGCGCAGCAGGACGTGACCGCCGGCCGGGCGCCGGCGCCCGACCTCGTCGTGTGGCCCGAGAACGCCTCGGACATCGACCCGCTGCGCAACGCCGACGCGAAGGCGCTGATCCTCCAGACGGTCGAGGCGCTCCAGCGTCCGCTCATCGTCGGCGGCCTGCTCGAGGAACCCGTGGGGTTCGTGTCGAACGTCGCACTGCTCTTCGAGCCGGGCAAGGGCAACACCGACCGCTACGTGAAGCGCCACCCGGTGCCGTTCGCCGAGTACATCCCGAACCGGTCCTTCTGGCGCAGCTTCAGCAAGGAGGTCGACCTCGTCCGCAACGACTTCGTGCCCGGGCCCGCCGCGGGCGTCTTCCGCGTGTCGACGCCGAGCGGGCAGTCGATCCGGGCGGGTCTGGCGATCTGCTTCGAGGTCGCCTACGACGACATCATGCGCGACGCCGTGCAGACCGGCGCCAACGTGCTGGTCGTGCAGACGAACAACGCGACGTTCGGCTTCACCGCCGAGTCGCCCCAGCAGCTCGCCATCAGCCGGCTGCGCGCCATCGAGTTCGGCCGCTCGGTGGTGCACGTCTCGACGGTGGGCCAGAGCGCCCTCATCACGCCTGATGGAACCGCCCACCAGGTCACGTCGTTGTTCACGCAGGCGGTCGTTCGTGGGGCCCTACCATTGCGGGACGCCACGACACCGGCGACCCGGGTCGGTGAGGCCCCCGAATGGGTCGCCGCCGCCGCACTGCTGGCGATGCTGGCCCTCGGCGTCCGCCGCGGACGCCCCGAGCAGCGACCGGTGCGACACACGACGAAGGAAGAGGATGACGACGACGCAGCGTGAGCCGGTGAGCAGGGTGGCCGTGCTCATCCCGACGTACAACGAGCGGGACAACCTGCCGGGAATCGTCACCCGGGTGCGTGCGAGCGCCCCGTCGGTCGACGTCTTCGTGCTCGACGACGCCTCTCCCGACGGCACCGGCCAGGTCGCCGACGCCGTCGCCGCCGCCGACCCCCAGGTGCACGTCGTGCACCGGGCCGGCAAGGAGGGCCTCGGCAAGGCGTACCTCGCAGGCTTCGCGATCGTGCTCGAGCGTGGCTACGACGCCGCGGTCGAGATGGACGCCGACGGCTCGCACCTGCCCGAACAGCTCCCGTCGCTGCTGGCGGCCCTCGGCGAGGCCGACGTCGTCATCGGGGCGCGCTGGGTGCGCGGGGGAGAGGTGCACAACTGGCCGGTCCACCGCAAGGTGCTCTCGGTCGGGGCCAACATCTACACCAAGGTCATGCTCGGGATGGCAGTGAACGACGCCACGGCCGGATACCGCGTCTACCGGGCCAGCGCCCTGCGCACCATGGGCCTGCAGGGTGTCGAGTCGCAGGGCTACTGCTTCCAGATCGACCTGACCCTCCGCGCGATCCGAGCGGGCCTGACAGTCGTCGAGGTGCCGATCACGTTCGTCGAGCGTGAGGTGGGGGTGTCGAAGATGGGCAAAGACATCGTCCGCGAGGCCCTGACGAGCGTGACCCGTTGGGGTGTCGAGCACCGCGTCGGCCAGCTGCGCTCCGCAGCGCAGAAGGCGCGTCGCCGCGAACCCGTCGGTGACCGCTCATGACCACGGCTCCCGGGTCCCCCCGAGCGCGACGGGTGCGGCTCACGCGGCTCGCGCTCGTGGCCCTGCTGGTGCTGCCGATCATCGAGATCGTGGTGGTCGTCGCGGTCGGGCAGGCCATCGGTGGGTGGCCCACGTTCCTGCTCCTCGTGGCGACGTCGCTGCTCGGCGCGTGGCTGATCCGCCGCGAGGGCGGCCGCGCCTGGCGTGCGCTGGAGCAGGCCGTGCGCAGCGGCCGCATGCCCGCCCGCGAGATCGCCGACGGCGTGGTGGTGCTCGTCGGCGGCAGCCTCCTGCTCGCCCCGGGCTTCGTCACCGACGTGCTGGGCCTGCTGCTCGTGCTGCCGTTCACGCGGCCCGTCGCCCGCAGCATGCTCGCAGCGGTCATCTCGCGCCGCCTCCTCGCCCAGACCGAGCGCTTCACCGGACCGGCAGTGACCGGTCAGCCCGGCTGGGAGTCGCAGACCCCCCGGGGCCCGCGCCGGTCGACCTCGAGCGACGAGGTCGTCGAGGGCGAGATCATCGACGAGGACTGACCCGCACCCGGCGCCGCTGTGCCGCGCCCCACCCCCACCCCTCCTTCGACCGGGAGAACGCTCCGTACGCATACGGAGCGTTCCCTCGAACGTGGAGGCGGCGGTGGGGGGAGAGGCCCGCGGGTAGACGAGAAGCCCGCCCCCACGAACGGGACGGGCTTCTCGGTGGTACGTCTGTCAGGCGCTCTTGCGGCGGCGCGGCTTCTCGCCACGCGACTCGCGCAGGAGCGTCAGGCGCTCCTCCAGAAGCTCCTCGAGCTCGGGGATGGACCGGCGCTCGAGCAGCATGTCCCAGTGGGTGCGCTGGTGCTTGACGGCCTTGGCCTCCGGCTCGGGGCCACCCTGCAGCCTGGCGTCGAGGCCGCAACGGCACTCCCAGGTGGCGGGCACGTCGGCCTCGATGGAGAAGGGAAGCTCCGTGCGGTGGCCGTCAGGGCAGACGTACACGGTGAGCTGGCGCTCACTCGGGACGACGTTCTCGTCGGATTCCATGCTCCTCGCGCCGAGGTTGGAACCGCGTAGTGCTCGATCGGCCATGTGGACCCCTCCAGGACTTCTGCCGCTGTGACACCCGTTGGTGTCATACCCTCACAGACGCTTGAACGAGCGAAACGGTTGACTTGTTCCCCGGACCGCGCCGGATTGTAGGTGAGTCTCAGATGACGGCCGGGACCGGGTTGCCGGCCTGTTCGATGCCCTCGCGCATGCGCACCCGGGAGAGCAGCAGGCCCCCGATGGCGAAGAAGATGATCAGCGCGATGATGGCCCAGCGGTAGCTGAGGGTGACCTGGTAGACCAGCCCGAAGATGAGCGTCCCGAACCAGCTCGTGCCGCGTTCCATCGCCTGGTAGAGGCTGAAGTACTCCGCCTCGCGACCACGCGGGATCAGCTGGCTGTAGAGCGAGCGCGACAGGGCCTGGGTGCCGCCGAGGACGATGCCGATGAGCAGCGCCAGGGCCAGGAAGATGACGAGCGACTTCGACGGCACGAGGAAGGCGAAGACGACGACGACGGTCCACAGGCCGATCCCGTAGAGCACGGTGCGCCACGCGCCGACCGACGCGGCCACGCGACCGAAGAGCCGTGCGCCGAAGAACGCGACGAACTGGACGAAGAGGAAGACCCCGAGCACGGTCGTCTCGGAGAAGCCGAGCTCCTTCGACCCGTAGATGCTCGAGCTGCCGATGACGGTCTGGATGCCGTCGTTGAAGAAGAGGTAGGCGAGCAGGAACAGCTTCGTCTGCGGGTAGTTCGCGAGGTCGCGGAAGGTGCTCCGCAGCTGCGCGATGCTGCCGCCGAGGACGCCGGCCGAGCGCTCGACGGGCGTCTCCACCGTGCCGGTGAGGTGGCGCAGCCCGAGGTAGGGGATGAGCGTGAAGCCGGCCCACCACAGACCCGCGGAGAGGATGCTGATGCGGGTGCTCATCGCACGGTCGAGGCCCAGGTCCTCGTGGAAGAAGTCGAGTGCGAAGTTGAGTGCCAGCAGGATGCCGCCGCCCAGGTAGCCGAAGGCCCATCCCTTAGACGAGACCCGGTCGCGTTCGTTCTCGTTGGCGATGCGCACGAGGATCGAGTCGTAGATGACGAGCGAGGCGCCGAGACAGATGCCCGCCACGACGACGAGGGCCGCGCCGAGCTGCCAGTTCGTGCCCGCGACGAGGAACATGAGGCTCGCCGCCGCGGCGCCCACCCAGGCGAACGCACCGAACAGCCGGGTCGGGCGGGGGCTGCGGTCGGCGATGGCCCCGATGAAGATGAGCACGATCGCCGACAGGATGGTCGTGAACGTCACCGTGAAGAACCACAGCGAGCCCGGCGCGACGGGGATGCCGAGGACCGACAGCGTCGTGGTGCAGTCCTGGCCATCGGGCAGCCCGGGGCACGCGGCCTCCTCGGCGACCGACGTCAGGTAGGGGCTCATGAGCACCGTCGCGGTGGTCGTGACGTAGGCCGAGTTGGCCCAGTCGTACCAGTACCAGGCGCGCTGCTCCCGCGTCTCCGGGCGGGCTGCGTTGACGACGGCGTGCGACATGGCGCAACCGTCCCACAACGTGTCTGCGACGGCACCGGGGAGCGGCTCCAACACGCCGCGTCCACGCGTCATCGGGTGGCATACCGGCGCTCAGCCGACGCCCGGAGAGCCGTCGGGACGTGCGAACCCGCGGCCAAGGGTTCGTAGGGTGCACGGCCGGGGGAGTGGCGCGTGGGGGCGGAGTGCTTCCCACCGAGCGTGCTTTAGCGCTAAAATATGTGTCGTGACCGAGGTGCCGGGGGAGCGGGTGGCAGAGATCGTCGAGGCCTGGCAGCGTGAACGGCCCGACGTCGACGTCTCGTCCATCGCGGTGCTGACACCGCTGCGGCGCCTGGCGGCCCGCGCCACCGACAACCGGGCCCGCGTCCTGGCCGAGCTCGGGATCGACCAGAGCCATCTCGACGTCCTCGGGACGCTGCGTCGCGCCGGGTCGCCGCACCGGCTCACGGCCGGCGAGCTCACGCGACGGTGCCGGGTCACGGCCGGCGCGACGACGCAGCGGGTCCAGGCCATGGAGCGGCTCGGGCTGGTCCACCGCGTGCGCGAGGAACCCGACAAGCGCACGGTCCACGTGCAGCTCACGCCCAACGGGCTCGCTGCCGTCGACCGCGTGCTGGGCGACGTGATGGCGGGCGACGAGCGGATGCTGGCAGGACTGACGCCGGCCGAGCGCTCGATGCTGGAGCGCGTGCTGGGCGACTGGCTCGCACGGCTCGAGCCCTAGCGGAACAGGCAGCGCGACGTGGCCCTCGACGGTTGGGCGGGGGGACTAGGACGAAGGTCTGATGGCGGGTGGCGCGCGGCACGAGCGAGGCTGGTTCCCGTGGAACACGTGTTCAACCCCACCCATCCGGAGCGAGTGGTTGCGCGGCGCCGTGTCGAGGGACGCGACGTCGTCGTCAAGCGGTACGCCCGTGGTGGGGCGGACGAGGTGCGCGCGGCGATGGAGGCCCTCTGGGCGTCACCGTTCGGTGCCTCGAGGCCCGCACGGGCCATGCCAGAGCCCGTCGCGCGGCCCGTTGCAGAGGCGCCGCGCGACGAGGTCTGGATGTCGTTCGTCGCGGGTGAGCAGCTGGCCACGCTCACCGACGTGGACGACACGCTGTCGCGACTGGCCGACGTGGCGTGCCTGCTGGCGGATCTCAACGGCAGCGGCGTCGTCGTGCCACGCCGGCGCACCGCGGCCAAGCTGCTGCTGTCGCTGCGTCGCAAGGGTGACGTCGTCGGCGGCAGGCTCGGCGCCGACGTCGAGTCGGTGGTGGCCCGTCTCGAGCTCTCGATGCCGCAGGACGAGCACCTCGTCGTCAACCACGGCGACTTCTCACCGCGCAACCTCATCGCGCACGGGGCCGACCTGGTGCTCATCGACTTCGACCGGTTGCAGATGGCGGATCCTCTGCACGACGTGGCGTACTTCGGCGCCTGGCTGTGGGCCGTCGACCGGGTGCTGGGACGTGACGGCAGCTGGGGTCCCGGTGACGAGCTGGCGCGCCGGCACGCGGCACGGCTGTTCGACGACCGTCCCGACGACGAACGGCGCCACGCGCTGGCTTTCCACCGCGCCGTCGGGCTCGTGCGCATCGCGACCAGCTGGACGTGGATGCGTGAACACCCCGACATCGCCGCCGACGTCCTCGCCGAGGGGCGGAGGGTCGCATCAGGCCTCCCGGTGCACGAGCCCCGGGTGACCGCATAACGCCGATAATCGACATTATGTCACTTCGACGTTCGGACGGGCTCCCCTCGGCGCTCTACCCCTGGTCCTAGATGCGCCTGCCGAGCCGTAGCCTTGCCCGGTGCAGTGCGACTACTACGACGCCGGACGCTGCCGCTCCTGCGCCCTGATGGGCGTGCCGTATGCCGTCCAGCTCGCGGAGAAGGTCGAGCGCTGTCAGCGGGCGCTGACGTCCGTCGCCCCTGACCTCACCTGGCTCGAGCCGTTCGCCAGCCGCGAGTCCGCCTTCCGCAACAAGGCGAAGCTCGTCGTCGGCGGCCGCGCCGGCGCGGTCACCCTCGGAATCCTCGACCCGCAGTCGCACGGCGTCGACCTGCGGGCCTGCGGTCTTCACGAGGAACCGCTCCAGCGGCTGATCCCCCGGCTGGCTGACGTCGTCGACGAGATCGGGCTGGAGCCCTACGACGTGGCGGCCCGACGCGGCGAGCTCAAGCACCTCATCCTCACCCTCTCCCCCACCGGTGAGGTCATGCTGCGCCTCGTGCTCCGTTCGAAGAAGCACCTGGCCCTGCTGGAGTCGCGGCTCCCGCGGCTGCTCGAACACCTGTCCGAGGTGCGCGTCGTCTCGGTCAACCTCCAGCCCGAGCACAAGGCCGTCCTCGAGGGCGACACCGAGATCGTGCTCACCGAGCAGGGTCTGCTCGAGATGCCCGTCAACGAGATCACCCTCAACCTGCGACCCAACAGCTTCTTCCAGACGAACACCGCGGTCGCTGCGGGCCTCTACCGCCAGGCCCGGGACTGGGCCCACGAGGTGCACCCCGACGCTGTGCTCGACCTCTACTGCGGTGTGGGCGGGTTCGCGCTGCACCTCGCCGACGGCGTCTCCTGCCCACCCCGCCGGGTTCTCGGCGTCGAGGTGTCGCCCGAGGCGGTGCGCAGTGCCGAGCTGAGCGCTCAGGGGCTCCGAACGACGTCGCCGGGCGGCGCGGACGTTCGGTTCCGCGCCGGCGACGCGACCGACGTGGCAGCGCTCGATCCGGACGTGCTCGGAGCCGGCACCTCCATGGTCGTCGTCAACCCGCCACGTCGCGGCATCGGGCCCGAGCTCGCGGCCTGGATCGAGTGCTCGGGCACCGACCACGTGACCTACTCCAGCTGCAACGTCGACAGCCTCGCCCGTGACCTCGCCAGACTGCCGTCCTACACCGCGCGCCGCGCCCGGCTCTTCGACATGTTCCCGCAGACCTCGCACCACGAGGTGATCATGCTGCTCGAGCGCGAACCGGCCTCTGCCACGCACCAGCCCGTCACCGGAGGAGCTCGCCGATGAGCGAGAGCACCGCAGCCGGCAGCACCTCGCTGTGTCTCCCCTGCCACCACCTCATCGGCGAGTACGCCCGCCACAACAGGCACGCCGACCTCGTGCGTGAGAGCCTCGACGGGGTCACGGGTGCCTGACCGCGCGGCGGGCGACGCCGAGCGGCTCGCCCGGATCCAGCAGCGGTTCTCCGCGTTCGCCGCCGAGTATGCCGCCCTGCCGCTCTACTCGAGCCTCTGCCGCCACCTCGCCGACGACGGCGACCTCGCCTCGCTGCTGCTCGTCGCGAGACCCGGTCAGGCCCGACCCGTGCTGTGGCTGGCCGCCCTCCACGACCTGGTGCTCCGCCGTCCCGATGTCCCTGCCGCACAGTGGTATCCAAGCGTCGTCGGTCCGGACCACACGCCGACCGGGGACCCGTGGAGCGACGTGCGACGCACCGTCGTCGAGAATCGCGACGAGGTGTTGCAGCAGATCGCGACCCACGGCACCCAGACCAACGAGGTCAACCGAGCCGTGTACGTCGCCCTCGGCCTGGTCGCGGCCTCGCTCGACAGCCACGGTCGACCGCTGGCCCTCGTCGAGCTCGGCGCCAGCGCGGGCCTGCTCCTCGCCGTCGACCGCTACGACGTGCGGGTCGACTCGTCCTCGGGGCCGTCGCTCGCACTGGGAGACCGGGGCTCGACGGTCCACTGCGTGGGCCACGACCGGTCCGGCGTCACCGCGGCGCACAGGACCAGTGCTCTCGAGCTGCCCCCGGTGCGCGGGCGCGTGGGTGTCGACCTCGAGCCCGTGGACCTGTCCGACGACGAGGCGGTCCGGTGGCTCGAGGCATGTCTCTGGCCCGAGGTGCCGGGCCGGATCGAGCGCTTCCGGGCCGCGCGTGACCTGCTCCGCGGGCAACAGCCGACGGTGCTGCGCGACGACCTGGTCGACGGGCTGCGGCGAGCTGTCGACCTGACCCGGGAGCAGGCCGGAGCGGAGTCGCACGTGCTCGTCCACAGCTCGTGGGCGCTCACCTATGTCGACGCCTCGCGCCGGTCCGACCTCGAGGCCGAGGTGCGCGCGCTCGCGGGCGACTGCGAGGTGCTGTCGTGGCTCTCCGCCGAGCCACCCGGCTGCGCGCCCGGCATCGAGCCACCGGCTGGAGTCGACGGTGGCGGGACGGTGCTCGGGCTGCGTCGCTGGCGGGAGGGCCGGGAGCTCGAACCGGTGACGCTCGGGACCTGCCACCCGCACGGCGCCTGGGTGGACCTGACGTTCGAGGGGCTCGAAGAGCAAACATCATAATGTCGATTACCGGCGAATTCCATTGTGAGACAAGGGGATTCGTGACCATTGTAATCCGTGGCGCACTCCCCCGCCCCGGCCGTCAGCGTGCGCGCCTGCCCAGCCCGGCGGCATACGCGTCGAGGGCCCGCAGCGCCGCGGGGGCACGGTAGACGCGGTTGCGCCGGTGGCCGGTGGACTCGAGCAGGATGCCGTCGTCGACGAGGCGCTGGAGGGCCGACTGGGCGGTGGGGGCGGAGACCTCGAGCTCGCGCATGACGACGCGAGCCGTGACCACAGGCTGTCGCAGCAGGAGGTCGAGCATCGACCACGACGTGGATCCGACTCGCGCAGTAAGGCGCTCGGCCCATTCGGCCCGCACCTCACGCAGCGCTGCCACGAGGCGTTCACCGATGTGGGTGCCGCTGCGCGCGGCCTCGGCGACACAGCGCAGGATCGGCTCGGCGTCCCCCCGGCGGTAGGCCGTGAGGGCGTCGACGTAGTCGTCGCGGATGGCCAGCAGGCCCGCCGAGATCGGGACGGTGACCCGGTGGATCACCCCGGTGTGCAGCAGCACCGAGTGCAGCAGGGCCCGTCCGGTGCGCCCGTTGCCGTCGGTGAACGGGTGGATCGTCTCGAACTGGGCATGGGCCAGGGCCGCGTGGGCGAGGGGTGGCAGGTCGTCTCGGTCCATGAAGGCGACGAGGTCGGCCATCAGGGCCGGGACGTCGTCGGCGACCGGTGGCACGTAGTGCGCGTCGCCGGGGTGCAGCGCGGAGCCGCCGACCCAGACCTGCTGGTCGCGCCACCTTCCGGCCGGGTGCTGCGTCTGCTGGGCCATCAGGGCCCGGTGCATGGAGAGCACGGCGTCCTCGTCGAGACGGCCGGCGAGGTCGAGGGCCGCCTGCATGGTGCGGACGTTGCCGAGGATGACGGCGGCGTTCGCGCGGTTGCCCTCGCCGATCTCGGCCTCGGCCAGCGCGCGTGCCGACGACGTGAGGTTCTCGATCTGCGAGCTCGCAGCGCTCTCGGACCGCAGCAGCACGGAGGCGAACGGTGCGATCTCCCCCGCTCCCCCGGCGTCGAAGGACGCGAGCAGGCGGGTGGCCTCGTCGAGGTCGGCCGCGAGGTCCCCGTCGAGCACGAGGCTGCTGTCCGCGATGGGCGGCACGACGGCCGCCTCGTAGCTGCGCGGGTTGGCGCGCTGGGCCCGGCGGGACACCTCGAGAAGTCCCTCCACGGGTCGCCACGGCACCGTGCGCGACTCGAGAGCGGGCCATTCCGGAGCCATGCGTTGTCCACCTCCTTGCTAAAGGTTATCGCACAACCTTTACCAAGGAGCGTCGGAAGGTCAGGCGCGTGAGACGTCAGCGGGCGCCTCGACGACCCACCAGGCGGCATACGGACTCAGCGACGCGAGCCCGCGCGCGTCACCGAAGACCGGGTGGCCGCCCAGCGCGTCGTGGGCATGCGTGATGCCGGCGTCGCTGAACAGGTGCACCGGCACGGTCTGCCACGACGGCGTCACGTTGTAGACGCAGACGATGGAGCCGCTCGGGTGCGTGCGGACGATCGCCAGCACACCGTCGTCGGTGTCGAGCACCACCCGGGTCTGCGCCGACGCGTGCAGCTGCGGAAGCGTGCGGCGCACCGCAGCCAGGTGCCGCAGGCCCTGGAACACCTTCCCTGCCGTGGTGCCGAGGTCGGCCCGGTGCGACGCGAGGGCCCAGTCGATGCGCCCACGGTGCGCCCAGCGGTTGTCGTCCTCGTGGCCCGGCTCCTGCGCCCAGTGCGGGTCGTTGGGCATCCCGAGCTCGTCACCGCTCCACACCACGGGTATGCCGCCCCAACCTGCCACGACCGCGTGCGCCAGGAAGACGCGGGCCAGTCCGAGCCCGACGCCGGTCGCATCGCCTCGCTCGGCGGCGTCGGAGAGGCCCGCCAGGGATGCCGCGGTGCCGCTGATGCGTTTGTCGCCGGTCGCCGGGTTGTGCTGGAAGACGAGCCCGTGCGCCCACGACCCGGGGTGGTCGCCGGCGTACCAGTCGGAGAGGAAGCGCCGGTGGGCGTAGCCGTCGAGACCGGCGGCAGCGGCGTCGCCGTCGTCGATCGCCCATCCGATGTCGTCGTGACAGCGGACGTAGCAGATCCAGGTTCCGCTCGGCGGGGTCGGCGGCAGCGCCGTCAGGGCCCGCTTCGTCAGGCCCGTGCTTCCCGTCGCCAGCATCGACCAGACCTGCACCATGAGGCTGTTGTGGTACGCGATGTCGCTGACCCGGCCGGCGTGCTCGCCCTGCCCGAGGTACTGCACGAGATCGCGGGGGCCGACGATCGCCTCGGCCTTGAAGGCGAGGGCCGGGCAGGCGATGCGTGCGACCGTGCGCAGCGCCTGCGTGACGGCGTGCACCTCTGGCTGGTTCTGGCAGTTCGTCCCGAGCCGCTTCCACGTGAAGGCGATGGCGTCGAGCCGCAGCACCTCGACGCCGAGGTTCGCGAGGTAGAGGACGATGTCGGCGTACTCGACGAGCACGTCGGGGTTGGACCAGTTGACGTCCCACTGCCACTCGTTGAACGTCGTCCAGACCCAGCCGGCCAGCTCGTCGTCCCAGGTGAAGTTGCCGGGGGCGAAGTCGGGGAAGATCTCGGGCAGCGTGCGTTCGTAGGCGTCGGGCATGACGCGGTCGGGGTAGACGTGGAAGTAGTCCCGGTAGCGCGACTCCCCCGCCCGGGCCCGTCGCGCCCACTCGTGCTCGCGGGCCACGTGGTTGAGCACGAGGTCGAGCACGAGCGAGATGCCGTTTGCCCGAAGGTCGCTCGCGAGCGCGCGCAGGTCGTCGACGTCGCCGAGGTCCGGGCGCACGGTGCGGTAGTCCTGCACGGCGTAGCCGCCGTCGTTGTCGCCCTCACGCGGCTGCAGCAGCGGCATGAGGTGCAGGTAGGTGACGCCGAGGTCGCGCAGGTGGTCGAGGCGCTCGCCGAAGCTCCTGAGGTCACCGGCGAACCGGTCGGCGTAGCAGGCGTACCCGAACATCTCCGGCTGCTGGAGCCAGTCCGGGCGCAGCAGCCGCCGCTGGTCGAGGCGGCGCAGCTCGTGAGGTCTCGCGGAGTGCGCCTCGACGGCCCGTTCGAGGAGGCGCACGGCGATGGCGGAGACGTCCTGCTCGGGATAGAGCACCCTCAGCGCCGCCACGAGGTCGTCCGACCAACGCTCGAGCCGCAGCTCCAGGGTCTCGCGGTCGGCCTGGTCCAGCCCGGCCAGCAGCGAGCCCAGGGACTCGGCAGTCGGCGGCTCGGATGGTGACTCCGAGGTGGGCTCTGAGGTCGGCTCGGAGGTCGGCATCACGTCACGGGCGCCTTGGCTCATGGCCCGATTGAACAGCACCACGCCCCGGCGCGACAGGGGCGCGACGGGGCTGTGCGCTCACTCGAAGGGGCTGGGGTCGCCGGCGCCGACCCGGGTCACGACGGGGTAGCCGTCGGACCAGTCCACCACCGTGGTCGGCTCGAGACCGCACTCCCCCGAGTCGATGACGGCGTCGACGACGTGGTCGAGGCGGTCCTTGATCTCCCAGCCCTCGGTCATCGGCTCATCGTCGTCGGGCATGAGCAGCGTGCTCGACAGGATCGGCTCGCCCACGGCCTTGAGCAGCTCGCGCACGACGGGGTGCTCTGGGATGCGGACGCCCACCGTCTTCTTCTTCGCGTGCAGCAGGCGCCGGGGCACCTCCTTCGTCGCCGGCAGGATGAACGTGTAGGGCCCCGGCGTCGCCGCCTTGATGGCGCGGAACACCGAGTTGTCCAGGTGCACGAACTGGCCGAGCTGTGCGAAGTCCGAGCACACGAGCGTGAAGTGGTGCTTGTCGTCGAGGTGGCGGATGCGCAGGATGCGCTCCTTGCCCTCCGGGTTGTCGAGCGAGCAGCCCAGGGCGAAGCAGGAGTCGGTCGGGTAGGCGATGAGGCCTCCGCTCCGCAGGATCTCGACCGCCTGGCCGATGGCTCGGGGCTGGGGGTCCACCGGGTGGACGTCGAAGTACTTCGCCATGCCCTCACCCTGCCATGCTGGGGCGATGACGGAGCGCACGGGTGAGGGCGACAACGATCCGACCGACGACGGGGCAGCCGCGACAGAGGTGCTCGACAACCCCGAGCGCAGCCGCTTCGAGCTGCGTGACGGCGACCGCGTCATCGGCATCGCCAGCTACGCGGTCGTCCCGGGCGACGGCCCCGAAGGTGATGAGGCCGACCGCGTCGTCTTCTTTCACACCGAGGTCGACCCGGAGTACGAGGGACGGGGCCTCGCCGGCCGGCTCGCCGACTTCGCGCTGTCTGCGACCGTCGCCTCGGGCCGGCGCATCGTCGCGCTCTGCCCGTACATCAAGGTCTACCTCCGCCGGCACCCCGAGCCGTATGCCGCGCACGTCGTGAGGCCCACCGACGCCGACGTCGAGGCGGCCGACGAGGCCGCTCGCGCGGCCGCAGGGTGACGCGCCGGCACGTCGTCGTCGTGGGCGGGGGCATCGTCGGGTCGGCGGTGGCCCGTCGGCTCACGCTGTCCGACCCGCGTCCCGCTGTCACGGTCGTCGAGAAGGAGGCGGCGCCGGCCCGGCACCAGACGTCGCGCAACAGCGGCGTCGTGCACGCCGGCATCTACTACGCGCCGGGTTCGGCGAAGGCGACGCTCTCGCGGGAGGGGGTGCGCCGCCTTCGCGCGTACTGCCGTGACCGGGGACTTCCCTACGACGAGGTCGGGAAGGTCGTGGTCGCGCTCGGCGACGTCGAGGTCGACCGGCTGCGCGCCATCGAGGCGCGGGCGCAGGCGAACGGGGTGCCCGGTCTGCGCTGGCTCGACCCGGACGCCCTGCGCGAGGTGGAGCCCCACGCGGTCGGCCAGGCCGCGCTGCACTCGCCCACGACGGCGATCACCGACTTCTCGCGCGTCGCTGCAGCGATGCTCGAGGACGCCGTGGCCCGCGACGCCCGGGTCGTCACCCACTTCGAGGTGACCGGTCTCGACCAGACGGGTGGGCAGGTCGAGGTGCGAGCCGCCGACGGCCGCCACCTCAGGGCCGACCACGTCGTCATCGCGGGAGGCCTGCACGCCGACCGGCTCGCCGTCCTCGCCGGTGACGGGCCCAGCCCAGCGATCGTGCCCTTCCGGGGCGAGTACCACGCGCTGGCGCCGTCGGCCACCCACCTCGTGCGCGGCCTGGTCTACCCGGTACCCGACCCGCGCTACCCGTTCCTCGGGGTGCACCTGACGCGCCGGGTCGGGGGCGGCGTGCTGCTCGGGCCGAATGCCGTGCTCGCGACCGCGAGGGAGGGATACCGCCGCCGCGACGTCGACCTGCGGGTGGTCAGCGCGCTCGCGACCTCGCCCGGCTTCCGCAGGTTCGCGCGGGCCAACCTCCGCACCGGCGTGCACGAGGCCGTGGGGTCGGTCAGCAAGCACGCCTTCGTCGCCCGCGCGAGGCGCTACGTGCCCGCGATCACCGACGCCGACGTCGTGCCCGCCGGGTCGGGCGTGCGGGCGCAGGCGATGGACCCGGACGGCTCCCTCGTGGAGGACTTCCGCTTCAGTCGGGTCGGGTCCGTGCTGTGCATCCGCAACGCCCCGTCGCCGGCGGCGACGGCGTCGCTCGCCATCGCCGACCTCGTGGTCGACCGCCTCGACCTCGGGTGACACCCGGGGCTGCCGGCCTTCGGCCCTTCGGGCTCGCACGCTCCCCTGTCTCGTGCGGGTCAGCTCTTGCCGAAGTACTCGCTGGCCTCCATCGCCTCGACGACCGACGGCGCCTGGTGCTGGCCGATCGCGTAGCCGCCGAGGTCGACGGCCGTGTCGACGACACCGGCGATCGGGCTGACCAGGGACCACGGGGACGGGTGCAGATCGGGTCCCTTCGCCGGGTTGAGGGCGATCTGGGTGCCGAGGGCGTTGGGCAGGACGCTGTCACCGATGAAGGGCGCGTGGTCGACGAAGGAGCCGAGCGGGTTCTGCACCGTCGTGAGGATCTCGCCGCGCACGTGGTAGTTGCGCACCTGGCCCTGGTCGAGGCCGGGGGTCTGGTGCCCGAGGGCAGCGGCCGCGATCACGGTGTTGGGGTGCACCCCGGCCGCGTTGAACGTGACGGCCGGGACGTCGGTCGCGACCGACGCCGCGCTCGCGAGACCGCCGCCCAGAGAGTGCCCGGTCAGGACCATGTCGTCACTGCCGACCGCAGCGGCCAGGTGCTGCGCGAGCCCGATGGCCTGGAGGTGCTGGCTGCTGAGGCCACCCAGACCTTGCTGCGCGTTGGTCCCCCAGTCGCTCACGCTCTTCGGGTCGGTGCCCGCGAAGGCGAGGACGTAGCGGCCGTCGTCGTCGCGGTAGACGTTCGCCTGGAAGCCGCCGGGTCCGGTGAGGGACGCGGGGTCGATCCCGAGCTGCCGGAGCTCGTCACCGCTGACGGGGTCGAAGTTCCGCGTGCCCTCGCCGTCGTACACCCCCTTGGCCAGCTCGGCGAGCTCGAGGTCGATGTCGTGCGGCTCGGTTCCGCGCACGTCGTCCGCGAAGTCGGGCTCGTCAGACTCGTCGACGGGCCCTCCACCGGCGACGGACGACCCCCCGAACGGGGACGGAAGCCACGGGGGCGGGCCCGGCTGGAAGGGCGCCCCGGGGGCACCGACGTGACCCTCGCCGCTGGCACCCCGTTGGCCGCGGGCGTTCTCGGTGAGTCGCCTCGACATCGAGTCGAGGGTGGCCCCGAGGGCGAGGAGCGCGGACGCCGTGGAACGCCACGCCTCCTGCGCGGCCCGGGCGTCGTCACCGCCCCATGACCGGCCGATCACGGCGAGCGCCTGCGTGCCGGTGGCGCGGATGCCGTCGACCTCGTCGGCGCACGCGGTCAGCTCTCGCGCGGTGCGCTCGAGGGCCTCGGGGTCAGCACCCTTGCGGTAGAGCACGTGGGCCTCCTGTCGACGGTGCGGCTCACGCTAGGTCGCCGTCGACCCGCCGTCCATGGGGAGCACTCCCCGCGTGTCGCCGCCGCCGTCGCTGCCCGGGCCGACCCGTCGGCGGGTGACCACGAGACGACCCCCGAGGCCCCCCGCGAGCACGACGACACCCGCCACGAGCGAGCCGGACGGCACGGCGAACACCAGGGCCACGCAGCCGACCAGGCCGATGACCGCGAGGACTCTCGGGTAGCGGCGGTGGCCGGCGTCCTGCGTGAGTGCCGCGGCGTTGGCCACCGCGTAGTACGTCAGCACCCCGAACGAGGAGAAGCCGATGACGCCGCGCAGGTCGGTGAGGAGCACGAGCACGCACACGACGGCGGCGACACCGACCTCGGCGACGTGCGGCACCGCGTACCGCTCGTGCACTGCGGCGAACCGGCGTGGCAGGTCGCCCTCGCGCGCCATGGCCAGGGTGGTCCGACCGACCCCTGCGATGAGCGCGAGGAGGGCGCCCAGTGTCGCTGCCGCGGCAGCGAGTCCCACGAGCGGGGTGAGCCAGGCCGACCACGGCGTCGCCGCGGCGGCCGCCCTCAGGGGCGCGGCGCTCGCCGCCAGCCCTGGGACGCCGAGCGACCGGAGCAGCACCAGGGCGGTGACGGCATACAGCGGCACCACCACCGTGAAGGCGCCGAGCACGGCGCGCGGGATCGTCCGCGAGGGGTCGACGACCTCCTCGCCCAAGGTGGCGATGCGTGCGTAGCCGGCGAAGGCGAAGAAGAGGATCGCCGCCCCCTGGAGCACTCCGCCGACGCCGCTCCCGGCGGCGTCAGCGGACCCGGGACGGGCCGCGGCCGGCGCGAGGGCGACGGCGACCAGCACCACGACGAGCGCAGCAAGCACGCCCGTCACGATGCCCCGGGTGAGCCGCGCCGTACGCGTGATGCCGCGGTAGTTGACGGCGGCCAGGGCGACGACGGCAGCGACAGCCAGGGGACGCTGCCAGCCGGGAGGCGCGACGTAGGCCGCGAAGGCGAGCGCCATCGCCGCGCAGCTCGCCGTCTTGCCGATGACGAAGCCCCAGCCCGCGACGAACCCCCACCACTCGCCCAGGCGCTCTCGGCCGTAGACGTACGTTCCCCCGGATGTCGGGTACTGAGCCGCGAGCTGGGCCGACGAGGTCGCGTTGCAGAAGGCGATCAGGGCAGCGACGGCCAACGCCGGCACGAGCAGGCGACCCGCCGCGGCGGCTGCCGGCGCGAACGCCGTGAAGAGCCCCGCGCCCACCATCGACCCGACGCCGATGACGACGGCGTCCCTCGTGGCGAGTCGACGGGCGAGCGGTGTCGCGGCACCGGGTGTGGTCATGCCCCGAGTCTGCCGTCCGCCGGGCCGCAGGACCCGATCGGTCCTGCGGCCCGGCGTGGTCGGCGGGCCGGGGTGTGGTCTGGGCTCAGGAACGCAGGTCGCTGAGCAGCGACGCGAACGGCGTCACGTCCTCGAAGGGGTCGACCCGCGGCTCGCGCGGGCTGCCGACGACGAGGGAGGCGAACGACCGGCCGGCGCGCTCGATGCGCTCGCCCAGCCGTCCCGCGTCGACGCTGCCCCAGTCCTCGCTGGCCGCGAACACCGCGACGGGGGCGACGAGGGCGCCCAGGTGCGCGAAGAGCGGGCGCAGGGCGTGGTCGATCGCGAGGGAGTGGCGGGCGGTGCCGCCCGTGGCGCCCAGCAGGACCGGCGTGTCGCGCAAGGCGTCCTTCGGCAGCACGTCGACGAGCATCTTGAACAGCCCGCTGTAGGACGCGGCGTACACCGGCGTGGCGACGACGACGGCGTCGGCCTCGCTGATGGCGTCGAGCCGCACCTGCAGGTCGGGCGACGCGAAGCCGGTCAGCACGTTGTTCGTCACGTCGTGGGCGACGTCGCGCACGTCGACGACCTCGACGACGACCTCGCCGACGTCGTGCCCGGCGAGGGCACGCACCGTCGCCTCGCTGAGGCGGTCGGCGAGCAGGCGTGTGGACGACGGCTCGGTCACGCCGGCTGTGATGACGGCGAGGTGGAACGGGGTCTGCGTGGTCACTTGGTCACCTCCAGGGTGGTCGTGTCGTGGGTGGGCTCGGGCGAGGCGCCGGTGACGTCGTCACCGTCGGCGTACACCGTGGTGTCGTGGGCACCGCCGGCGGCGGCCACCCGGCTCGCGTGGGTGGGCGCGTCCGGAACGTGGGCGGGCTTCAGGGCGGCGAACTCCTTGCGGAGCACGGGCACGACCTCCTCGCCGAGGATGTCCAGCTGCTCCAGGACCGTCTTGAGCGGCAGGCCGGCGTGGTCGAGGAGCCACAGCTGGCGCTGGTAGTCACCGACGTAGTCGCGGAAGCCGAGGGTGCGCTCGATGACCTCCTGCGGGCTGCCCACCGTGAGCGGCGTCTGGCTCGTGAACTCCTCGAGCGACGGGCCGTGGCCGTAGACGGGGGCGTTGTCGAAGTAGGGCCGGAACTCGCGCACCGCGTCCTGGCTGTTCTTGCGCATGAACACCTGGCCGCCGAGGCCGACGATGGCCTGGTCGGCCTGGCCGTGGCCGTAGTGCTCGAAGCGGCGGCGGTAGAGGGCCACCATCTGCTTCGTGTGCGTGGCGGGCCAGAAGATGTGGTTCGAGAAGAAGCCGTCGCCGTAGTAGGCGGCCTGCTCGGCGATCTCGGGGCTGCGGATCGAGCCGTGCCACACGAACGGTGGCACACCGTCGAGCGGACGAGGCGTCGAGGTGAAGCCCTGCAGCGGCGTGCGGTACTTGCCCTGCCAGTCGACGACGTCCTCTCGCCACAGCCGGTGCAGCAGCGCGTAGTTCTCGACGGCGAGCGGGATGCCCTCACGGATGTCCTTGCCGAACCACGGGTAGACGGGGCCGGTGTTGCCGCGGCCGAGCATGAGGTCCATGCGTCCGTCGCTCAGGTGCTGGAGGTACGCGTAGTCCTGCGCCAGACGCACGGGGTCGTTCGTCGTGATGAGGGTGGTCGACGTCGACAGCACGATCCGCTCGGTCTGCGCGGCGATCGCGGCGAGCAGGACCGGCGGGCTCGCCGGTGCGGCGAACGGCGGGTTGTGGTGCTCACCGGTCGCGAAGACGTCGAGCCCGACCTCCTCCGCCTTCCTCGCGATGGCGACGGTGGCCTTGATGCGCTCGTTCTCGGTCGGCGTACGGCCCGTGGTCGGGTCGGTGGTCACGTCGCCGACGGTGAAGATCCCGAACTGCATGTGTCCCAACTCCTCAGTGATTGACGATTCAATCATACCGAACGCATCGTGCCGCCCCGCCATTCCCGCTGTGACATCCTGACCGCGTGACCGACGAGATCTCCCCCAAGGACCGCTTCATCACGGTCTACGGCCGCAACCCGGTCCACGAGGTGCTCCTCGACGACGACCTCCACGTCGACAAGGTCGTCATCGCCGAGGGCGCCCGCGGCTCGGGCCTGCGCGAGATCCAGCAGGCGGCCCGGCGCCGGCGCGTGGACGTGCAGTACGCGAGCGCCGAGCGCGTCAAGAAGCTCGCGGGCAACGGTCGCCAGGACCAGGGCGTGTTCGCCGACGTCGTGGCCCCGCGGATGCGTCCCCTCGAGGCCGCGCTGGCCGGGGTCCGGGCCGGGGCGGGCGCGCTGCGCACGGTGCTCGTGCTCGACGGCGTCACGACCCCCGCCAACGTGGGGATGATCCTCCGTTCGGCGACCGCGGCGGGCGTGGACGGCATCGTCGTGCCACGCAAGGGCGTCGCGTCCATCGACCCGCTCGTCGTCAAGGCGTCGGCGGGGATCGCGTTCCGCGCACCGATCCTCAAGTCGGTCACCGCCGTCGAGTCCGTCCGCGCGCTCAAGGACGCCGGCTTCCACGTCGTGGGGCTCGACGCGGGCGGCGACGCCGACCTCTTCTCCGCGCACCTGCCCGAGCCGGTCGCGTTCGTGCTGGGCAGCGAGACCGCCGGCGTGTCCCCCGACGTCGCCGCGCTGGTCGACGCGTGGGTGTCGATCCCGATGGCGGCCGGTGTCGAGTCGCTCAACGTGTCGGCGGCTGCCGCCGTCGTCTCGTTCGAGCTCGTCCGCCGCGCCCGCCTGTGAACGAGCGGTCGACCGACCGCCACGAAGGTATGCCGTCCCGCCGGCTCCCGTACGAGTGCGGACTCTCGTGGCGGTCCGTCGGTCGGTCCGCCCATCGACGCCGGGTTCGCCAGCGGTCAGCCGCCCCACTTGTCGGCGAGCGCCCGAACGACGGTGATGTTGCGGGCCGTGCCCACGGCTCCGGTGAGCTTCTCGATACGGGCGTTGGTCAGCTTGGCGCCCTGTACGCCGTCGGAGAGGAAGAGCACGATGTCGTTTCCGACGACCCGCGCGCCCTCGGTCGCGGCGTCCCAGTCGTGCAACGCCTTGACGCCTGCAGGTGCGAGGTCGCCGGTCATGAAGGTGACGTAGCGCCTGGCGTCGGAGGCGATCGGTGACTCGAGCGCCTCTGCCTCGTCGGCGAGCTTCCTCAGCTGGCTCGGTGTGCGCACCACCACGGGCACGTCGAAGCCGAACTCCGCGCTGATCGCCTTCCTCAGGTCGGTCTCGACCTTGGCGGCACTGCGCGTGGCCGAGCGCACCTTGAGGTTGCCGCTCTGGATGTGGGTCTCGACGTCCTCGTAACCCTCTGCCTCGAGCAGCTCGCGCAAGGCGGCCATCTTCACCCGGCGCTTGCCGCCGAGGTTGACGGCGCGGAGGAACCCTATGTAGGTCGGCACGAGCCGATGGTCGCACAGCTGGGCCGGCGACGGCTCAGCCTCGTGACACGGTGCCGGAACCGACGCCGGCCACCCTGCCGGCGACACGGATCGTCGCGTCGGGGTCGACCGTGAGCACGAGCCGCGACGGTCGGCCGGTCTGCGCCCCCTGCGACACGACGACCTCGAAGCCGGTGCGGCCCTGTGCGACGAACCAACCGCCGAGGTTGCTGCACGCCGACCCCGTCGCGGGGTCCTCCTCGAGGGTGGTGCCGGCTGCCGCGAACATCCGTGCCTCGACGGTGTCGGCCCCGGTCCACGCCCATAGGTAGACGTGCGGTGGACGCTCGGGCATGGCTAGGTGCTCCAGCATGAGGGCCGGGTCGGGGGCGGCCGCCCGGAGGGCCTCGAGGTCGTCCACCTGTACGACGAGCGACTCGGCGCCACAGCTGACCCACTGCGTCGCGCCGTCGACGAGTGCGCCGACGGGCACGCCGAGCGCCGCCGCCACCTGCTGCGGCACGGCGGACGCCTCACGGTGCTGTGGCGGGTTGGCCCTCAGCTGCCACCCGTCGGAGGTGCGGCGCACCGGGATCTCGCCGGCGGGCATGGTCAGGAGCACCTCGTCCACGGGGACTCCTGCACGCGCTGCAGCGCGGTCGGCGACGACCTCTGCCGTGCCGAGGGTCGGGTGGCCGGCGAAGGGCATCTCGTACGTCGCGGTGAAGATCCGCACCGCCGCTCGCGTGGGAGGCCCCGCGGCCGCGGTCGTCGGGTCGTCGTCGACGAAGGTCACCTCGCTGAGGTTGAACTGCCGGGCCCACGCCTGCATCTCGGCGTCGTCCAGCCCCGATGCCTCCTCGAAGACCCCGAGGGCGTTGCCCGAGAAGGGGTTCCCCTCGATGCCGAACACGTTGACGATGCGGAAGGGCAGCTCCATGCGGGGGAGTCTCGCAGGGTCGTCGGCGAGGGACCGCGCCGGGTGCAGGTGGTTTGATGACCGGTATGGCCTCCCCCGACGGCATCTACCCGGGCAACATCTACCTCTTCCGGCACGGCGAGACCGAGTGGTCGCTGAGCGGCCAGCACACCGGCACCACCGACCTGCCGCTGCTTCCCGAGGGCGAGGCCGCGGCGCGCGAGCTGGCTGACGTGCTGCGCAAGCACCGCTTCCAGCGCGTTCTCGTCTCTCCCCTGCAGCGGGCCAGGCGCACGGCCGAGCTGGCCGGGCTCGGCGACTTCGAGGTCGAGCCGCTGCTGCGCGAGTGGGACTACGGCGCGTACGAGGGGATCACGACGAAGCAGATCAGTGCCGAGATCGGCCACCCGTGGGAGGTCTTCGTCGACGGCGTGAAGCCGGGCGTCACCCCGGGCGAGACCGTCGAGGAGGTGTCGGCGCGCGCCCAGCAGGTCATCGACAAGGTGTGGCCCGACCTCGAGCACGGCGACGTCGCGCTCTTCGGCCACGGGCACGCGCTGCGCGTCCTCACGGCCACCTACCTCGGCCTCGACCCGCGGTTCGGCCAGAACCTCGTCCTCGACGCCGGCTCGATGAGCGTGCTGACGCACCACCGCTCGACCCGGTGCATCGGGATGTTCAACCTGTCGCCGTGGCGCCTGCTCTCCGACTGAGCCCCACGACCCTCCGAGCCACCCGGCACCCCCCTGCGTATGCCGTCACGCCACCACCCGGCATACGCGGGCTCGGCTGTGGCGCAGTGGCGCCCGCGTCAGTCGCTGGGCAGCTCCCACGTGTGGACGGGCTGGTTCGCGCCCATGCCCTCGATGTAGCGGCTCAACATCTCGCGCAGCGCCTTGTCGCGGGTGAGCCCCTGGCCCTCGAGACGCGCCACGCACTCGGTCTGCCACGAGGCCCCGTTGACGCCGAGGATGCAGCGCTGCTCGATGACCGACAGGAAGCGGTCGCGCACCGCGGCCGACACCCCCCAGCGCTCGAGACCCTCGTGCGCCATCGGCAGCAGCCGGCGCAGCACGAGCTCGGTGGCCGGCACGTCGCCGAAGCCTGGCCAGTAGGTGCGCGCGTCGATGCCGAGCCGCGCCCCCTCCTCGAAGTTCGACTCGGCCGCGGAGAAGCTCATCCGTGTCCAGACGGGGCGGTCCTCCTCGGCGAGCACGCGCATCGTGCCGTAGTAGAAGGCCGCGTTGGCCATGACGTCGATGATGCTCGGGCCCGCGGGCAGCACCCGGTTCTCGACGCGCAGGTGGGGGCGGCCGGCGACGATGTCGTAGATCGGCCGGTTCCAGCGGTAGACGGTGCCGTTGTGGAGGCGCAGCTCCTTGAGCTGGGGCACCTCACCGCGCTCGAAGACCTCCTCGGGCTCCTCGTCGTAGAGCTCGGGAAGCAGCGCCGGGAAGTAGCGGACGTTCTCCTCGAACAGGTCGAAGATCGAGGTGATCCATCGCTCGCCGAACCACACGCGCGGGCGCACGCCCTGGTTCTTCAGCTCGACCGAGCGGGTGTCGGTGGCCTGGGTGAAGAGCGGGATGCGCGTCTCGGCCCAGAGGCGCTGCCCGAGGAAGAACGGCGAGTTCGCGCCGAGGGCGAGCTGCGGGCCGGCCAGCACCTGGGCGGCGTTCCAGTGGTCGGCGAAACGCTCGGGCTGCACCTGCAGGTGCAGCTGGATCGACGTGCAGGCCGACTCGGGCGCGAGGCTGTCGGAGTAGCGGGCGATCCGCTCGCCCGTCGGGCCCTCGAGCTCGAGCCAGACGTCCTCGCCTCGGGCGTCGAGCACGGCGTTGTTGAGGGCGGCGTAGCGGATGTTCTCGCTGATCCAGTCACCCTCGAAGTGCTCGGGCATGACGGTCGGCAGGATGCCGATCGCGACGATGCCCGTGTGCAGCTCCGCCGCCTTCTCGGACGCCCGGTTGAGCGACTCGCGCAGCAGGCCCTCGAGCTCGATCGCGGAGTCGCCCGGAAGCGGCCTCGGGTGCACGTTGAGCTCGATGTTGTAGCGCGCGAGCTCGGTCTGGTAGTCCTCGTCGGCGATCTGCTCGAGCACCGTCTTGTTGTCGAGCTTGGGCCCGAGGTCCTCGTTGACGAGGTTGAGCTCGATCTCGAGCCCCGTCATCGGGCGGTCGAACTCGAACTCGCTCTTGCCCAGCATGCGTTCGAACACGTCGAGGTCGCGGCGCACCTTCTCGCGGTACTGCTGCCGCTGCTCGCGTGTGTACCTGGCCTGTTCGACGTCGGCTCCCACGTGCCGAGACAACCACATCAGGGGGTCTCGGCGCGAGGAAAGCCCTCGGCGAGTTCAGCCCTCGAACGCCTCCGGCGGCGGGCACGAGCAGACGAGGTTGCGGTCGCCGTACGCCCCGTCGATGCGGCTGACCGGCGGCCAGTACTTGTCTGCTGCCTCGATGCCGACCGGGAAGGCGGCCTCGGTGCGCTCGTAGGGGTGGTTCCACTCCCCCGCGACGTTGAGCGCGGTGTGCGGTGCATGGCGCAGCATGCTGTCGCCGACGGCGACCTCACCGGCGCTGATCGCCTCGATCTCGCCGCGGATCGCGATCATCGCGTCGCAGAACCGGTCGAGCTCGTAGAGGTTCTCCGACTCGGTGGGCTCGACCATGAGGGTGCCGGCGACGGGGAAGCTCATCGTCGGCGCGTGGAAGCCGTAGTCGACGAGGCGCTTGGCGATGTCGTCGACCGTCACGCCCGTCTCGGCGGTGATCTGGCGCACGTCGAGGATGCACTCGTGGGCGACGAGACCGTCGTGTCCCGAGTAGAGCACCGGGTAGTGCTCACGGAGCCGGGCCGCGATGTAGTTGGCGCCGAGCACGGCCATCTGGGTGGCGTGGCGCAGCCCGTCGCCGCCCATGAGCCGGACGTACGCCCACGAGATCGGCAGGATGCTCGCCGAGCCGTACGGAGCGGCCGAGACGGGTCCGACACCCGTCTCGGGGCCGGCCTCGGGCGCGAGCGGGTGGTTGGGCAGGTGGGGGGCCAGGTGCGCGCGGACCGCGACCGGGCCGACGCCCGGGCCGCCACCGCCGTGCGGGATGCAGAACGTCTTGTGCAGGTTGAGGTGGCTGACGTCGGCGCCGAACTTGCCCGGCTGGGCGAGACCCACGAGCGCGTTGAGGTTGGCGCCGTCGACGTAGACCTGGCCGCCCGCGTCGTGGACGAGCTCGCACAGCTCGGTGATGGTGTCCTCGTAGACGCCGTGGGTCGACGGGTAGGTCACCATGATCGCGGCGAGGTCGTCACGGTGCGACTCGACCTTTGCGCGCAGGTCGTCCATGTCGACGGTGCCGCCGGCGGCGGTCTTGACGACGACGACCTTGAGGCCGGCCATGACGGCCGACGCGGCGTTGGTGCCGTGCGCGCTGGCGGGGATGAGGCAGACCCGGCGGTGGCCCTCGCCGTTGGCCTGGTGGTAGGCGTGGATGGCGAGCAGACCGGCGAACTCGCCCTGCGAGCCGGCGTTCGGTTGGAGCGAGACGGCGTCGTAGCCGGTGATCTCGCAGAGCCAGGCGGCGAGGTCGTCGATGAGGCTGCGGATGCCCTCGGTCTGCTCGGCCGGCGCGAAGGGGTGCAGGTTCGCGAACTCCGGCCAGGTGACCGCCTCCATCTCGGTGGTGGCGTTGAGCTTCATCGTGCACGAGCCGAGCGGGATCATGCCGCGGTCGAGCGCGAAGTCGCGGTCGGAGAGCCGGCGCAGGTAGCGCAGCATCGCCGTCTCGGAGTGGTGCGCGTGGAAGACCGGGTGGGTGAGGAACTCCGACGTACGCGCAAGCGCCGCAGGCACGCCGTTGCCCGCGGGCGCGCCGAGCTCTGCCTTCGTCTCGTCGGAGACGGCCACGCCGAGCGCGTCGAGGATCGCGAGCACCGTTGCCGGAGAGGAGGTCTCGTCGAGGCTGAGCGACACGCGGTCGGCGTCGACGCGCCGCACGTTCATGCCGCGGTCGGCGAAGGTCGAGATGACCTCGTCGGCGCGGCCGGACACCACCAGCGTGAGGGTGTCGAAGAAGGCCGTCGTCTCGACGTCGACGCCGCCGGCGACGAGCGCCTCGCGAAGGCCGGAAGCGAGACCGGTGACGCGGCGCGCGATGGTCGTGAGACCGACGGGCCCGTGCCAGACGGCATACATGCTCGCCATGACGGCGAGTAGCACCTGGGCGGTGCAGATGTTGGACGTCGCCTTCTCGCGACGGATGTGCTGCTCGCGCGTCTGCAGCGCGAGGCGGTAGGCCTGGCGCCCCTCGGCATCGACGGAGACGCCGACGAGGCGGCCCGGGATCTGGCGCTCGAGTCCGCGGTGCACGGCCATGTAGCCGGCGTGCGGGCCGCCGAAGCCCATCGGGACGCCGAAGCGCTGCGCGCTGCCGACGGCGATGTCGGCGCCCCACTCGCCCGGGGCGGTCGCGAGGGTGAGCGCCAGCAGGTCGGCGCACGCGGTCACCAGGCCCTTGGCCTCGTGGACCGCGGCGGTGAGCGGTGCCCAGTCGACGAGCTGACCCGTGGCGTCGGGGTACTGCACCATGGCACCGACGACGTCCTTGCCACCGGCCGCGGCCGAGAGCGACTCGGCGTTTTTGACGCCGCGCAGGTCGGCCACGACGACGGGCAGGCCGATAGCCTCGGCCCGGGTCCGCATGACGGCGATCGTCTGCGGGAAGAGGCGCTCGTCGACGAGCACGACGGCGTCGCCGGCGGCCCGGCTCGCGCGACGCATCAGCGACATGGCCTCCGCGGCCGCCGTGCCCTCGTCGAGCAGTGACGAGCCCGCGACGTCGAGGCCCGTGAGGTCGGTGACGACGGTCTGGAAGTTGAGCAGCGCCTCGAGGCGGCCCTGCGAGATCTCCGGCTGGTAGGGCGTGTAGGCGGTGTACCAGGCGGGGTTCTCGAGCACGTTGCGGCGCACGACCGGCGGGGTGACGGTGCCGTAGTAGCCGAGGCCGATGAGCGAGGTGAGCACCGTGTTGCGTGAGGCGAACCCGCGCAGCTCCTCGATGACGGCGCTCTCGCTGGGGGCCGCCTGCACCTGCAGCGACGACTCGGAGCGGATGGCCCCGGGGATCGCGCGGTCGCACATGGCATCGAGACTCGGCTGGCCGACCACCTCGAGCATCCGGCGCACGTCGTCGCCGGCGGGGCCGACGTGACGGCTGACGAAGTCGGCCATCGGGGTCTCGGTGGACGCTCCGGTGGTCACGGGGACGAGCTGGTCGATCGACATGCGGGCTCCTGGCGGGATTCGAGCGGACGACACACGCTCCCCGTCTGTCGAGCACCGCGCGGTGCCTTCAGAGTTGCCTCGCCCGCGTGGTCCTGGCGCCTGAGAGGTTCCGGGGATGTTGCCCCTTCGGCGCCTCGCAGGTGCGTGGCACCCCGAGGACTCTCCCACGCAGGGTCGATCGGCACCGCCAAATCTACCAGCAGCGCGACACGGTCGTGGCACGCGAACGGCCCGACCGGATCATTCGGTCGGGCCGTTCGCGACGTTCGTGTGCCGTGCGTGGAGCGGTGTTTGGACCTCAGGCCATGCGGCGAGCCTGCCGGCGCGCGGTGAGCTCGTCGTCGGGGTGATCGGCCGGTGCGTCCTCGGCGCGCTCGCTCGGCAGCTGCGCGAGCTCGCCCTCGACCTCGCGCCAGACTCGACCCACCGCGATGCCGAAGACACCCTGGCCGCCCTGCACGAGGTCGATGACCTCGTCGGCCGACGTGCACTCGTAGACCGAGGCACCGTCGCTCATGAGGGTGATCTGTGCCAGGTCCTCGACCCCCCGCTCGCGCAGGTGCCCGATGGCGACGCGGATCTGCTGGAGGGAGACTCCCGTGTCGAGCAGTCGCTTGACGACCTTGAGCACGAGGATGTCGCGGAAGCCGTAGAGCCGCTGCGTGCCGGAACCGGTGGCGCTGCGGACCGACGGCTCGACGAGGCCGGTGCGGGCCCAGTAGTCGAGCTGGCGGTAGGTGATGCCGGCCGCCTTGCAGGCGGTCGGACCGCGGTAGCCGGAGTCCTCGGCGAGCTCAGGCAGGTCGTCGGTGAACAGCAGGCCCTGAGACCCGGCGGGCAGTGCCCGACCGGCGTCACGCGCGTCCTCGATGGCGGCCATGCCGTCCTCCTCCTGCTCGGGCTGCGTGCCGCGTGGTGCGTGCGCGCAGACGACATGCGGATAACTACAGTCACGTCGTTCTCCGACGGTAGGCCGAGCCCCTCTCCCGGTCAATGACCGAGGGCGTCCGCGCGACGGCGTGTCGGGACTTCACGCCCAACCTTTACCTTCCAGTCGAAGGTCAAGGCTGGGCGTGCGCGGACGCCTCAGTCGGGACGGTCCGGCAGGTCGGGCTGGTCGGGCTGGTCGGGTGCGTCACCGGGCTCACCCTCGAAGTCCTCGGCCGACACGTGGTCGAGGAACTCCTTGAAGCGCTCGACCTCGTCGTCCTCCTCGGAGGAGACGACGATGGCTGCCTCGTCGAGGATCGAGGGCTCGACGAGCACCTTGGCACCCGTGCGCAGGGCCAGCGCGATGGCGTCGCTCGCCCGCGAGCTCACCTCGGACTTGCCGTCGATGATGAGGGCGGCATGGAAGACGGAGTCCTTGAGGGCGACGATGCGCACCTCGGTCAGCTCGTGCCCCAGCACCTTGAGGAGGTCGCGCATCAGGTCGTGCGTCAACGGCCGCGGTGGCACCACGCCCTGCTGGGCGTACGTGATGGCGGCGGCCTCGGCGGCGCCGATCCAGATCGGTAGGTAGCGACCGCCGTCCCTCTCGCGCAGCAGGACGATCGGCTGGTTCGTGGGCATCTCGACGCGGACACCCAGGACATCGACCTCTCTCACTCCTCCACCGTACCCCGCACTCGCAGCGGTCGGGACGGACCTCAGCGGGCGAGGCCCGCCCGGACCAGCGCGACGTGCAGCGCGATGCAGGCAGAGGCGATCTCGGCCGCGCGCTCTTCTCTCGGTCCGCTGCCCCGGCGTGTCGCCAGGACCTGTTCGACGAGCCCGATCTCGCGGTCGGCAGCCGTGCGGAACGGTCTGAGGTGACGGGCCTCGAGGCCGTGCGCGGCCAACGTGTGTGCGGCGGCGGCGACGGCCAGCGACTCGTGCCCGAACCGCCCGTTGGCGTCGGGCTGGAGCAACCCGTAGGTCTCGAGTGCGTTCATCGTGTCGCGGTCGATGCCCGTCGCCTCGCGCAGCTCGGGACCGGTCAGGGAGACGTCGCGTCGACCGACGAGCGCCTCGGGCGCGGGCACGTCGGGATCGGGCTCCGGGGCCGGTGGACGGGGGCGGCCGTCGTGGTCGTGGCCTGGGTCGGAGAGCCCGCGGTCGAGCGCGTCGAGGGCCTCGCGGATGACCTTCAGGGGCCAGTAGCGGTCGCGCTGGGCCGAGAGGACGTAGCGCAGCCGGCGTACGTCGTCATCGGTGTAGGTGCGGTAGCCGGAGGCGGTGCGGTGGGGCAGGACCAGGCCCTCGGACTCGAGGAAACGGATCTTGGACGCCGTGACGTCGGGAAAGTCACCGGACAGGGCGGCCAGGACCTTGCCGATGGTGAGACGCCGCGGGGCGGGCAGGGCGGTCTCGACCTCGCCCGCCGTCGTCGACGGTCCCCCTGCCGTGCCTGCGGTCATGAGGCAGAGTGCTGAGGCGCCCCGGACGAGTAGTAGACGAGACGGAACTTGCCGATCTGGACCTCGTCGCCCTGGTGGAGCGGGGCCTCGTCGATGCGCTCGCGGTTGACGTATGTGCCGTTGAGGGAGCCGGAGTCGCGCACGGTGTAACCGCCGCCCTGGGCCACGAACGTGGCGTGCTTGCGCGAGACCGTGACGTCGTCGAGGAAGATGTCGGAGTCGGGGTGGCGACCCGCCGCCACCTCCTGGTCGTCGAGCAGGAAACGAGCGCCCGTGTTGGGGCCGCGAAGCACGACGAGCAACGCCGTGCCGGGACGGAGGGCCTCGATGGTGGCGGAGTCCTCGGCGCTCAGGCCACGCGGGGCGGCGGTCTCGGCGTTCTCCTGGGCAGGAACGCCTTGGAACCGCATGGTGCGGGGTTCGACGTTCATGTCGTCGGGGTCGGGCAGGTCGCTCGACATGCGGTCCTCCTCTGTGGTGCGGGCGGATCGGGCTCAGACCACTCTAGTTGACCCGGGCAGGACGAGACCCTGCCCGGGCGCCGGTGGGGTGGCCCGTCAGGTGGTCAGGACAGCGACGCGGTGTACGCGGCTGCGTCCATGAGGGCGTCGACGGCGGAGGCGTCGGCGAGGCGCATCTCGAACATCCAGCCCTCGCCGTAGGGGTCGGAGTTGATCAGCTCGGGCGATGCGTCCAGGGCGGCGTTGGTGGCGGTGACCTCGCCCTCGAGCGGCGCGTAGACGTCGCTGACCGACTTGGTGGACTCGACCTCGCCGCAGGAGTCCCCGGGCGAGACGGTGTCGCCGACGGCCGGGAGGGAGACGTAGACGACGTCGCCGAGGGCGTCCTGCGCGAAGGACGTGATGCCGATGCGGACCACTCCGTCGTCGCCGACGCGGACCCACTCGTGGTCGCTGGTGTAGCGCAGGTCGGAGGGGTAGTCCAGGTCGCTCATGTCGCTCCTTCGTCGGTGGCCGGCCCGAGGAGGGCCGGGTTGGCTGCGGTGGCTTCGCGGAGCCGGTGCCGACGTCGCATGCGCCGGCACCTGAGAGGATGCCATGCCCGTGCCGCGTGCGCAGGAGGTGGTGCCAGCGAGTCGTGGAGATCTGCCCCGACGCGGGCACCGTCACCCGCGGATGGTCACTCCACCGGCTTGGCGTGGGTCATCTCGACGGGTCGGTGGAGCGAGGTGATCTCCACGAGGCTCGACTCGGTGATGGTGGCGTTGGCGCCCTTCTGGCGCACGGTCTCGACGATGCCACCGGGGATCGTCATGGCCGACGAGAGCGTCTTGGAGTCGCCGATCGCCTTGACCACGATCGGGCGACTCACCTGGGACCCGTCGACGACGAGCTCGCCGTTCCGGTCGCCGATGAACGACGACGCGACCACCCGGACCCCGCCGACGTCGATCGACTCGGCACCGGCGTCGCGCAGCTCCTGGATGAGATCGAGGACGATCGGCCCGTTGACCTGCTTGCCGGGGTCGGAGATGCGCAGCGTGATCCCGGGCCCCTTCGTGGCGATCGTGCCGGCGAGGATGCCCAGGGTGTCGACCCGCTTCTGGGCCTGGTCCAGGGCCTCGCCCGCGGTTCCTGTGCCGCTCTTGAGGCGGTCCCGGGTGACCTCGAGCTCGCGTACCTGCTGGTCGAGGCGCGACGAACGGGCGGAGACGTCGTCGAGCACGCGTACGAGGTCGGACTGGCTCAGCTCGTCCAGCCCGCGCTGGTTGGTCAGCTGCACCTGGGCGGCGATCCCGGCACCGAGCAGGATGGCCAGCAGCGCGGCCAGGAGGTTGGCGCGGGTGGCCCTCGGCCGGCTCATCTTGAAGAGCCGGCCCCAGGCGTCCTTGCCCTCGACGGGCGGGCGGGCCGTCACCAGCTCGCGTGCCTCGGGCGAGGTGAAGTCGGGGTCGGCGCCGTCGTCGACGGCCGTGCCGAAGACGGGGGCCGGCGGCGTGGCCTCGACCTGCTCGACCTGCTCGGCCTCGTCGACCTCTTCGACGGGCTCCGTGGCGTCCTTCTTCCGGCGATCGACCATGCGTCAGGCCCTGAAGAGGTGGCGGCGGATCGAGGCGACGTTGGAGAAGATGCGCACGCCGAGGACGACCACCACGCCGGTGGACAGCTGGGAGCCGACGCCGAGCTGGTCGCCGAGGAAGACGATGAAGGCCGCGACGACGACGTTCGACAGGAACGACACGACGAAGACCTTGTCGTTGAAGATGCCGTCGAGGATGGCGCGGAGCGCGCCGAAGACGGCGTCGAGGGCAGCGATGACGGCGATCGGAAGGTACGGCTGGAGCCACACCGGCACCGAGGGATCGAGGAAGAGCCCCACCGCGAGTCCGGCCAGCAGGCCGAGAACTGGGATCACGAGGGACGCTCCTGACTGGTCGGCGGTGTGGGGGTGCTGGTCCCGCCGGATCCCGGGCTCCGCTGCGGGTTGGTGGTGCCCTGCTGCAGCCCGGGCACGCTGGGCGCCGAGGAGCCTACGGGTGGTCGAACGGGTTCTGCGACCTCGAGGCGTGCCGCCGAGTCGCCCGGCACGGTGAGGTTGTCGCTGCCTGCGAGGATCGAACGGATCTTGAACTCCTCGGTCAGCTGCGACAGGTAGACGCCGGCGAAGGAGGGCTCGAAGAGCTGCTGCATCGCCTGGGCGTCGCCCAGGGCGGTGATGACGTAGGGCCGGGCCAGGGGCCGGAAGTCGACGATGATCGCCTGCCCGGCGAACCGGATCGCGGCCGTCGAGCTCAGCCGGTGGCCGTTGATCGAGATCGCCTCGGCGCCGGCGCCCCAGAGGCCGTTGACGATGATCTGGAGGTCGGCGGAGGTCACTCGCCCCTCCTCGAAGCCGCCACTCGGCCGGTTGCCCGCATCGGCGTCGGTGACGGTCGACGCGGCGTCGTCGAGCGTGAGGGTCAGCCCGGGTCCCTTGAGGGGCACGGCGGCCGCCTGCACCTCGAGGCTCTTGATGGTGCTCGTCAGGTCCGCTCCCCCGGACTGCTGGAGCGCGAGCGCCTCGTAGTCGCGCACCTGCTTGCCCAGCGCCGCGACCTTGGCCTCCTGCTGCACGCCGTGCTCCTGCAGCGCCTCGATGCGGGTGACCAGCTCGCCCTTGATGGCGGCGGCGGCCGTCGGCCTGGGCCGGAGCGACTGCGCGGCGACGGCGAAGAGGAACCCGGTGAGGATGGCGAGCACGACCACCAGCACGGTGCGGGTCGAGGTCGCCCGGGGCAGCCCGGCCGCGACCCTGCGGTCGGCGGCCTCCTGGTAGCCGGCGTCGAGCGGCCGCTCCATCATCGTCGTGAGGAGCGTCATCGAGGCGTCCGGCCGCCGGTCGGGCGTCACGGCGTGACCACCCTCGAGCGTCGCGACAGCACGATGCGGGCGTGGACGGCGTACAGCACCGCGGCGAGCCAGTAGAGGACGACGCCCCACCACGCGAACCCCCACCCGACGGGACGGGCGATGTCGCCCACCCAGTCGTCACGGTGGGCGAGCAGGAGCAACGGGAACGCGTACAAGAGGTTGAAGGTCGCGGCCTTGCCGACGAAGTGCACGGGCAGGCCGACCTGCCCCCGCGACTTGAGGTAGGCGAGCATCAGCGCCATGACGCCCTCGCGCGCCAGCAGCACGACGACGAGCCACACGGGGATGATCTCGCGCCACGCCAGCCCGAGCAGGGTCGTGAGGATGTAGAGGCGGTCGGCGATCGGGTCGAGGAACTGCCCGAGACGGCTTTCCATGTTGAACTGGCGGGCGATCTTGCCGTCGAGGTAGTCCGTGACGCCCGAGAAGAGCAGGAGCAGCAGCGCGAGGCCGTCGTGCTCCGACAGGATCGCCCAGAGGAAGACCGGCACCCCGAGGAGCCGCAGGACCGACAGGACGTTGGGAATCGTCAGCAGGCGCTCCGACACGACATGCCGCTCCCCCGCGTTCTCGACCTCCACGGCGGCAAGCCTAACCGCCGGGCCCGGCGGTCGTTGCGCGCGGTCGGCATCGATCCGGACACGGCCGCCGACCGCCCGGACCCGTGCGACCGCCGCCGCGGCGGGCGCCTCTGGCAGACTCGGTCGCATGGCGGGCGGACACTCCCACACGCACAGTCACGACGGACCCGGCAGCCGCGGCTCCGTCGCCGTGAGTGTCCTGGCCCGGGTCGGGCTGACGCTGCTGCTGGTGGCCGCGGCCGCCGTCACGGTCTTCGGTGTCGTGCGGTACTGGCCGGACGACGCCCGGACGGCGAACCAGGTCGGAGCCACGGCCTACGCAGCGCCCGGGGTCACGTTTCCCGTCGCGGAGGTGACCAAGGTGCTCCCGGCGTGCGAAGGGGCCGACGCCGCGACGGGGGCCAAGCCCGCAGCGGGACAGGGCGGCGACGTCGTGTCGGCCGACGCGACCTGTGGCGCCGTCACGGTGCAGCTCGAGCACCCCACGGCGACGTCGGGCGACGTGCGGCCCACGGTCTCCGTGTCGGTCCCACCGGCGGTGTCGACGTCGGGGCTGCAGCCGGGCGACACCGTCCAGCTGCTGCGGATCCCGGGCGGGAAAAGCCAGCCGGAGTCGTACTCCTTCCTCCAGGTGCAGCGCGGCGCCCCCCTGTCGCTCATGCTCGCCCTGTTCCTCGTTGTCGTGGCCGTCGTCGCCCGCTGGCGCGGAGTGCTGGCCCTCGCCGGTCTCGGGTTCGGTGGCCTGGTCGTCGTGAAGTTCATGCTGCCGGCGTTGATCTCGGGCCAGTCCGGTCTGCTCGTGGCCCTCATCGGCTCCTCGGCGATCATGTTCGTCGTCCTCTACCTGGCGCACGGGCTGTCGGTCCGCACGAGCACGGCGCTGGCCGGCACCCTCTTCGGTGTGGCCATCACGGCGGGGCTGGGCCTGCTGGCCGTCGACCTCGCGAGACTCAGCGGCGTCGCCGACGACGAGGGGGCCCTGGTCGCCGGCTTCGTCACGTCCCTGAAGCCGCAGGAGCTGCTCACCTGCGCGATCATCGTGGCCGGCCTCGGGGTGCTCAACGACGTGACGATCACGCAGTCGTCCGCGGTCTGGGAGCTGCGCGCCGCGGCGCCGTCGCTGGGACGTCGTGAGCTCTTTCGCTCCGGCATGCGCATCGGCCGTGACCACATCGCCTCGACGATCTACACGATCGTCTTCGCGTATGCCGGTGCCGCCCTTCCCGTGCTGCTGCTCCTCTTCCTCTACGAGCGTCCCGTTCTCGACCTGCTGCAGACGGAGTCGATGTCCGAGGAGATCGTGCGCACGCTGGCGAGCGCCATCGGCCTCGTCCTCGCCGTGCCGGTCACGACGGCCATCGCCGCGTTGACGGTCGGCGGCGCCAAGGAGGAGCCGCCGGTTCCCGCCGGCGTGGGCGGCGACTCGGCTGCGGGCCCGGACGGTCTGGGCCGGGACCCTGAGCACGATGGGCACCGCGGTCCGTCGGCTGCTGACCTGGTGGCAGCCGCAGGTGGTCCGCCTCCCCCGGCGACCCGGGCCGAGGCTCGCGCCAGGATGGCCGCTCGCTGACGGGTCCCGCCCTCAGGGCTTGAAGGCCACCGAGGCGACGTCCGTGACGACCGAGCCTCGGAGGCCACGGACCCAGAACGTCTGCTGGCCGCTCTTGGGGGTGAAGACGACACCGGGCGAGCAGGCGGTCCAGCCCGTCGGCAGCGGCGTGCTGCCGCCGTTGGTGTTCTGGCACTCGTAGGTGTATCCGGCCACGCTCGTCCAGGTCGCCGTCGCGCTCGTGGCCGATCCGCTGACCTGCAGGTTGCTCGGGGCGTTCGGAGCGGCCGCGACGAGGAAGGACTGCGTGATCCGGGGCGCAGCGTTGTAGCCCGCGTTGCCTGCCTGGTCCGCGTTGACGGTGCAGGTTCCGGCTGCGACGTAGCTGACCGTGGACGCACTGACCGTGCAGACGCTCGGAGTGGCGCTGGAGAAGGTGACGGCGAGCCCGGAGGAGGACGTCGCCGCCACCGTGAAGGCGGCGTCACCCATCGTCGCGCCGGTCGGAGCCGCCGACGTGAACGAGAGCGTCTGTGCGGCCTTGACGACCGCGAACGACTGGGACCGCTGGGGCGCGGCCGCGTATGCCGCGTTGCCGGCCTGGTCGGCCAGCACCGTGCACGTGCCGGCGCCGACGAACGTCACTGTGGAACCGCTGACCGTGCACACCGCCGGCGTCGCCGAGGAGAACGTGACGGCGAGTGCGGACGATGCGCTGGCGGCGACGGAGTACGTCGTCCCGCCCACGGTCGCGCCCGACGGTGCCGTCGAGGTGAAGCTGATCGTCTGGGTCTGCTGGTTGACGACCTGGCTGAGCGCGGGCGACGTGGAGGCCGTGAAGGGTGCCGATGCGGCATACGCGGCAGTGATCGAGCGGGTGCCGCTGGTGCCGAACGCGACGACGCACGTGGCCACGCCGGAGCTCAGGGTCTGGCTGCCCCCGGTGCACGAGATCGCAACGCCGCCGTTGCGGAAGACGACGGCGCCCGTCGGCGTGCCCGTGGCCGCGCTGACCGTGGCGGTGAAGGTGACGGACTGTCCGACCAGGCTGGGACTGCCCGATGACGTCAGCGCCGTCGCGGTGGCGACGCTCTGCTGGACCGTGACGGGGTTGCTGTCGGCGCTCGTCGCCGTCCATCCGGTGCGCAGGGCGAGCACGGCGTAGCGGTAGGTCCCGTCGGGAACCGAGCCGTCCACGCACGAGGTCGCGGTGACGGGGGACGTGACGGACGTGCCGCAGCCCGCGACGGCGGTGCCTGTCGCGGTGTCCGTGCGGAAGACCTGGTAGCCGGCCGGTGCCACCCCCGTGGCCGGAGCGGCCCAGGTGACGGTCACACTCGTGGCTCCGACGGGCGCCGAGGCCGTGACCCCCGTCGGTGGGGCGAGGGTGCTGGTGCTCGCCGAACCGGTTCCCGATCCGGTCATGGCACCCGTCTGGGTCCAGAACGCCATGGCAGGTCCTGAGAGCGTCATGAAGGTCAGGAACAGCACGCAGACGTGCAGGACGCGCGCGCCGCGGCCCGTGGCCGCGCGACGTGCGCGCCTGTGCTGCTGGACCCGTGGGCGCATCAGGTCGTCGCCGTTCCGGACCAGACGAGCATGAACGACTTGCCCTTGCAGACGTCCTGGTTGACCGTCGGCAGGTCACGCAGACGGATCCGCGGGTTCGCGACACCACGCTCGGCAAGCGTGACACGGCCCCCGGGCGGGACCGTGATGTCTCGGTTCGGATCCCAGTCGGCCTGCTCGATCTCGACGTTGGTGCTGGTCCGGCATCCCGGCGGCGCGCTGTCCATGGCGACGGACAGGACCAGGGAGGTGACCCGGATGGTGACGGCGTTGGGGTTGTGCACCGTGGCCGCGACCGGTCGCCACAGCCCCGGAGCGAGGCCCGTCACGCTGCCGGTGACGGTGAATGGGAGGCTGCCGGCGGCGTTCGCCGAACCGAGGCCGAACGAGGCGACGAGCGCGCGTTCGGCCGCGCGTCCTCCCCCGAAGCCGTCGGTGGCCGCGCCGGCACCCCCCGAGGGGGTGCTCGGCCGGCTCGTGCCGGCCGGCTGGTCGGCCGAGGTACCCGTGGCCACGACGGGCATGCCATGGACGGCGAGGAGGATCGCGGCGAAGACGGCGAGCAGCAGCAGCGCTGCCGGCTTGGCCTTCGTCCTCGTCGTCATCGGGTCCTCCGGGTGCTCGCGGTGCGTGTCGTGGGTGCGTGGCCTGCCACCGACGAAGGGATGGCCGCCGAAACCGGCGCCCATCCCTTCGTGGTTCAGCTGGCGATGTAGTGGACCGTCACCGTGGCGGCCTGGCAGGCGTTCTGGTTGGCGTTCGCCTTGTTGTTGAACTGGAGCGTGAAGTCCACCGTGGTCGTGCCGGCCGGCGCGAGATCCTTGGCGGTCAGGCCGAGGGAGACGGCCCCGGCGGCGGTGGTCGGTGCCACCGAGCCGTTGAGCTTGTAGTCGGTTCCGTCACAACCCGTCTTGTCGGTCGTGAGGTACGCCTTGACCGCGGAGACGGTGTAGGTCTCGGTGCCGTTGTTGGTGACCGTGGCGGTGACCGTCTGCGCGCTGTCACCCGGGAACATCGCCTGGGTGCTGCCGCCCGTGACGCCGAAGATGTTGCTGGCGCCGTCGCGGGTGGTGGCCGTCCCGCTGCCGCCGCCGGCGGACGTCCAGTAGGCGTAGGCCCCACCGGCGGTCGCGAGGCCGAGGACGCCCGCGGTGACGATGGCAGCGGCCTTCTTCTTCGAGCTCTTCTTCTGCTTCTGCGTGCCCATGGGAATCCATGACCCTTTCTTTACCGGTGCTTGGTGATCTGCTGGTCTGGACTTTGACATGGCAAATCGCCGTAGAACCCGCAAGTCGGGCAATGTTGCGCGTTCCTTGCGCATGACTTGTCGGACTTCGGGTGCCCTTGCAGGCATGACCGGGTCACGTTGCAGCACAGCCCCGTCCGCTCGGGCCGTCGAGGGGTGGCCGACGCTGGGTGAGGGAGGGTCGCGTGCACCGGTGCCGGTGGGACTCCATGACCCTCGGGCCGAGTTGCCCGGGACGACGAAGAAGGGCTTGTTGCCACGACTCTCGCCGTGCAACAAGCCCTTCCGCGTCTGTGTCGGGCTGTCAGTGTCCTGGTCGGGCACATAGGAAACGGGTGTCTCGGGACATAGGAAACCTCGGCACGGTCAGATGCGGCCATGTCCAAGGCGCGTCTGATCATCACCGCGGTCGTGGTGCAAGGCCGGTCCCAAGCCGACGTGGCCCACGCGTACGGGGTGTCCAAGGGATGGGTGTCCAAGCTCGTAGCCCGCCACCGCGCCGAGGGCGAAGCGGCGTTCGAGCCACGATCCCGCGCCCCGCACCGCCACCCGAACGCCACCCCCCAGGCGACGGTCGCGCTCGTCATCACGCTGCGCCGGCAGTTGCACGCCGCCGGACACGACGCCGGCCCGGACACCATCGCCTGGCACCTGCGACAGCACCACCGAACCACCATCGCCCGCTCCACGGTCGCCACGATCCTCACGCGCGCCGGCCTGGTAACCCCGGAACCGCGCAAACGCCCCAAGAGCTCCTGGACCCGGTTCGAGGCCGACCAGCCCAACGAGTGCTGGCAGTCCGACTTCACCCACGTACGCCTTGCCGACGGCACCGACGTCGAGGTCCTGGCCTGGCTCGATGACCACTCCCGCTACCTGCTGTCCCTGACCTGCCACCGTGCCGTGACCGTCACCGACGTCCTGGCCACCTTCACGGCTGCCTGCCAGCAGCACGGCACCCCTTACTCGACCCTGACCGACAACGGCCTGGTGTACACCGCCCGACACCGCGGCGGCCGCAACGCCTTCGAACACCAGCTGCGCCAGCTCGGCGTGGTGCAGAAGAACTCACGACCGAACCACCCGACCACCTGCGGCAAGGTCGAACGCTTCCACCAGACCCTCAAACGCTGGCTCGCCGCTCGACCCGCCCCGGAAACCCTCGAGGACCTACAACGCCTGCTCGAGACCTTCCAGCGCGAGTACAACACCCAACGCCCGCACCGCGCCTTGAACCGGCGCACCCCGCACGCCGCCTACTGCGCCACCCCGAAGGCCGCACCCACCGGCAGCCACACCGGAACCCAGGCCCGCGTGCGCACCGACCGCGTCGACAAGGCCGGCAAGGTCACCCTGCGGATCAACAGCACGATGTTCCACATCGCCGTCGGGCGAACCCACGCCCGAACCCCTCCATCAAGATGCTCGTCCACGACCTGGACGTCACCATCATCGACGCCACCACCGGCGAGCTCCTCACCGAACTGACCATCGACACGAGCCGCCGCTACCAACCCCTAAACGCCAGGAAACCCCCGAACCCGTAGGTTCGAGGGTTTCCTATGTCCCAAGAGAGGACATGTGTCGGGCTGACAGGATTTGAACCTGCGACCCCTTGACCCCCAGTCAAGTGCGCTACCAAGCTGCGCCACAGCCCGTTGCCCCGTGGGGCGAACGAGACGAAACCTTAGCGCACGGTGTGCCGCCCGTCCCAATCGGGCCCCGCGGGGCGGCGAGGGTCAGCGTCGACGCTTCTCCCGGACCCGGACGGACACCTCGATCGGGGTGCCCTCGAAGCCGAACTGCTCGCGCAGCCGGCGCTCGATGAAACGTCGGTAACCGGCCTCGATGAAGCCGGAGGCGAAGATGACGAACCTCGGCGGACGGGTGGAGGCCTGGGTAGCGAAGAGGATCCGCGGCTGCTTGCCACCGCGGATCGGGTGCGGGTGCGCGGCGACGATCTCGCCGAGGAACGCGTTGAGCCGGGCGGTGGGGATGCGGGTGTCCCAGGAGCCGAGAGCGGTCTCGATGGCGGGCACGAGGCGGTCCATGTGGCGGCCGGTCCGTGCCGACACGTTGGCGCGCGGAGCCCAGGGAACCTGCACGAGCTCCTTCTCGATTTCGCGCTCGAGGTAGTAGCGACGCTCCTCGTCGAGGGTGTCCCACTTGTTGTAGGCGATGACGAGGGCGCGGCCGGCGTCGATGACCTGCTGCACGACACGGACGTCCTGCTCGGCGATCGGCTGCTCGGCGTCGATCAGGACGACGGCCACCTCCGCCTTCTCCAGCGCCGTCTGGGTGCGCAGCGACGCATAGAAGTCGGCACCGCGGGACTGGTGCACCCGGCGACGGATGCCGGCGGTGTCGACGAAGCGCCACGTCTTGCCGCCGAGCTCGATCATCTCGTCGACGGGGTCGCGCGTGGTGCCCGCGACGTTGTCGACGACGACGCGCTCGGACCCCGCCAGGCGGTTGAGCAGGCTCGACTTCCCGACGTTGGGACGACCGATGAGCGCCACGCGTCGGGGACCGCCCTGGGCGTACGCGCCGTGTGCCGACACGTCGGGCAGGACCTCGAGCACGGCGTCCAGGGCGTCGCCGCTGCCGCGGCCGTGCGCGGCCGACACCGGCCACGGCTGGCCGAGCCCGAGGTTCCACAGCATCGCGGCGTCGGCCTCGCCGCGCTCGTCGTCGACCTTGTTGGCGACGAGAACGACCGGCTTGCCCGAGCGACGCAGCAGCTTGACGACGGCCTCGTCGTCGTCGGTGGCTCCGACCGTCGAGTCGACGACGAACATGACGACGTCGGCGAGGTCGATGGCGATCTCGGCCTGCTCGGCGACGCGCAGGTGGATGCCGGTGGCGTCGGCCTCCCAGCCACCCGTGTCGACGATGGTGAAGCGGCGACCACCCCACTCGGCCTCGTAGGACACCCGGTCGCGGGTGACGCCGGGCACGTCCTCGACGACCGCCTCCCGGCGGCGCAGGATGCGGTTGACCAGGCTCGACTTGCCGACGTTGGGGCGGCCGATGACGGCCACGACCGGCAGCGGACCCTGCTCGGCGGCGTCTCCGGCGTACGGCCCCTCTGCGTCGAGCAGGGCCTGGTCCTCCGGGCTCAGCTCGAAGTCGTCGAGCCCCGCGCGGAGCGCGCGCTCCACGGAGGCGTCGTCGACGGCGGGGTCGGAGGTCGAGATCGGAGCGCCCCCGTCGATGGGGCGGGCGGTCTCGTCAGTCACGGTGTCCTCGAATCAGTGAACGTCTGTTGACGGACCATTCTCCACCCGCGAGCGACGTACATGTGACGCGAGGGCGTCACGCAGCTGCTCGCTGGCCAGCCGGAGGCGGTCACGCCCGGGCACCGCGGGATCGACGACGAGCTGGAACGGGTCGCCGAAGTCGACGACCAGGCGGGACCGGAGGGAGGGCCAGTCGTCCTTGCCGGCACCCGGTACGCGTGTGCCCATGACGGCCACCGGCACGACCTGCGCCTTGGTGCGCAGCGCGATCCAGGCGGCCCCGGAGTTGATCTGCTGGACCTCGCCCGTACCACGATTGCCCTCGGGGAAGATGCCGACCGCTCCCCCGCGCTCGAGGACGGCGGTGGCGGTGGCCAGCGCCGCGCGGTCGCCGACGCTGCGGTCGATCGGGATCTGGCCGACGTTGCGGATGGTCCAGCCGAAGAAGCCCGAGAACGCCTCCTGCTTGACGAGGAAGCTGACGGGGCGCGGCGCGAGGCCGAAGACGAGCGGACCGTCGAGGAACGCCGCGTGGTTCGCCACCAGGATCACCGGCCCGGTCAGCGGGACGCGTTCGGGGTGCAGGGCCGAGCCGCGGTAGAGGGCGCTGAAGATGAGCTTGCCGATCGGGCGGCCGATCCGGGCCCGGTTCGGGTGGGGAGCGACCGGCTGGTTCACGCGCGCGCCGCCTCGACCACCTGGAGCACCGCCTCGACCGAACCCTCGAAGTCGAGGTCCGACGTGTCGATGGTCGTCACGCCGTCGGCGGCGACGGTGAACTCCGACACGGCCGAGTCGGCCTTGTCGCGGTCGACGACCTGCGAGCGGGTCGCCGCGACCGCGTCTGCGTCTGCGGCGCCGTGCAGCTCCCTCGAGCGTCGGGCGAGCCTGGCCTCCTCCGAGGCGGTGAGCAGGATGCGCACGGGGGCATCGGGGGCGACGACCGTCGTGATGTCGCGGCCCTCGGCGACGACGCCGCCGTTGGCGCGCCCCGTGTCGGAGATGAGCCGTCGCTGGAGCCGGCGGAGGATCTCGCGGACGGGGATCACCGTGGCGACGGCCGAGACGTTGGTCGAGATGCGCGTCTCGCGGATCGCGGCCGAGACGTCGGTGCCGTCGACCTCGACGGAGGGGGCGTCAGGGTCGGTGCCGATGGTCAGGGGGAACCGCTGCGCGGCGGCTTCGACGGCGTCGGCGTCGGTGAGGTCGACGCCCTGTTGGAGGCACCACCAGGTGAGGGCCCGGTACATCGCGCCGGTGTCGAGGAAGCCGTAGCCGAGGGACCGCGCGACCTGCTTGCTGACGCTGGACTTGCCCGAGCCCGAAGGTCCGTCGACCGCGATGACGAAACCGGACAGGTGCTCCTCGGGGCTCTCAGGCATGCGCTCGAGGATAGTGCCTCGTCGCGAACCGCCCGACCGGTGCCCGACCCTGCGGCAGTCAGTCGTGCAGTCTCCAGCCGAGGCGCGTCAGCTCGGCCCGCAGCGGCTCCACCGAGGCCGGCACGACCGAGAGCTCGGCGACGCCGACGGCCTGGCCGAGGCCGTGCTCGAGGTGCAGGTCCTCGAGGTTGATGCCGGCGTTGCCCATGTCGCCGAACAGCCGCCCGAGCGAGCCGGGCTCGTCGGGGACGATCACCGACACCACCTCGTATGCCGCCGGGGCAGCACCGTGTTTGCCGGGGATGCGCGCATGGCCGAGGTTGCCGGCCTCGAGGACCCGGCTCAGCGTGCCGAGGGAGCCCTCACCGTCCGACTCGACGAGCGAGTCCAGCGCGGTGACGACCTCGTCGACCTGGACGCGGACCTGGCGCAGGACGTCGCGGACTGCCGGCGCGTTGCCGGCGAGGATCTGGGTCCAGAGCCGCGGGTCGCTGGCCGCGATTCGGGTCACGTCGCGCAGGCCCTGCCCGGCGAGGCCGACGGCCGACTCGGGCAGCTCGCGCAGGCACGCGGCGACGATGCTCGCCGCGAGCTGGGGCACGTGCGACACGGCGGCCACGGCCTCGTCGTGATCGTGGGCGGGCATGACGCGCACGGCGCTGCCGACGGCTGTCGCGATCTCGCGCACGCGCCGGATGGCTGCGTCGGTCGAGCCCTCGTGGGGCACGACCACCCAGGCCCGACCGTCGAAGAGATCGCCTCGGGCAGCTGCGGTGCCGGATCTCTCGCGTCCGGCCATCGGGTGCGAGCCGACGTAGCGGCTGGAGTCGGCGCCCGAGTCGAGGATGTCGACCAGCACCGCCTCCTTGACCGAGGCGACGTCGGTGACGACGGCGTCGGGCCACCGGTTGAGCGCCGCGATGACAGCCTTGGCTGCGACGTCGGGCGGTGCTGCTACGACGACGACGTCGGGGGCGTCCGTGCCCTCGTCGGCGATCTCTCCGGCCCGCAGGTCTCGCGCGAGCCGGACCGCGGTCGGGGACGGGTCTTCGAGCGAGACGCGGAAACCGTTGCCGGACAGGCAGATTCCGAGGCTGGCCCCGATCAGGCCAACCCCGACGATGCGGACGTGCGTGGTCACCCCGTCAGCGTAGCGACGCTGCCGCGCCGTCGACGGGACGTCCGGCTCACAGACCGGCGGCCTTGTAGAGCGCGCCGATCTCTGCCTTGTTGAGGCGGCGGGTGCGTCCCGACTTGAGGTCGGCCAGGCGGATCGGGCCGACCTCGGTGCGCACGAGCTCCAGCACCGGGTGACCGACCGCCTCGAGCATGCGTCGCACGACGTGCTTGCGCCCCTCGTGCAGCACGACCTCGACCATCGCCTTGCCTGGCTGGTGGTCGACGATGCGGAACGAGTCGACCGTGACGGGCCCGTCGTCGAGCTCGACGCCCTCGCGCAGGCGCTTGCCGACGTCGCGCTGCACCGGCCCACGGATCGTCGCGATGTACGTCTTGAGCACGCCGTATGCCGGGTGCTGCAGACGGTGCGCGAGGTCGCCGTCGTTCGTGAGCAGCAGCAGGCCCTCGGTGTCGGCGTCGAGACGACCGACGTGGAAGAGGCGCTCCTCGCGGTTGCCGACGTAGTCGGCCAGCGAGATGCGGCCGAGCTCGTCGTTCATCGTCGTGACGACGCCCTTGGGCTTGTTGAAGGCGAGGTAGACGCGGTCCTCGTCGAGGTTCACGCGTACCCCGTCGACGTGGACGACCTGGGTGCGGGGGTTGATGCGCACCCCGAGCTCGGTGACGACCTGGCCGTCGACCTCGACGCGGCCCTGCTCGATGAGGTTCTCGCAGACGCGACGAGAGCCCACTCCCCCGGCGGCCATGAGCTTCTGGAGGCGCACGCCCTCGGGGTCGTGGACGTCGATCTCGGGGGTGGACCGACGCTCCGGCAGCTTGGTGGGCTGGCTCGCCTTGGTGGAGCCGGCGAACCGCGCTCCGCCGGCTGTGCCTCCCTTACCGCTCTTGCCGCCCTTGCCGACACGGGCAGCCCCGCCCCGGCTCGGGCCTCCACGGCCCTTGGCGCCACCCGCGGCCGTGCCCTTCTTGCGGGGCTGGCGGGGCGACCTGGAGTACTCGCTCATGCGTGTCCTTCCTCGATGAGCTCGTCGATGACATCGGCGTCCGGCAGGTACGGCGCGAGGGCCGGGAGCTCGTCGAGCGACGACAGCCCCATCCGCTGCAGGAAGTAGGGCGTGGTGCGGTAGAGGACCGCGCCGCTCTCTCCGGCGTCCTCCACCTCCTCGATGAGGCCTCGGGACGTCAGGGTGCGTACGACCCCGTCGACGTTGACGCCACGGACCGCGCTGACGCGGGCACGTGAGACCGGCTGGCGGTACGCGATGACGGCGAGCGTCTCCAGCGATGCCTGGGTGAGCTTGGCCTGCTGCCCGTCGAGCACGAACTTCTCGACCACGGGCGCGAAGTCGGAACGGCTGTAGACGCGCCACCCGCCCGCGACACTGCGCAGGGTGAACCCGCGCTGCGCGGCGGCATACTCCTCCTCGAGCGCCACCAGGTGCCCGCGGACGTCCTCGACCGGAAGCTCGAGGGCCGATGCGAGCGCGACCTCCGTCACCGGCTCGTCGACGACCATGAGCACGGCCTCGAGCGCCGACCGGGCGCCGCCCGGGAAGTCGTTGATGTCGAAGGCGATCTGCTCGTCGGCACCCTCACGGTCGTCGAGCACGTTGGGCTCGGCGGTCGCGTCGGGCCCCTGCGCCGACTGCTCAGTCATCGTCTGTTCCTCCTCCGGGGGCGGCGGTTCCGCCCGCGTCGTGCTCTGCCTCGTGGCGTCCTGTGACGGGCGCCGGGTCGTCCGCCGGGTCATCCACGCCGTCTTCCTCATCGTCCGCCTTGTCGGGCGCGTCGTCGAACTCGTCGTCGAACTCGTCGTCGAACTCGTCGTCGATGGCCACGTCACCGAGGTCGGCCCCGGTCCAGCGGATGTCGAGCTCGCCCAGCGCTTCGGCCTGCTCGAACGCGATAGCGGCCTCCTTGAACAGCTCGAGGAGCGCGAGGAAGCGGGCCACGATGACCAGCGTGCTGTCTGCGTCGGACACCAGGCTGCGGAACGACACCTGTCCGCGGCTGCGCACCCGCTCGACGATGATCGCCGCCTGTTCGCGGACGCTGACCTGCGGAGCGTGCAGGTGGTCGAGGCCGACGGTCGGCGGGATCTTCGGGGTCATCGCGCGGGCGGCGATACGGGCGAACTGCTGCGGCGTCACGGCGATGACGAGCTCGGGCAGCAGGCTCGTGAACTCCGCCTCGAGCCCCGCCTGTCGTGGCGTGATGCGCCCGGCGGTGGCCATGCGGTCGCGGAAGGTGTTCGCGATCTCCTTGTAGGCGCGGTACTGGAGCAGGCGCGCGAAGAGCAGGTCGCGGGCCTCGATGAGCGCGAGGTCCTCGTCGTCCTGGGGGCCCGACTGGGGCAGCAGCCGTGAGGCCTTGAGGTCGAGGAGGGTCGCCGCGATGAGGAGGAACTCGGAGGCCTGCCCGAGGTCCCAGTCGGCGTCGGCGGCCTGGGCGGCCTTGATGTGCGCGACGAACTCGTCGGTGACCCTGGCCAGGGCGACCTCGGTGATGTCGAGCTTGTGCTTGCTGATGAGGCCGAGGAGCAGGTCGAACGGGCCGGAGAAGACGTCGAGGTGCACCTCGAACGGCGCCGCGGTGCGCCGCGTGATGACACCACCTGGGACGAGCTCCGGGCGCGCGTCAGCACCAGACCCGGCCGAGGGCACGACGGGGTGGGGGTCGACCGCGTCGCGGTCGACGGTGTCCTGCCCGACCATCAGTTCACTGCGGATCAGGCTGCCCCACCGCGCGCGATGAGCTCGCGGGCGAGCTGGCGGTAGGCGTTGGCGCCGGAGTGGTCGGACGAGTAGGAGGTGATCGGCTCGGCGGCGAGCGTGGCGTCGGGAAACTTCACCGTGCGGCTGATGACGGTGTGGAAGACCTGGTCGCCGAAGTGGTCGACGACGGAGCGCACGACCTCACGGCTGTGCAGCGTGCGGCTGTCGTACATCGTCGCGAGGATGCCGTCGACCTGCAGGCGCGGGTTGAGCCGGTCGGTGATCTTGTCGATCGTGTCGATGAGCAGCGCGACTCCGCGCATCGCGAAGAACTCGCACTCGAGCGGCACGATGACGCCGTGCGCCGCCGTCAGCGCGTTGACCGTCAGCAGGCCCAGCGAGGGCTGGCAGTCGATGAGGATAACGTCGTACTCGTCGACGACGGGTCGCAGCACGCGTGCGAGGATCTGCTCGCGGGCGACCTCTCCGACGAGCTGCACCTCGGCCGCCGACAGGTCGATGTTGGCCGGCACGAGGTCGAGGTTGGGCGTGCGGGTCTGCTGGATGACCTCGTGGATCTCGTGGCCGCGCTCGACGAGCAGGTTGTAGATCGTCGTGTCGAGCTCCTGGGCGTTGACGCCGAGGCCGACGGAGAGCGCACCCTGCGGGTCGAAGTCGATGACGAGCACCTTGCGCCCCAGCTCGGCGAGGGCGGCCCCGAGGTTGATGGTGGTCGTCGTCTTGCCGACCCCGCCCTTCTGGTTGCACATGGCGATGATGCGCGCCGGACCGTGGCTGGAGAGCGGTCCGGGGTCGGGGAAGTCGGGAAGCGGACGACCCGTCGGGCCCATCGCACCCGAGCCTGCCGACTCGGTGCCGGGCAGCTGGGCGACGGCGACGGAGCTGAGGGTGGGGTGGCGGGGTGGGTCGAGGTCTTCGGACGGCACGGACTGCATGCTCTGGTGTGACTCCTCGTTCACCGGGTGTTCCACTCCGCTCGGCGTTGCCCCTGGGATGCTGTGGTCAGCCTCTCGCTGATCAGGTGCGACCCTATCAGCGGGCACGGGGGTGGGCGCCCGCATACACCTCGCGAAGTCGGTGCACCGAGACCATCGTGTAGATCTGCGTCGTGGTCACGGAGGCGTGCCCGAGCAGCTCCTGGACGACGCGCACGTCGGCGCCCCCGTCGAGCAGGTGGGTGGCGAAGGAGTGGCGCAGCGTGTGCGGCGAGACGTGCTCGAGGCCGGCGCGCGCGGCGGCTCGCTGGATGATCGCCCAGGCCGACTGGCGCGAGAGCCGGGCCCCGCGCTGGTTGAGGAACAGGGCCGGACCCCCCTTTCCGTGCGTGGCGAGGGCCGGACGGCCCCGGACGAGGTATGCCGTCACCGCCTCGAGGGCGTAGCGACCGACCGGCACGACGCGCTCCTTGCCGCCCTTGCCGTGCAGCCGCACGGAGCCGACTCCCCCGCGCGAGGGCGCGCCCGCGGTCGGGTCGACGGTCGGGTCGGCGGGGTCGGCGGCCTCGAGGTCGTCGACGTCGAGACCGACCGCCTCACTGATGCGGGCGCCCACGCCGTAGAGCACCTCGAGCAGGGCGCGATCACGGAGCGACTCGGGCGTGTCGCCGACCGCCGCGGCCGCCAGGAGCCGTTCGACGGCGTCCACCGGGATCGCCTTCGGCAGGCGAGCGGGCGGTTTGGGTGGGGCGACGTTGGCGGCCGGGTCGGCGGGCACCTCGCCCTCGAGGGCGAGGAAGCGGTGGAAGCCACGGACCGCGACCAGGGTGCGCGCAGCCGACGAGGCCGCGAGGCCGCGCTCGCGCAGCGAGGCGAGGAAGTCGGCGACGTCCGCCTCCGTGACGCGCGCGGCGTCGTCGATGCCCTTGGCAGCCAGGAACGCAACGTAGCTCCGGAGGTCGCGTGCGTAGGACTTCAGCGTGTTGTCCGAGGCGCCCTTCTCGACCCGGACGTGGTCGAGCCACCCGCGGACGTCGCGCTCGAGGCGCGTGACCCGTGCCGCGGGTGGACCGGTGGAGACCTGCTGCGTCAGGACAGCGCCTCGTCGAGGGTGACCGAGGCCATGCCGTGCGCCTCGGCGACGCCGGCGTAGGTCACGTGGCCGTCGTGCGTGTTGAGCCCGAGACCGAGCGCGTGGTCGCCGCGGAGCGCGTCGCGCCAACCCTGGTTGGCCAGCTTGACGGCATACGGGAGAGTGGAGTTCGTCAGGGCGTACGTCGACGTGTTGGGCACGGCGCCCGGCATGTTGGCCACGCAGTAGAAGACGGAGCCGTGCACCTGGTACGTGGGGTCGGCGTGCGTCGTCGCGTGGCTGTCCTCGAAGCAGCCGCCCTGGTCGATCGCGATGTCGACGAGCACCGAGCCCGGCTTCATCTGCGACACCAGCTCGTTCGAGACGAGCTTGGGCGCCGCGGCGCCGGGGATGAGCACCGCGCCGATGACCATGTCGGCCTGGAGCACCTGCTCCTGGATCGTCAGCTTCGACGAGGCGAGCCCGTGGACCTGGTTGTCGTAGCGCCAGAACGACATGCGCAGCTTGTCGAGGTCGGTGTCGAGCAGCGTCACGTCGGCGCCCATGCCGAGCGCGATGTTGGCGGCGTTCTGGCCCGAGACGCCCGCGCCGAGGATGACGATCTTGGCGTTCGCGACGCCGCCGACGCCTCCCATGAGCACGCCGCGGCCGCCCTGGGCCCGCATGAGCGCGTGCGCGCCCACCTGCGGTGCGAGGCAGCCGGCCACCTCGGACATCGGGTAGAGCAGCGGCAGGCCGCCAGAGGGCAGCTGCACGGTCTCGTACGCGATGCCGGTGACCTTGCGCTTGACGAGCTCCTCGGTGAGCGGCTTGTCGGCGGCGAGGTGCAGGTAGGTGAACAGCGTCAGGCCCTCCCGCATGCGGTGGTACTCCTCGGCCACGGGCTCCTTGACCTTGAGCACCATGTCGGCCTCGCCCCAGACGTCGTCGGCCGAGCCGATGATGCGGGCACCGGCCGCGACGTAGTCGTCGTCGCTGATCTGGGACCCGACGCCGGCGTCCTTCTCGACGAACACGTCGTGCCCGTGGTCGGTGAGCTCGTGCACTCCCGAGGGTGTGATGGCCACGCGGTACTCGTGGTTCTTGACCTCGCGTGGGATGCCGACCTTCATGCTGTTGCACTTCCTTCCGGGCTGACGCCGCCCGGCGCCGTTGCCGTGGCGGACGAGGGCCCCTCGCGGGGCCGCGAGCCAACTGTATCCACGGCAGTCCGGGCCCCGTCACGTCCTCGTGCTACTGCCATCCGGCCGTGTGCCGTGCTGCCGGAGGGGGCCACCGCACCCCTCGCGGTCACCGGGCAGGGACGAGCCTGCCGTCCGCAGTCTGCGTCGACCGGACGTGCGCGACGTGCTCCTCGACGCCTTGTTCGCCACGATGGTCCGGTGAAGCTCTACGCAGACAGCCCCGCCCGCCGCACCCGGCAGATCCTGGCCGACGTCCTGATGCTCCTCTGGGTCGGCGCCTGGGTGTATGCCGGCCGGCAGGTCCACGACACCGTGCAGGGCCTGCGCGCGCCGGCCGACTCGATCACGTCGGCGGGCCGGTCCGTCAACGGTGCCCTCACCGGGGCCGGAGACCAGGCCGGCCAGATCCCGCTCGTCGGCGACCAGCTGAGGACCTGGCTGAACCAGGCTGCCGGATCGGGCACCACGCTCCAGCAGGCGGGGACCTCGATGGCCGACACGGTCGAGTCCCTGGCGCTCGGGCTCGGCTTCGCGACGGCCCTCGTCCCGATCCTGCTCGTCCTCGCCGTGTGGCTCTACGTGCGGGTTCGCTTCGTACGCAATGCCACCCGGTCGCAACGCTTCATCGACGCGGGCGAGGACCTCGACCTGTTCGCGCTCCGGGCGATGGCGAACCAGCCGATGCGCGCTCTGGCGAAGGTCTCCGACGACCCGGTCGGCGCCTGGCGCCGTCAGGACCGAGACGTGATCCGCCGGCTCGCGCACCTGGAGCTGCGCGACCAGGGACTGCGCCCGCCACCCGGTGCCTGAAGCGGTCTTGCCGGCGTGCTCAGTCCCCGACGGCAGGCACCGGTCGGGTGGTCAGCCCTGTTCGGCGCGGGTGACCGTCGGCACGAGGTCATCGGCCGGGGGTGCCCACGTGTCGGCGGAGGCCGCCACCTGCGTGCCGGTGCGGATGTCCTTGACCTCGTGGCCCGACTCGGTCGCCCCGGGGAACCAGACGTACGGGATGCCGCGGCGTTCGGCATACCGGATCTGCTTGCCGAACTTGGCGGCCGAGGGCGCCACCTCGCAGGCGATCCCCCTGCGGCGCAAGGCCGTTGCGACGGCGACGGCGTCGTCGCGCGACTCGTCGTCCTTGAGGGCGACGAGCACCGCAGCAGGCGTGGAGCGTGACGCGGTCACGAGGCCCCGACCGATGAGGAGGCCGAGGATGCGGGTGACGCCGATAGAGATGCCGACACCGGGGTAGGTGGTGCGGCCGTCGCTGGCGAGAGCGTCGTAGCGGCCGCCGGAGCAGAAGGAGCCCCACGACTCGTGCCCGACGAACTGCGTCTCGTAGACGGTTCCGGTGTAGTAGTCGAGGCCGCGGGCGATGCGCAGGTCCGCGACGAGCTTGCCCGGCGCGTGTGCCATGCCGGTGCGGATGACGTTGGTGAGCGACTCGAGACCCTCCTCGAGGAGCGGGTGCTGGACGCCCAGGGCGCGCACCTGCTCGACGAACCCGAGGTCGGTGGAGCGGATCTCGGCCAGCGCGAGGCACTGGTCGGCCTGCGCGTCGGTGGCGCCCGCCTCCAGGAGCATCGCCTTGACCTTCTCGGGGCCGATCTTGTCGAGCTTGTCGACGATGCGCAGGGTGCCGATGACGTCGGTGATGCCGATGCCCTGGTAGAAGCCGTTCGGGATCTTGCGGTCGTTGACCTGGATGACGAAGTCGCCGACCGGGAACTTGCTGAAGACGTCGGCGATGACCAGGGGCATCTCCGCCTCGAAGTGCGACGACAGGTCGCCCACGTCGACGACGTCGATGTCGGCCTGGGTGAACTCCCGGTAGCGGCCCTCCTGTGGCCGCTCGCCGCGCCACGCCTTCTGGATCTGGTAGCGCCGGAAGGGGAACGAGAGCTTGCCGGCGTTCTCGAGGACGTAGCGCGCGAACGGCACGGTCATGTCGAAGTGCAGACCCCAGCGAGCGTCGTCGTCACTGCCGCCGGCGAGCCGCGAGACCGCGTAGATCTCCTTGTCGGCGTCCTCGCCCTGGGAGCTCAGCCGCTCGATCGGCTCGATCGAGCGCGTCTCGACCGACGAGAAGCCGTGCAGCTCGAACGTCTCACGGATGACGTCGAGGAACCGCTGCTCGACGATGCGCTCGGACGGGAGGTACTCGGGGAAGCCACTGATCGGCAGGACCTTCGTGGCCTTCGGCTGGGAGGTGCTCACGCGGACAAGTCTTTCAGGTAGGGGTTGGTGGCGCGCTCCTGGGCCATCGTCGTGGCCTGGTAGTGGCCGGGGAGCACGAGCGTCGTGTCGGGAAGCGGCAGCACCTTGTCGCGCAGGCTGCGCTGCATCGCTGCGGCGTCTCCTCCCGGCAGGTCGGTGCGCCCGATGGACCCGGCGAAGAGCACGTCGCCGGTCACCATGGTGCGGTCGACGTCGACCTGGTCGCGGATGCCGTCGGGAACCCGGTCCAGCCCGAACATCACCGAGCCCTCCGTGTGCCCGGGAGCGTGCAGCACGTCGACGTCCATGCCTGCCAGCGACAGCCTCGTGCCGTCGACGATCTCGACGACGTTGGTCGGCTCGGTCCACGTCGCGGCCGTGCCGAACTGCTGCTCGAGCATCGCGACGAGACCCGGGTTGCTGCGGGCCAGCAGGTCGTGCAGCCGGTAGCGGTCGTCCGGGTGGATGTACGCCGCGGTGTCGGCCCCGCACACCGGCGTGACCGAGTAGACGTGGTCGACGTGCCCGTGGGTGAGCAGCACCGCAGCGGGGCGGAGACGGTGCTCGTTCAGCACCTCGCGCAGCGTCTCCTCCACGCCGACGCCGGGGTCGACGATGAGGCACTCCTCCCCCGCGCCGGGCGCCAGCACGTAGCAGTTGGTGTCGAACGCCTGGGCGGGGAACGCGATCGTCAGCACGCTCGGAGCCTAGCGAGGGCGCACCTGCGGGGCACACGGCATACGTGGTCGGACGGGCGTCGGGCGGGGCGTCGGACGGGCGTCGGACGGGCGTCGGGCGGGGCGTCGGCGCCTGTCCCGCACGCTGGCGTATGCCGTCCGGCGAGCCTGCGGGCGTAAATCCGCCGGTCAGAAGGGAGTTGTCACGGACTCGTGACCCGTCCCGCTGCGTACGCTCAGCAGTCGTTCCATAAAATGACCGGACGCCCGGGGACAACCCATGTGGCCCGTACGAGGAGAGGTCAGTGACCAAAGAGCAGGAACGCGCACGTGCGCGCCGCCGCCACGAAGAGCAGCAGAAGACAGCGAAGCCGCCGGTGAGCGACTCGACGCGCGACAAGCAGGTCTTCGGCGTGATCCTCGCGGTCATCCTCGTCATCGCAGCCGTGATCGTCGTGCCGAAGCTCATCGGCAGCTCCGACACGCCGGCCGCGGCGAGCGCGAATCCCTCCGCCACGCCGACGGCAGGCGCGACCCCGACCTCGAAGGGCGGCCTCGTGGCCGGCCAGAAGCTGGCGGCCGGGTGCACCGCTCCCCCGGCCAACCAGGCCAACCCGAAGCAGCAGTCGACGGTGCCGCCCAAGGCCGAGGCCGCCGGCAAGACCTTCGTCGCCACGGTGAAGACCACCTGCGGCACCATCACCATGGAGCTCGACGGCACCAAGGCCCCCCAGACGGTCGCCTCGTTCCTCAACCTCGCCAAGACCGGCTACTGGGCCCCGAGCCCCTGCCACCGCCTCACCACCGAGGGCATCTACGTGCTCCAGTGCGGTGACCCCACTGGCAGCGGTGAGGGCGGCCCCGGGTACCAGTTCGGCATCGAGAACGCTCCGGCCGACGGGAAGTACCCCCGTGGCGTGCTGGCCATGGCGCGCATGCAGGACCCCAACTCCAACGGCGGCCAGTTCTTCATCACCTACAAGGAAACCCAGTTGCCCACCGAGGGTGGCGGCTACACGATCTTCGGGAAGGTGACCAAGGGTCTGGACATCGTCGACAAGATTGCGGCGGGCGGCCTGGTCACTGCAGGCCAGCCGACGCCCGTGAACCCGATCAGCATCCTCAGCGTCAGCGTGACGGAGAAGAAGGCATGACCGACATGAACCAGCCCGAGCCCGACGAGACCACCGGCGCGCAGGCCCCGGCGCCCTCGGAGCCGTCCGACTCGTCCACGCCGTCGGCACCCACGCCGTCGGCACCCACGGCGACGGCCGACGACGCCGCGGCCGCAGATACGGCGGACGCCGTGGACTCGGTGGCGTCGACGGAGTCGGGGGACGCGGTGTCGGCGAGGGAGCTCGAGGCCGAACAGGCGGCACCCGCTGCGGAGCCGGAGGCGTCCGCGCCGGCCGACACCGAGCCCGAGGCCGTTGAGGCGGCTCCCGCTGCGGAGCCGGATGCGTCCGAGCCGGCCGTCACCGAGCCCGAGGCGGCTGAGCCGGCTCCGGTTGCCGAGCCGGAGGCGTCCGAGCCGGCCGGCACCCAGCCCGAGGCCGTTGAGGGGGCTCCCGTTCCCGAGCCCGAGGCGTCCGAGTCGGCTGTCGAGGAGCCCGCCACGGAGCCCGCCACGGAGCCCGCCACGGAGCCCGCCGCCAAGGCCGAGCCTGCGCCCGCGGCGCCCACCCCCGCGCCGGCACCAGTGCCGACGCCCGCGTCAGTGCCCAAGCCGTCGGCGATCCCGACGCCGGCGGCCCTGGCCAAGGCCGTTCCGCACCCTGCGGTGACCACCGTCGCTCCCCCGGCCATCACGACCGACCACTCGGCGTCAGCGGCCTTCGGTCGCGTCGACGAGAACGGCACCGTCTTCGTGCGCACCAAGGAGGGCGAGCAGGAGGTCGGCTCCTACCCCGGCGCCAGCGACGCCGAGGCGCTGACCTACTTCGCGCGCAAGTACGACGAGCTCTTCGCCTCCGCGGTGCTCCTCGAACAGCGCCTCGGGCAGCCCGAGGTCCCGTCCAAGGACATCGCCGAGGGGCTGAAGACCCTTGCGGCACAGGTCAAGGACGCCACCGTCGTCGGCGACCTCGATGCCCTCGCGAGCAAGCTCGACGAGATCCAGTCGGGCCTTGCGGCCAAGCGAAACGTCGAGCAGCAGCACCGGGCCGAGGCCCGGGCCGCGGCCACCGCGGAGCGCGAGAAGATCGTGGCCGAGGCCGAGGCGATCGCTGCCCAGCCCGAGAGCCGCATCCAGTGGAAGAGCAGCGGCGCCCGCATGCGCGAGCTGCTCGACGAGTGGAAGGCGCACCAGCGCGCAGCCACGCGCCTCGACCGAGAGACCGAGTCAGCCATGTGGCAGCGTTTCAGCGCTGCCCGGAACGGGTTCGACAAGGCCCGCCGGAGCCACTTCGCCGGCCTCGACGCGGCGCACGCCGACGCCAAGTCGGCCAAGGAGCGCCTCGTCGGCGAGGCCGAGAAGCTGGCGACGAGCACCGACTGGGCTGCCACCGCAGGCGCGTTCAAGCGCCTCATGGACGAGTGGCGCCGCGCGGGTCGGGCGAGCCGTTCCGACGACGACAAGCTGTGGGCGCGGTTCAAGGCGGCCCAGGACGCGTTCTTCGCCGCCAAGGACGAGGTCGTCGCCGCCGAGGAGGAGCAGTTCCGCGGCAACCTCACCGTCAAGGAGGGCCTGCTCGCCGAGGCGGAGGCGATCCTGCCGGTCACCGACCTCGAGAAGGCCAAGGCGCAGCTGCGCGTCATCCAGGACAAGTGGGACGCGGCGGGCAAGGTGCCGCGCGCCGACATGGAGCGCGTCGAGAAGGCCATGCGCCGGGTCGAGCAGACCGTGCGCGACGCCGAGGACCGCAAGTGGAAGTCGAGCAACCCCGAGGTGGCTGCCCGCGCCAAGGCGATGGTCGACCAGCTCGAGCGCGCCGTCGCCGACCTCGAGGACGACCTGGCGAAGGCCGAGGCGTCCGGCAACGCCAGCAAGGTGCGCAAGGCCCGTGAGGCCCTCGAGGCCCGTCAGGTCTGGCTCGACCAGGCCCGGGCCGGCGTCGCAGAGTTCGGCGGCTGACGCGCGCCCCACCCCCAACCGTCGAGAGGCCAGCTCCTGCCCGCAGGAGCTGGCCTCTCGACGTCGGACAGGCGGCACATGGTGGCCACTCGACCGTTGATCTGTGGGGTCAGGAGCGCATGACGGCGTCGGTGGACTTGCTGCCGTTGACGCGGTAGACGTCGAAGACGCCGTCGATGCGCCGCACCGCCTTGATGACGTGGTCGAGGTGCGTCGGGTCGCCCATCTCGAAGGTGAACCGCGAGATCGCCACGCGGTCCCGTGAGGTCTGCACCGAGGCCGACAGGATGTTGACGTGCTGGTCGGACAGCACGCGCGTGACGTCGCTCAGCAGCCGGTTGCGGTCGAGCGCCTCGACCTGCAGCTGGACGAGGAAGACGCTGGCCGAGCTCGGCGCCCACTCGACGTCGATGAGACGCTCGGGGTTGGCCGTGAGCTGGTCGGCGTTCGTGCAGTCGACGCGGTGCACCGAGACGCCGTTGCCGCGGGTGACGAACCCGATGATCGGGTCGCCGGGCACGGGCGTGCAGCACTTCGCGAGCTTGACCCAGACGTCGGCCGTGCCGACCACGACGACACCGGGGTCACCGGTACGTCGACGGCTGGCAGCCCTCGTCGGGACCGTGGCCTCGGCGAGGTCCTCGGTGGCGCCATCGACGCCGCCCATCGACGCGACGACCTTGCCGACCACGTGCTGGGCGGAGACGTGCCCCTCGCCCACCGCGGCATACAGCGCCTCGATGTCCTGGTAGCGCAGGTCGGTGGCGACGGCTGTCATCGACTCGTGGCTCATGAGCCGCTGCAGCGGGAGGTTCTGCTTGCGCAGCGCCTTGGCGATGGAGTCCTTGCCGGCCTCGATGGCCTCCTCGCGGCGCTCCTTGCTGAACCACTGCTTGATCTTGTTGCGGGCCCGCGGGCTCTTGACGAACTGCAGCCAGTCGCGCGACGGCCCGGCCCCGTCGGCCTTCGACGTGAGCACCTCGACGACGTCGCCGTTCTCGAGGGTCGACTCGAGCGGCACGAGCCGGCCGTTGACGCGGGCACCGATGCAGTGGTGGCCGACCTCGGTGTGCACGGCGTACGCGAAGTCGACGGGCGTGCCACCCATCGGCAGCGCCACGACGGAGCCCTTGGGGGTGAAGACGTAGACCTCGCTGCTGCCCATCTCGAAGCGCAGGGAGTCGAGGAACTCGCCGGGGTCCTCGGTCTCGCGCTGCCAGTCGAGCAGCTGGCGCAGCCAGGCCATGTCGTTCTGGGGCGTGATCTCGCCGGGGCGCGCCGCGCCTCCGCCGTTCGTCTGGTCCTTGTACTTCCAGTGGGCCGCGACGCCGTACTCGGCGCGACGGTGCATCGTGTGGGTGCGGATCTGGATCTCGACCGGCTTGCCCTGCGGGCCGATCACGGTCGTGTGCAGCGACTGGTACATGTTGAACTTCGGCATCGCGATGTAGTCCTTGAACCGGCCGGGAACCGGGTTCCACCGCGAGTGAAGGGCGCCCAGCGCCGCGTAGCAGTCGCGCACCGTGTCGACGAGCACGCGGACCGCGACGAGGTCGTAGATCTCCTCGAAGTCACGGCCGCGCACGATCATCTTCTGGTACACGGAGTAGTAGTGCTTCGGACGGCCCGTGACGACTGCCTTGATCTTGGCGGCGGTGAGGTCCTCGGTGACCTGGCCGCGCACGCCCGCGAGGTACTCCTCGCGAGCCGGGGCCCGCTCGGCCACGAGACGCACGATCTCGTCGTAGACCTTCGGGTAGAGCGTCGCGAACGAGAGGTCCTCGAGCTCCCACTTGATGGTGTTCATGCCGAGGCGGTGTGCGAGCGGTGCGTAGATCTCGAGCGTCTCGTTGGCCTTGCGCTTGGCCGACTCGGGGCTGACGTAGCGCCAGGTGCGGGCGTTGTGGAGCCGGTCGGCGAGCTTGATGACGAGCACCCGGATGTCGCGCGCCATCGCGATGACCATCTTGCGCACGGTCTCGGCCTGCGCGGCCTCGCCGTAGGTGACCTTGTCGAGCTTGGTGACGCCGTCGACGAGCATCGCGATCTCGTCGCCGAAGTCGCGTCGCAGCTCGTCGAGGCCGTATGCCGTGTCCTCGACGGTGTCGTGCAGCAGCGCCGCCGCGAGGGTCGGGGGCGTCATGCCGAGCTCGGCGAGGATCGTCGTGACGGCGAGCGGGTGCGTGATGTACGCGTCACCGCTCTTGCGCATCTGGCCGTCGTGCGCGTGCTCCGCGACGGCATACGCCCGCTCGATGACCGAAAGGTCGGCCTTGGGGTGGTTCTGCCGGACAGCCGTCATGAGCGGCTCGAGGACGGGGTTTCCCGCGGGGCGGGCCGCCCCGAAGCGCGCGAAGCGGGCGCGCACCCGCGACGGGGTGGACAGCTCGCTGCGGACGTCCTCGCTCATGAAGAGAGTCTAGGCGTTCTGCTCGTGGTCACACCGTGAGGATGGCGTTGACGGGCCGCTGCGGGAGGCGGTCGCGCCCGTCGAGAAAGCCGAGCTCGATGACGAACTCGATGGCGCTCACCTTGGCTCCGCCGCGCTCGATGAGGTCGCAGGCGGCTGCTGCGGTTCCGCCCGTCGCGAGCACGTCGTCGATGAGCAGCACGCGGGCGCCGGACGCGAAGGCGTCGGACTGCACCTCGACCTCGGCGCTGCCGTACTCGAGGGAGTACGTCGAGGCGATGGTGTCGCCGGGGAGCTTGCCGGCCTTGCGGATCGGCACGAAGCCGACACCCAGGGCAAGGGCCACCGGCGCCCCGAAGATGAAGCCGCGTGCCTCGATGCCGGCGACGACGTCGACCTGGCCCGTGTAGCGCTGGGCGATGTCGTCGACGAGCGACCTGAAGGCCGCCCCGTCGGCCAGGAGCGGCGCGATGTCCTTGAACACGATGCCCGGCTTCGGGAAGTCGGGCACGTCGCGGACCCTCGCGGCCACGAGGTCACTGGTCTGGCTCACGCCGTCTCCTGCTGGGTGTCGAGAGCGGAACGCGGACGGGTGGCCCGCGTGGCGGGCCACCCGTGTCAGCGGCGGGACTTGGGAGCGCGCTTCGGCTGGTTGCGCGGGCCCGCGGCCTGGGCGTACTTGTGCACGGGTCGCGGGGCCCCGTCGGGCAGGCCCGCGGTGGCGGCAGCGCCGGTCGAGTCGGACCCGACCGGCACCGGCTCGCCTGCCTCGTCGGAGAGCTCGGGGGCACGCTCGGCGACCGCCTTGGCGCCGTGCCGCGCGACGTACTTGTCGAGCTCGCGGACGGCCGGCTCGTTGCGACGAAGGTCGACGAGCAGCGGGGTGGCGATGAAGATCGACGAGTAGGCGCCGACACCGATACCGATGAAGAGGGCGAGCGACAGGTCGAGCAGCGTGCCGGGGCCCAGCAGCGTGAAGCCGACGACGAGGACGGCCGCGATCGGCAGCAGCGCGACGACCGTGGTGTTGATCGAGCGCACCAGCGTCTGGTTGACGGCGAGGTTGGCCGCCGCCGAGTAGGTCATCCGCTTGGTGCGGAAGGCCTCGGCGGTGTTCTCGCGCACCTTGTCGAAGACGACGACTGTGTCGTAGAGCGAGTAGCCGAGGATCGTCAGGAAGCCGATCATCGACGACGGCGTGATCTCGAACCCGAAGAGGGCGTAGATGCCGACCGTGATGACGAGGTCGTGCAGCAGCGCCACGAGTCCTGCGACGGCCATCTTCCACGTGCGGAAGTAGAGCGCCATCACGATGGTCACGAGGATGAGGAAGACGATGAGGCCCTGGATCGCCTGCTGGCTCACCGACTGGCCCCAGCTCGGCCCGATGAGCGAGGCGCTCACCGAGCTCGTGGGCACCCCGAACTCCTTGGCGAGGGCGGTGGACGCCTCGTCGGTGCGCTCGGAGGCGGCTTCGGACTGAACACGGACGGTGTTCTGGCCGACGATCGTCGACACGACGTTGCCGTCGATGCCGGCGGCGCCGATGGCGGTCTGCGCCTTCTGCTCGTAGTCCTGGCTGTTCGTCACACCCTGCACGCGGAACTCCGAGCCACCGCTGAACTCGATGCCGAAGTTGAGGTGCTTGACGAAGATGCCGACGAGGGCGAGTGCGATGAGCACGGCCGAGACGGCGTACCAGGTCTTCTGGCGCTTGATGAACTCGATCGAGCGCTTGCCCGTGTAGAGGTCGTTGCCGACCTGAGCGAAGTTGATCATGCCTGGGCCTTCCCCTCGGCGACGCGGGCCGAGCCCACGGTGGCGGGCGGGCGCTGGGTGCCGGCCGTCCCGAACTGGCCGCGGCCGCGGTAACGGAGGGTCTCCTTGGCGCCGAGGCGCTGCGGGTCGAGACCCGACCACCTGTGGCCACCGCCGAAGAACTTCGTGCGGGCGAGCAGCTGCACCGTCGGGTGGGTGAAGAGCATCACGACCGCGAGGTCGATGAGCGTCGTCAGGCCGAGGGTGAAGGCGAAGCCGCGCACGTTGCTCGAGGCGAGGAAGTAGAGCACGCCGGCAGCGATGAAGTTGACGGCGTCGGCCGCGATGATCGTCCGCCGTGCGCGCTTCCAGCCCGTCTCGACGGCAGCGACGAGCGGACGCCCGTCGCGCACCTCGTCGCGGATGCGCTCGAAGTAGACGATGAAGCTGTCGGCGGTGACACCGATCGCGACGATGAGGCCGGTGACCCCGGCCATCGTCAGGCGGAAGCCGTGCGTCGTGCCGAGCACCGTGACCGCGAGGTAGGTGATAACCGACGCGACGACGAGCGAGGCGACGGTGACGAACCCGAGGGCGCGGTACTGCAACAGCGAGTAGACGACGACGAGCAGCAGGCCGACGAACCCGGCGAGCAGGCCGATGCGCAGCTGCTCCTCACCGAGCTGGGGCGTGATGTTGTCCTGCGTCTGCAGCGCGAACGAGATGGGCAGGGCGCCGAACTTCAGCTGCTCGGCGAGCTGCTTGGCCGAGTCGATGGTGAACGACCCGGTGATCGAGGCGCGACCGTCGGAGATGACGGCACGGGCCTGCGGTGCCGTGATGACGCTCTTGTCGAGCACGACGGCGAACTGGTCGAGCGGCGGCTCGGACTGCAGCCCGTAGAGGCGCTTGGTGACGGCCGCGAACTTGGCCTTACCGGTGTCCTTGAACGACAGCGCGACCTCGACGATCGAGGTGGGCTGGCCGTTCGGGCCGGGCTGGTAGCCGCTGCTCGCGTCGGCGATCTCGCTGCCGTTGATCTCGCTCGGACCGAGGACGTACTTCGTCGTGCGGTCGTCGCCGCAGGTGGCGATCGGCTGGTCGGGGTCGTCGACGATCTTGTCGATGGCGCCCGGGGTCGAGCAGTTCAGCGCGACGTACTGCTTGGCGACCTTGGTCGCTGCCTCGTCGGCCTTGGCTTGGGCCCAGCCGATACCCGTGAGGCCCTTGACGGCCTGGGCCTTGACGGCGGCCTCGGTCTGCGCCTCGGTGGGCGCAGCCGGCGCGGTGGTCGTTGCGGCGGGGGCCGGCGTGGTGGGCTTCGCGGTGGCCGTGCCGGTGGGTGTCGCCGGGGTCGTGGCCGCACGCAGGGCGTCGGGAACGGCGCCGTTCTGGGCCGTCGCGGACGTCGACGGGGTCGCGGCGCCCGTGGCGGAGGGCGTGCCGGTGGCAGGGGTGGTCGCGGTGCCGGTCGGGGTCGGGGTGCCGGTGGCGCCACCGCCCGGCTTGACCTGCGTCGCGTTGGTGTCGAGCGCCTGGACGTACACGGCGCGGAACCGCAGCTGCGACGGCTTGCGGATGGCGTCGAGCTGCTCCGGTGACGGCGACCCCGGGATCGACACGACGATGTTCTGGCCGCCCTGGGTGGCGATCTCGGCCTCGGAGACGCCGTTGGCGTCGATGCGCTGGCGGATGATGTCGACCGCGCGGTTGACCTGGCCCTCGTTGATCTTCTCGGTGCCGACGAGGACGGGCTGGAGCACGAGCTCCGTGCCGCCCTCGAGGTCGAGGCCCAGCCTCGGGGTGGCCGAGCCGCCACCCCACGCGGTGAGGCCGCCGACGAGGCCGCCGAGGCCGAGGATGACGACGATCAGCGCCAGGAGGCTGCGTCTCGCCGACTTCTTGGTGGAGCTGCGTGCCACGAAACCCTCACTGACCGTTCTGCTGCGGACCGGGAGCGTCCGTGGCGTCGTCGGGCACGGTGTCGTTGCCCGTGGTGCCCTGCGCCGCCGGCGCGCCGGGCGTCGAGGCGGCGTCGGCCTGCTTCATCGCGATGGCCCGGCGGTCGAAGCGGACCGTGGTGCCCTCGGCGATCTCGAGCCAGGCGGTGCTGTCGTCGAGGTGCTTGACGGTGCCGTACACCCCGGACGAGGTGACCACGTGGTCGCCGACGTTGAGCGACGAGCTGAACTCGCGCATCTGCTTCATCCGCTTGTTCTGGGTAAAGAACAGCCAGCCCAGCAGCAGCAGGGGCAGCGCGAAAATCAGCAACGAGAAGGCCCCGTTGTTGTTCATGTCAGCTCAGTCCTTCGTGTCTTCGTCGGTTGTCTGGCGCACACCTCGACCCTTCGGTTCGGGTCGGGTCTCGCGTCAACGACCGGGAGCACCGGATGGTGCCGCGGCAGCGGCGATGGTGCCCGCAGGAGTCTACGTGCGCCGGTGCAGTTTGTCAGACCAAGGGAGGCCTCGCGACGCAAGCCCGTGTCACGTTTTGGTCGCGCCCGAGGGGGCCACCCGCCGCCCCGCGGCGCCCGCTGGATCGGGGCGTCACGAGTCGAAACGGCCTCCGCCGGACTCCTCGATGGGCAGGGTCGCGGACCACATCGACTGCGCGTCGACAGCGGGTGTGAGGCCGAGGTGCTCCCAGGCGAGCGTCGAGGCGGCCCGTCCGCGCGGCGTACGCACCATGAAACCCTCGCGCACGAGGTAGGGCTCGGCGACGGTCTCGACGGTGTCGGGCTCCTCCCCCACGGCCACCGCGAGGGTCGAGAGACCGACCGGTCCACCGTTGAACCGGCGGCAGAGCGCCTCCAGGACAGCGCGGTCGAGACGGTCGAGCCCGCGCTCGTCGACGTCGAAGAGCTCGAGGGCCTGCCGGGCGGCAGCGTGGGTGACCCGGCCGTCGCCGTGCACCTGGGCCCAGTCACGTACGCGTCGCAGCAGGCGGTTGGCGATGCGGGGGGTGCCGCGCGAGCGGAGCGAGATCTCGCGGATGCCGTCGTCGTCGGCGTCGAGCCCGAGCAGCCGGGCCGACCGGTGCAGGATCGTCACGAGGTCGGCGGCCGTGTAGTAGTCGAGGTGTCCGGTGAAGCCGAACCGGTCGCGCAGCGGGGCCGGCAGCAGGCCGGCCCGCGTCGTCGCCCCGACGACCGTGAACGGCGGCAGCTCCAGCGGGATCGCCGTCGCGCCCGGGCCCTTGCCGATGATGACGTCGACGCGGAAGTCCTCCATCGCGAGATAGAGCATCTCCTCGGCGGAGCGCGACATGCGGTGGATCTCGTCGAGGAAGAGCACCTCGCCCTCCGCGAGCGAGGAGAGGACCGACGCGAGGTCTCCGGCGTGCTGGATCGCCGGCCCGGACGTGATGCGGATCGGCTGCTCGAGCTCGCTCGCGACGATCATGGCCAGCGTCGTCTTGCCGAGGCCGGGCGGACCGGAGAGCAGCACGTGGTCAGGCGGGGTGCCGCGGCGCCGCGCCGCCTTGAGGACGAGGCCGAGCTGCTCACGCACGCGGGGCTGCCCGGGAAAGTCGTCGAGGCGCTTGGGCCGCAGCGCCGCCTCGACCTGGCGCTCGTCGGTGTCGCTGCCGGCGTCGACGATGCGGGCGGTCGCGTCGTAGCCGTCGTGCCAGGTGTCGGGCGCCTCGTCGACGTCCCAGGAGCGGTCGACGCTCATCGTCCGAGCTCCTGCAGGGCGGCCCGCAGCAGGGCGGAGACACCGGCACCGTCGGCGGCCAGCGGGGCGACCTTGTCGAGCGCGTCGTCGGCCTGACGAGCCGTCCAGCCGAGCCCGACGAGGGCCTCGCCCACCTGCTCGCGCCACGCCTCGCCGGTGTCCAGGGCGACGGGCTCGGCCACGCCGCCCGTGCCCGGTAGCGCGCCGAGCTTGTCCTTGAGCTCGAGAACCAGGCGCTCGGCGCCCTTCCTGCCGATGCCGGGCACCTTGGTCAGGGCGACGAGGTCGCCCGTGCCGAGCGCCACCCGGACCGCGTCGGGCGTGTGCACGGCGAGGACTGCCAGGGCGAGCCGCGGCCCGACGCCCGAGACGGTCTGTACCGTCTCGAAGACGTGCTTCTCGTCGTCGGTGGCGAAGCCGTAGAGGGTCAAGGAGTCCTCGCGGACGACGAGGCTGGTGGCCAGCTCGGTGGGCTGCCCGAGCCGCACCGACGTCGCCGTCGCGGGCGTCGTGTGAACGAGCATGCCGACGCCGCCGACGCCGACCACGACGGAGTCGAGGCCGACCTTGAGAACGGTGCCGGAGAGCGAGGCGATCATCGGGGTTGGGCTCCAGGGTCGGTCGGGCTCGGGCGCGACTGCGGGGCCGAGCGTGCGGATCGGGCGGCGGCAGCGGTGCGCAGGCGCCGCTCGGCGGGTGCCCCAGCACGAGGAAGTCGACGGGGTATGCCGCCGCCCCCGGTGCCCGTACGCGCGAGCACGTCGAGGCGGGCCTGCTCGAGCCGGCTCTGGGTGCCGCCGCGCCAGACGTGGCAGATCGCGAGCGCCAGGGCGTCGGCGGCGTCGGCCGGCTTCGGCGGGGTGTCGAGCCCGAGCAGCCTCGTCACCATCGTGGTCACCTGCGCCTTGTCGGCGCGGCCGCTGCCGCTCACCGCGGCCTTGACCTCGGTGGGCGTGTGGAGCGTGACGGGCAGCCCGAGCCGCTCGGCGAGGATCATGACGATGCCGGTGACCTGGGCGGTGCCCATGACGGTCGAGACGTTGGTGTCGGCGAAGACCCGCTCGATGGCGACGGCCTGGGGCCGGTGCCGCTCGAACCACTGCCGCATCTCGTCCTCGACGGCGACGAGGCGCTTCGGCGTCGGGTCGCTCGACGGCGTGCGGATGACGCCGACCTCGACGAGCGACAGCCGCCGCCCCGGCACGCCGTCGACGACACCGACGCCGCAGCGGGTCAGGCCGGGGTCGACCGCGAGGACGCGCACGGCATACCTCCTGGGCTGCGGGTCGGACGGCGAGCTGATGCGAACAGGTGTTCGGGACAACGCTAACCGCCCTCCCCCGAAAGGACGGGAGGCACGCCGGTCACCGGCGTGCCTCCGCGGCTCGGCTCCGCCGAGCTCACTCCTCTTCGTCGAGCTGGGCCAGCACGTCGTCGGGGATGTCGCCGTTGGCGAAGACGTTCTGCACGTCGTCGCTGTCCTCGAGCGCCTCGATGACACGGATCATCTTCTTCGCGCCGTCGAGGTCGAGCGGGACCTGCAGGTTCGGGACGAACGAGGCCTCGGCCGACTCGTAGTCGATGCCGGCGTCCTGGATGGCCTTGCGGACCGCGACGAAGTCGGTGGCCTCGGAGATGATCTCCCAGGTGTCGCCGTTGTCGTTGACCTCCTCGGCGCCCGCCTCGAGCACGACCTCGAGGATGTCGTCCTCGGAGCCGGCCTCCTTGTGGACGGTCACGACACCCTTGCGGTTGAAGACGTAGGACACCGACCCCGGGTCGGCCAGCTGGCCACCGTTGCGGGTCAGTGCCGTGCGCACCTCGGCGGCGGCGCGGTTGCGGTTGTCGGTGAGGCACTCGATGAGCACCGCGACACCGTTGGGTGCGTAGCCCTCGTACATGATCGTCTGCCAGTCGGCCGCACCGGCCTCGGCGCCGGAGGCGCGCTTGACCGCACGGTCGATGTTGTCGTTGGGCACCGACGTCTTCTTCGCCTTCTGGATGGCGTCGTAGAGGGTCGGGTTGCCGGTGGGGTCAGCGCCGCCCTGACGGGCCGCGACCTCGATGTTCTTGATGAGCTTGGCGAAGAGCTTGCCGCGCTTGGCGTCCTTGGCCGCCTTCTGGTGCTTCGTGGTGGCCCATTTGGAGTGGCCGCTCATGCAGTGTCCTCGCGTTCCGGTGACTGGCTGGCACCGGACTGCTGGAGTCGGTGCGCTCTGACGATCGAGACGAACTCGGCGTGGATCCGGCGGTCGCCACCCACCTCGGGGTGGAACGAGGTGGCCATGAGGTTGCCCTGCCGGACCGCGACGATCCTACCGGCGGCGGCGCCCTCGCTCACGCGGGCGAGCACCTGCACGTCCGCGCCGGCCTCCTCGACCCAGGGTGCGCGGATGAAGACGGCGTGCACGGTGCCGCTCGAGTCGGGGTCGGACCACACGTACTCGAGGTCCTGCTCGAACGAGTCGACCTGGCGGCCGAAGGCGTTGCGGCGGACCGTGACGTCGAGACCCCCGAGCGTCTGCTGGTCGGGTCGGGCGTCGACGATGCGGTCGGCGAGCATGATCATCCCGGCGCACGAGCCGTACGCGGGCATGCCCTCGGCGATGCGGCGCACCAGGGGTTCCCGCAGCTCGAAGGCGCGCACGAGCTTGTCCATGACGGTCGACTCGCCGCCGGGGATGACGAGACCGTCGATCTGCTCCACCTCGGACGGTCTGCGCACGGTGACGGCCTCGGCCCCGAGCGCGGTCAGGGCGGCGAGGTGCTCGCGCACGTCGCCCTGCACGGCGAGGACGCCGATCCGCACCGTCTGGGCGGGTGCAGGCTGGGTGACGGTCTCGCCGCTCGTGGTCGTGGTGCTCACCGGGCAAGCGTAGGGCGGGCCGGCGGCCAGTTCGTCGCGGGGCCTCGCGATGCCCGAGGGCGACGAACCGTCTGGGATGCGAGACGATCCCGGGAGGTCCCCTGACATCTCCTCGCGGCCACCGGCTACGTTGCGGCCATGACGACGGTGCAGACCCACGACGCCCTTCTCGCCCGCGCCGAACGCGCCGACGCCGAGTCGCCCCTTCGGGGAACGCGCGACCTCTTCGACCTGCCCGACGGCCTCATCTACCTCGACGGCAACTCGCTCGGAGCCCTCCCCCGTGCCGTGCCGGCCGTCGTCGACGACGTCATGCACCGGCAGTGGGGCGAGCGCCTCATCCGTTCGTGGAACGAGGCCGACTGGTGGGGTGCCCAGACACGCGTCGGCGACGCCGTGGGCCACATCGTCGGGGCCGCACCCGGCCAGGTCGTCGTCACGGACTCGACCTCGGTCAACCTCTTCAAGGCGGTGGTCGGAGCCGGGCGTCTGCGCCCGGGACGCCACGTGGTGCTCACCGACCCCGACTCGTTCCCCACCGACCTCTACATGACCGAGTCGGCCGCCGCGCTGGCCGGGTTGGAGGTCCGGCGCGTCCACCCGCGGGACGCCGTGGCCGCGATCGCCGAGATCGGCGAGGCCCTGGCCCTGGCGTCGTACTCGAGCGTCGACTATCGCACCGGTGAGGTGTGGGACCTCCGCGCCATCACCTCGGCCGCCCACGCGGTCGGTGCGCTGGCCTGCTGGGACCTGTGCCACTCGGCGGGGGTGCTCGAGGTCGACCTCGACGCCGGAGGCGCCGACCTGGCCGTCGGCTGCGGCTACAAGTACCTCAACGGCGGTCCGGGTGCGCCGGCCTTCCTCTACGTGGCGCAGCGCCACCAGGACGACTTCGACCAGCCGCTCACCGGCTGGCAGGGCCACGCACGCCCGTTCGAGATGAGGCCCGACTACGAGCCGGCCCCCGGCATCACGCGTGCCCGGGTCGGCACTCCGCCGCTGCTGTCGGTGCTGGCCCTCGAGGCCGCGCTCACCGCGTACGACGGGCTCTCCCCCGCCGACGTGCGCGCCGTGTCGCTGTCGGTGACCGGCACGTTCGTCGACGCCCTCGACGAGCTCGGTGTGGACCTGCCGCTGGCGACGCCGCGCGACCCGGCTCGGCGCGGCTCACAGGTCTCGCTGCGCCACCCCGAGGCGTTCGCCGTGGTGCAGGCGCTCATCGCCCGCGGCGTCATCGGCGACTTCCGCGAGCCCGACATCATTCGGCTCGGCTTCGCCCCCCTCTACGTGACCCACGTCGACGCCGTCCGGGCCGCCGTGCACGTCAAGGAGGTGCTCGACGGGCGCGAGTACGAGCGGCCCGAGTTCGCCGAGCGTGGCGCGGTCACCTGACGGATGAACCCCCGAGCGGGGGGCACCTCCGCGAGGCCGTCGACGCGCGGCGTCGACGAGGACGTCGACGTTCTCGCTCCACTGTTCCGCCGACCCGACGCCACGGGGCAGCGCCTGCACGTCAGCGTCGGTCACAGACTCCTCCAGCAGCCGCACCACCTCCTCCCGCACTGCGAGGTACGGCCGGTCCCAGAACGGCTCGATCGGATCGGCCACGGCTGGCAGGCCCGCTGTTCGCTGGATGTCCGTCAGCAGGCGCAGTGCCTCGACGAGGCCCGCCTCACGATCCCTCCAGCTCGTGGTCGAGACGGCCTCGGTCAGCGGTCTTGTGACCGCCGACCCCTCAGGGAGCGCCAGCAGGCTCGTGCCGAGCCACTTCGCGTAGGGCGGCCACCGACGTTCGATCAGGTGCGCGAGGTGCATCGCCACGTGGACCAGCCGGGCCGCGATGACGCGTGAGCCCAGGTCGTCGCCGCGCTCCCCGGTGCGCCCCACGAACGGCAGCTCCTGGCGCAGCCGCGCCCAGTCGGTCGCCACGAGGTGACGCCAGAGGTCGTCGGGATACCAGACGAGCCGACGACGTATGCCGTCCAGCTCGCCGGCGTCGTCGCTGAAGACGGCGCCGGCCGTGGTCTCCAGCACGGCCTGGCCGGTCAGCGAGAGCCAGTCGTCGATGCCCAGGTCGCGTGTCGGGTCGATGCCGAGCCGCGACACAGCGAGGTCGCGCGCCGAGCCGACCTCGACGCGGTGTCGGACGACGGGGTCCCACGACGTCGCGAACCGCACCGGGTGGCCGAGGAACGACGCCGGCAGCGTCGCCTCGAGGTGGCTCTCCACCTCGGGCGCCGCCGACGCGGGGACGAGGAGGTTGAGTCGCAGGCCCCAGTCGTGGTCGCGGGACATCGCGTCGTCAAGGCCCAGCACATCCGAGCCGCTGCCGAGCCGGGCGGCGGCACACGGCATCCCGGGCCACCGGCCGCGCACGAGGGGCTCGACGACCTCCGCCCAGTAGGCACGTGACACCTCTGTTCCCGAAGGACCCATGCCCCGATGCTGCCAGCACGGGAACGCGGCCGCTGCCGCGTGGGCACGAAGCGGGGTCAGCACCCCCCCGGACGGTGCACACGCGGGGTGTGCCGGGCGACGACGCACGTGTGCCGCCGCACCCGGTGGGCACGGCGGCATACGTCAGCGGTGGGCCGGGTGGGCCGGGTACGAGCCTGAGGTCACCAGCCTCGCTCGGACAGGCGGTGCGGCTGGGCGATCTCGTCGACGTTGATGCCGACCATGGCCTCGCCGAGGCCGCGCGACACCTTCGCGATGACGTCGGGGTCGTCGTGGAAGGTCGTCGCCTTGACGATGGCCTCGGCGCGCTGGGCCGGGTTGCCCGACTTGAAGATGCCGGACCCGACGAAGACACCCTCGGCGCCGAGCTGCATCATCATCGCGGCGTCGGCCGGGGTGGCGATGCCGCCCGCGGTGAAGAGCACGACGGGGAGCTTGCCGGCCTCGGCGACCTCCTTGACGAGCTCGTAGGGCGCCTGCAGCTCCTTGGCCGCGACGTAGAGCTCGTCCTCGGGAAGGTTCTGGAGGCGGCGGATCTCCTGGCGGATCTGGCGCATGTGCGTCGTCGCGTTGGAGACGTCGCCCGTGCCTGCCTCGCCCTTGGAGCGGATCATCGCCGCACCCTCGGTGATGCGGCGCAGGGCCTCGCCGAGGTTGGTGGCGCCACAGACGAAGGGCACGGTGAACTGCCACTTGTCGATGTGGTTCGCGTAGTCGGCCGGGGTGAGCACCTCGGACTCGTCGACGTAGTCGACGCCGAGGCTCTGGAGCACCTGCGCCTCGACGAAGTGGCCGATGCGGGCCTTGGCCATGACGGGGATCGAGACGGCCTCGATGATGCCGTCGATCATGTCGGGGTCGCTCATGCGCGACACACCGCCTTGGGCGCGGATGTCGGCGGGGACGCGCTCGAGGGCCATGACGGCGACGGCGCCGGCGTCCTCGGCGATCTTCGCCTGGTCGGGCGTGACGACGTCCATGATGACGCCGCCCTTGAGCATCTCGGCCATGCCGCGCTTGACGCGGGTCGTGCCCTTCATGCTCGTGCCGGTCTGCTGGTCAGCCGCGGGCGTGCTGCCCGTGGTCGGGGTGGAGCTCACGATGTCCTGCTTTCCCGTGATCTTGGGCTGGGGATGCACACAGGGTAGGCCCACCCGGGCACTGCGCACGACACGGTCCGTTCCCGCCCGCACGAGCGCTGGCGGGCTGTGACGCAGGTCGCTCGTTCCGGCGGCTGCAGGCGGCTGCAGCCGCCGGTCAGGCGACCACGAGGTGCTCGGGAGCCTCGTCGTTGAACTCGACGGTGCGTGGCAGCGGTGTGTGGCCGGCCAGGTGGAACACCCGGATGGCCCACTTGCGGCGAACCCGCCGGACGTCGGTGACGGCGTCGTTGTGGAAGCGACGCGCCAGCTGCACACGGGTGCACGCCGAGCTGAGACGGGCGAGGACGTCGGTGCCCAGGGCCGTGGCCTTGAGGTCGGCGACGGTCTCGGGGGTCAGGGCGACGTCGAGGGCCTCGGTGAGGTCGTTCTCGGCGAGCTCGCGGGCGCCTCCGTGCTCGGAAGGTGCCTCCAGCGAGCCTGCCGCGGCGTTGGCGAGGATGAGCGAGGTCGCGCCGTCGAGCAGCCCGCTGTTGGCGAGCTCGACGGCGGCCTCGGCCCGGCGCACCAGCCGGGCGTCCAGCGCCGCCAGGGTGCCGCTCAGGCGCACGTGGAGCCGGTCGAGCCGCGCCGCCGTGTAGCTGAGGTACCACGCGATGACGACGAGGACGAAGAGGACCGCGAAGACCCAGGAGAGGACCTCGCTCACCGGGCACCCCCGCGCAGGAAGCGGTTCCAGCGGCCTTGCGGTGGTGTGGCGGCGGCGCGTCCCTCGATGACCGTCTCGTAGACGGCGAGGATCTTGTCGGCCACGACCGACCAGTCGAAGATGCGGGCACGCAGCTGGCCGGCCTCCGCCAGCGAGGCCCGCCGCTCGGGGCTGCGGAGCAGCTCGACGAGGGTGCGCGCGAGGTCGTCGGGCTGCTCGTTGGCGAACATCGCACCCGCGCTGCCACCGTCGAGCACGCGGGAGAAGGCCGACAGGTCGCTCGCCAGCACGCAGGCTCCGGCACTCATGGCCTCGATGAGGATGATGCCGAAGCTCTCGCCGCCGGTGTTCGGGGCGACGTAGACGTCGACCGACGCCAGCAGCGAGGCCTTGTCGTCGTCGGAGACGGCGCCGAGGAACTCGCACGCGCCGACGACCTCGGGAGGCCAGCCCTCAGTCACCTCGTCGGGGTCGCCGGGGCCCGCGACGAGAACCCGGAGCCCCGGCACGGCCTTGACGACGGCGGGCAGCGCGGCGGCGAGGACCGGCAGCCCCTTGCGGGGCTCACCCATCCGTCCGAGGAACGCGATGGTCGGCGCGGCGGGCGTGCCGATCCAGGCCGACCGCCGTGGCGCCGAGGCGAACCGGTCGACGTAGACCCCGTTGGGGATGACGACGGCGTCGCCGCCCACGTGCGTGGTGACCGTGCGGCGGGCGTCCTCGCTCACCGCGATACGGCCCGCGATCTTCTCCAGGCTGGGCCGGATGATGGGGTATGCCGTCTGCATCGTGCGCGAGCGCAGCATCGACGTGTGGAACGTCGCCACGATGGGGCCGTCGGCCGCCATGAGCGCGAGCACGCTCACGCTGGGCGTCACGGGCTCGTGCAGGTGGAGCACGTCGAACTCGCCCTGGTCGAGCCAGCGCCCCACCTTGGACGCCGTCACCGGCCCGAAGTTGAGGCGCGCGACGGAGCCGTTGTAGCGCACGGCCGTGGCGCGGCCGGCCGACGTGACGTACTCGGGCAGCTCGGTGTCGCTGTCCGCGGGCGCGAGAACCGAGACCTCGTGCCCCTGTCCGATGAGGTGCCCGGCGAGATCGCGGACGTGGAACTGCACCCCGCCCGGGACGTCGAAGGAGTACGGGCAGACGATGCCGATCCTCATGGCGTGGCCCGGGTGCTGGCAGCCGCGGCGGTGGGGTCGTGCACGGGATCCTTGGTGGGGTCGAGGTCGTCGACGAAGACCCGCTGCAGCATGTGCCAGCTCGACGTGTGCTCGCGGATCGTGACGGCGAGGTGGTCCGCGCACTGCTGGATGAGGTCGGCGGCCTTCGCCCCCGTCGGGCCCTCGACCCGTGGCACGAGCCGTTCGCTGAACTCGATGACGGTGCGGTGGCCGCCGAGCCCCTCGCCGCGCGGTGCCTTCTCGTACCAGATGCGGGCGGCGTAGAGCGGCACGCCCGTCATCAGCGAGAGCACGGCGGGTCCCTTGGCCATGCGTGCGCGGTGCCCGAGCAGGTCGACCTCGACGCCGCCGTTGGTGAGGTCGCGGTCGGCGGCCAGGGCGATGATCCGGCCTCCGCCGCGGGCTGCGGAGAGCAGCCCGTGGAAGGGGTCGTCGCCGCCGGTCAGCGGGATGATGTCCATGTCGATCAAGCGCCGGAAGGTGACGAACTCCTGGTAGACCTCCTCGGGCTTCAGCCGTTCGGCGACGGTCGTCACCGGCATGAGGTTGCCCGCCGACCACGCCGCTGCGAGGTCGAAGTTGCCGAGGTGGCCGACGAAGACGACGACCGCCTCGCCGCGTGCCGACAGCTCGGCGACCTCGTCGGCGCCCTTCGTGACGACGGCGCGGTCGATCTGCCCGCGCTGCAGCGACGGGAGTCGGAACGCCTCGCAGTAGTAGCGCATGTAGGAGCGCATCCCTGCCGTCACGAGGTCGTCGAGCTCGCGCTCGCCCAGCTCGGGGCGTACGCGCCGGTAGTTGGAGCGCAGCCGCTGGATCCCCTTGCCGCCGCGGCGCACGGCGAGGTCTGCCACGCGGTCGAAGAGGCCGTATGCCGCCCACTCCGGGAGGGCGCGTACGGCCGACCAGCCGACCTTGAAGCCGAGCACGCTGACGGTGTCGGTGGCCCGGCGCACGACGGAGGTCACGTGTTGACCTCACCCGAGGCGAGAGCCTGGCGACGCACGGTGACCATGCGCTGCAGCACGGTCACGAAGCTGGCGACCGCCAGCAGGCCGAGCACGACACCGAGGAGCAGCGTCGAGCTGAGGAGATCGGCGAAGAAGGCCGCGACGAGCACCGCCACGAGCCGGTCGGCCCGCTCGGCGATGCCGACGTCGGCCGTGTAGCCGAGCCCCTCGGCGCGTGCCTTGGCGTAGGAGACGACGCTGCCGAGGATCAGGCAGGCGAGTGCGAGGCCCGCCATCCAGAAGTTCGCGCCCGGGCCGGCGTAGTAGAGCACGAGGCCACCGAAGATGGCGCTGTCACCGATGCGGTCGAGGGTCGAGTCGAGGTAGGCACCCCACTTGCTCGAGCGCCCGGACTCGCGGGCCATGATCCCGTCGACGTTGTCGGAGAAGACGAACGCCGTGATGACGAGGACGCCGACCCAGATGTTGCCGCGGGGGAAGAAGGCCAGCGCTCCGACGCAGACCCCCAACGTGCCGACGATCGTGACGACGTCGGGACTGATGCCCAGACGGAGGAACAGGTGGGCGATCGGTGCGAGGAGCCGGGTCATCGACGCGCGCAGGAGTCTGTTGAGCATGGTGGTGACAGCGTAACGACCGGGGCTCAGCCTGCGGGCCAGGCGGCCACGAGGCGGGCTCGGGTGTCCTCCAGGAGCACGGGAAGCGCCTTGGTCTGGCCGACGATCGGCAGGAAGTTCGAGTCCCCGCTCCAGCGGGGCACGACGTGCTGGTGCAGGTGTGCGGCGACGCCGGCCCCGGCTACGGCGCCCTGGTTCATCCCGAGGTTGAAGCCGTGCGGCTCGGAGGCCCCCTGCAGCGCACGGATCGCCTGCTTCGTGAGGGCCGTGAACTCCGTCGTCTCCTCGTCTGTGAGCTCGACGTAGAGCGACACGTGACGGTAGGGGCAGACGAGCACGTGGCCGGGGTTGTACGGGAACAGGTTCATCACGACGTAGCAGTGCTCGCCGCGGTGGACGATCAGGCCCTCGGCGTCGGTCTTCTGCGGGGCGGTGCAGAAGGGGCAGCCGCGGCCCGCCGCCTCCGTCGGCTTGTCGCCGAGGATGTAGGCCATGCGGTGCGGCGTCCAGAGCCGCTGGAAGCCGTCCTCGACGTGGGCGAAGTCCTCGGCCAGCTCGGGCGCGCTCCCCTGGTCGGTCATGGTTGTCGATCCTAGGGTGGGGCGCCGGGGAACGTGAGCGGCCCTGCGGTCTCACACACCGCAGGGCCGAACCCCATTCAACCGTGCGGCGGGGCCGAAGCCGAAATCGACACGCCTCGCGGGCGCGGCGGCGCGAGGAGCTGGGCCGGGACGCAGATCAGCCCCGCGGGTGTGAGAGCCGCGGGGCCGAGGTGCCCAGGCGTGCCGGATCGCTGCGGACGGTGCGCTGGGAGACCTGAGAGAGGTGAAGGCCCGGGAAGTATGAGTTCCCGGGCCTTCTGTTCTGTCTCACCGAGGTGAGTCAGAAACCGTTCCGCCGAAGCGGATCGGTAAGGACAGTTCTAGACCACGACGAGGCGTCTGGCAAGAGACGACCAGGGGAATTCTCGCCGCACGTGACCAGAACCGGCGTGTCCCGCCCGACACCCCGTGAAGGGCCGTCAACAGACCCGTCGGCGCACGTCGTCGCCGGACCCGGAACCCGCGTCGGTCAGCCCAGGCTGACGGCGTAGACCTCGAAGCGGTCGTCGCCGGGCAGCGTGATCGACTGCAGCTGCCTGCCCGGGTCGGCGGCCACCGTGGTGCCGAACAGCTGGACGGGCGGCCCGTCGACGCCCGAGCCACCCTTGATGCGGTGGTTCATGGCGATGGCGACCCGGTTGCCGTTGTGGCCGCTGCCCGCCGCCCAGTCGGTCAGCGAGATGGGCACCGACTGCACGCTGCCGTCGGTGTAGGTCAGGCGCAGGGCCGTCGAGACGTCACCGTTGTGGGTCGCCCCGATGACGTGGATCGCACTGCCGCCGGCGGCCCGGACGAGGATGGTCTGCCCACGCCCCTCGACGAAGTTCGGCGTCGTGCCCGAGGTGACCGGGGCGGCATACGTGGTGCCGTTCCACGACCACGTCGCGCCCGTCGGCAGCAGCGCGGCGTCGTAGCTCCAGCCGCTGCTGTCGAAGTTGCCCTCGCTCGGGGACGTCACGGTCGCCGTGCCGTCGTGGTTGCGGGCCGGCGTGAGGTCGAGGGCGCAACCCGTGACTCCGGGCACGCAGTCGAGGGCCTCCTGCAGCTGCACCGTCACCACCTTCGTCACCGGGTCGACCCCCGGGGCAGACGCCGTGACCCGCACCTCATGGGTGCCGACGCCGAGTCCGGCCGGCAGTGTCAGGGTGACGCGCACGGAGGTGCCTGCGGGCACACCGTCGCTGTGCAGCACGACCGCACCGTCACCGCCGCGGCCCACCGTGGCCGACCAGCCCTGCGGGGCTGCGGCGTCGACCTGCACCGGGAGGCTCTTGGGCGCCTGACCGACGAGGTCGACGGACAGCCTCGCCTCCCGGGCCCCGGCCGGCACGACGACGGGGTCGGGGCGCGCCGTCATGGACAGCGACAGGCGCGGGTCGCGGCCGGCCGAGACCGCCGAGGGCGGGACGTCCGCCGGCGTCGTGCCCCATCGGCTCGGCGTGGTGGCCACGGTGTGGGCGAGGGAACCACCTTGGCGCAGGTCGTCCCAGCCGACCCAGCTCTTCGTGCTCTTCACACCGTTGACCGCCAGGGTCTGGACGTAACGCCGCTCGTCGGAGACACCGGGGGCCGTGATGGTGAGCGACCCGCCCTGCCCGCTGCGGACGGACGTCGGCGTGGCCACGTCGATGTCGACCCGCTCGAACTGCGGCGAGCTGACGACGAAGGAGTTCGCGCCGCTCATCGTCGGGTAGAGGCCCCACGAGGAGAAGACGTACCAGGCGCTCATGGTGCCCAGGTCGTCGTTGCCGGTCATGCCGTCGGCGCCGTCGGTGAAGAGGGTGAAGGCGGCTCGGGCCACCGTCGCGATCTTCGCCGGCCGCTGGACCCACGCGTACGTGTAGGGCGCGAGCAGGTCGGGCTCGTTGTTCGGGTTGTACGTCGGCTTGCTGTAGTAGGCGTAGGTCGCCTCGATCCAGTCGGTGCGCGCGGTGCCGGCCGGGTCGGTGAGCAGCTTGTCGTAGGCGAAGAAGTCGTCGAGGCGCTTCTCGGTGGGTGCGCGCCCACCCATGAGCGTGACGAGACCTGCCGGGTCCTGGGGCGCCAGCCACTGGTACTGGTACGAGCCCCCCTCATGGAAGGCGTGCGAGGCCTCGACCGGGTCGTACGGGTCGAGCCACGTGCCGTCGCTCAGTCGCGGCCGGAAGGTCTGCGTGCCCGCGTCCCAGAGGTTCTTGTACCACCCGCTGCGCTCGGTGAGCATCGATGCGTCGGCGGTGTGCCCGAGTGCCCTCGCCATGATCGCCAGGGACGCGTCGGCCGCGGCGTACTCCATCGTGGCGGACGCGGGGTGGGCGCAGTCGTTGTCCCCGCCGTGCGAGACGCAGTCGGTGCCGACGCGCAGGCCGAACGGGATGTAGCCGAGCCTCTCGTAGTAGTGCTGCCCCGACCGCCCGTTGTACTGGCTGTCGGCCGGCGGCTGCTCGGTCGCGTTCTGCTCGAGCAGGGCGTAGGCCTCCGCCTCGTGTCCGGCGAGGAAGCCCTTGCTCCAGCCCTCCACGAGGAAGGGGGTGACCGGGTCGCCGGTCATGATGTTGGTCTCGCTGTTGACGAGCGCCCACCGCGGCAGCCAGCCGCCCTCGCGGCCGATGGCGAGCACCGACAGGTACGACTCGCGCGCGACGTCTGGGGCGAGCATCTCGAGCAGCTGGTTCTGCGGCCGGTAGGTGTCCCAGAGCGAGAAGTTCTGCCGCGGCGTGTAGCCGTCGGCGACGTGGTTCCTCCCGTCCCAGCCGTGGTAGGTCCCGTCGACGTCCGAGGCGAGGTTCGGGTGCATGAGCGAGTGGTAGAGGGCTGTGTAGTACGCGGTGCGCCGCTGCTCGGAACCGCCGGTGATCCGGGCGTGGCCGAGCTGCTGCTCCCACCGCTTGGTGAGGGCGGCGCGGGTCGCGTCGAAGTCGAACCCGTCGCCTGTCTCCTTCGCGAGGTTGGCGCGGGCGCCGTCGGCGCCGGTGTAGCTGAGGCCGACCTTCATCGTCACCGACGTCGTGCCGGACGGGAACGTCACGGCCGCACCGTTGCCGCCGTCCTTGGTCGACGCCTCCCGCGCGCCGGAGGTGAGGGTGGATCCGCTCCAGGTGCCGAATGAGCTGAAGGGGCGGTCGAACTCGGCGCGGAACCACACGGTGTGCTCGTCCTTGCCGGCGCAGAAGTTGCCGTCGTGGATGCGTCCCTCGACGACGCGGTCACCGACGACGTGCACCTCGGAGTCGAAGACCCGCATGTTGGCCTTGCCGGTGTTGAGCAGCACGTTGGCGGCCTTGTCGGCCGGGAAGGTGAACCGCTGCCACCCCGTGCGGTCCGTCGCCGTGAGCTCGGCCCCTACCCCGTAGGTGGGCAGACCGACGCGGTAGTAGCCGGGGCCCGCCTCCTCGTCGGAGTGCGAGTAGCTCGACGCGTAGCGCGAGGGGTCCACGGTCGTGACGGCACCGCTCGTCGGCATGACGGGCAGCTCACCCACGACCGGGCAGCCGACCCCGGAGAGGTGCGTCTGGCTGAAGCCGTAGATCGACTTCTGCGAGTGGTCGTAGCCGCCCTCTCCCCCGGTGTCGGGGCTGACCTGCACCATGCCGAAGGGCGCGCTCGCGCCGGGAAAGGTGTTCCCGTTGTCCTGCGTGCCGATGAACGGGTTGACCGACCCGACGAGGGGTTCGGCGGCCGCGGCCGTCGGTGGCGCCCCGGATGGGAGCACCGGCCCGAGGGCGGTGGCGGCGAGGACGACGGTGCCGAGCGATCTGAGCACGATGCGCATGGACGTTCCTTCACGGGGGACGACGGTGTCGTGCCCGACACTTGTGCCGTCCCGCAGGTCCGGCAACCCGATCCCGTTGTCCTGTCCGATGGACGCGCGACATCGGACAAGAAGGACGTATGCCGCCGGGCGGGGTCACGTTGACGCGGACCCGGCCCGGCGGCATATGTCGTCGGGCGTGCGGGTGGTGCTCAGACCTGGGCGCGGCTCTCGATCGCGGCCAGCACCTCGGCGATGGCGTCGTCGACGGGCACGCCGTTCTTCTGCGACCCGTCGCGGTAGCGGAACGACACGGCACCCGCCGCGCGGTCCTCCTCACCGGCGATGAGCGTGAAGGGCACCTTCGACTTGCTCGCGTTGCGGATCTTCTTCGGGAAGCGGTCGTCGCTCGCGTCGAGCTCGACGCGAACTCCCTTGCGCCGCATGCGATGCAGCACCTCACCGAGGTAGTCGGCGTAGTCCTCGGCGACGGGCACGCCGAGGACCTGCACCGGCGAGAGCCAGACAGGGAACGCACCGGCGTAGTGCTCGACGAGCACCCCGAGGAAGCGCTCGATGGAGCCGAACTTCGCCGAGTGGATCATGACGGGCTGCTGGCGCGAACCGTCGGCGGCCTGATACTCGAGGCCGAAGCGCTCGGGCTGGTTGAAGTCGTACTGGATCGTCGACATCTGCCAGGTGCGCCCGATCGCGTCGCGGGCCTGGACCGAGATCTTCGGGCCATAGAAGGCGGCACCGCCCGGGTCGGGCACCAGCTGCAGGCCTGAGGCGACGGCGACGTCCTCGAGGACCTTCGTGGCGACGGCCCACTGCTCGTCGCTGCCGATGAACTTGTCCTTCTTGTCGCCGTCCTCGTCGCGCGTCGACAGCTCGAGGTAGAAGTCGTCGAGGCCGAAGTCGCGCAGCAGGCTCAGCACGAAGTCGAGCAGGTGCTGGATCTCGGCGGGCGCCTGCTCCGGCGTGACGTAGCTGTGCGAGTCGTCCTGCGTCATGCCGCGCACGCGGGTCAGCCCGTGCACGACGCCCGACTTCTCGTAGCGGTAGACCGACCCGAACTCGAAGAACCGCAGCGGCAGCTCGCGGTAGGAGCGACCGCGGGAGCTGTAGATGAGGTTGTGCATGGGGCAGTTCATCGCCTTGAGCTGGTACTTCGCGCCCTCGAGCTCCATCGGCGGGAACATCGTGTCGGCGTAGTACGGCAGGTGGCCCGAGGTGTGGAAGAGGCCGTCCTTGGTGATGTGCGGCGTGCCGACGTAGTCGAAGCCCTCCTCGATGTGGCGGCGGCGGACGTAGTCCTCCATCTCGCGCTTGATGACGCCGCCCTTGGGGTGGAACACGGGCAGGCCCGAGCCCAGCTCGTCGGGGAAGCTGAAGAGGTCGAGCTCGGCGCCGAGCTTGCGGTGGTCGCGGCGCTCGGCCTCGGCGAGGCGGTCGAGGTAGGCCTTGAGGTCGTCCTTCGTCGGCCACGCGGTGCCGTAGACACGCTGCAGCTGCGGGTTCTTCTCGGACCCGCGCCAGTAGGCGGCGGCGGAGCGCATGAGCTTGAACGCGTTGCCGATGAGCTTGGTGCTCGGGATGTGCGGACCGCGGCACAGATCGCCCCAGGCGCGCGTGCCGTCGCGGCGGATGTTGTCGTAGATCGTCAGCTCGCCGGCCCCGACCTCGACGCCGGCGCCCTCCGCCGCGTCGTCGGCGTTGCCGCCCTTGAGCCCGACGAGCTCGCACTTGTACGGCTCGTGGGCGAGCTCCTCGAGCGCCTCGGCGTCGGTGACCACGCGGCGCTCGAAGGTCTGGCCCTCGTTGACGATCTTCTGCATGGCCTTCTCGAGGGCCTTGAGGTCGTCGGGGTGGAACGGGGTCTCGACGTCGAAGTCGTAGTAGAAGCCGTCGCGGATGGGAGGGCCGATGCCGAGCTTGGCGTCGGCACGCAGCTGCTGCACCGCCTGGGCGAGCACGTGCGCCGTGGAGTGGCGCAGCACCGCGAGGCCGTCCTCGCTGGTGACCGTCACGGGCTCCACGACGTCACCGTCGGACACGACGTGGAAGAGGTCACGCAGCTCGCCGTTGACGCGAGCCACGACGACGTCACGCCCTCCGGCGCCGGCCTCCTCGAGGAGGGCTCCGGCCGTCGTCTGCTCCGTGACCGTTCGCTCGCTCCCGGCGACGGTGACGGTGATCTGTGCAGACACGGTGGGTGCTCCTTCGTGAGTGATCCGACCGTGGCCGGTCGGATCCGTGGCGTTCGCCGTGGGGTGCGGCAGGTGCCCAGCGTATCGACCGAGTCGAGCGGCCCCGTGACGGCATACGAAACCGGTCATTCGGCTGTGCGGGCGCACGGAGGCTCCGATACTGGGCGGATGAAGGTCCCCACGGACGTCGGGGCCATGGGCGTCACGCAGGCAACGGCCCTGGCGGAGTCGGCCGAGGCCGAGTTCATGTACGCCTTCGAGACGGGCGCCCCGCCCTCTGCCCGGAGTGCCCTCGGCATGACAGCGGTGCGGCTCGGTGGCGGCGTGGTCCTGGCGATGGGGGCCGACCCGACGGGCGGCTACTGGAACAAGGCGCTGGGCTTCGGCGTCACCGAGCCGGTGACCGACGCCCTCGTGCGGGCGGTGCTCGAGGTGTACCGCGCGAGCGGCTCGGCGGTGGCCGTGCTCCAGCTGGCGCCGGCGGCACTTCCCGAGGACTGGGACGACATCTGCGGGCGGCACGGCATCGTCGGGGGCACGGTGTGGGCCAAGCTGCTGCGCTCGGCCGGGCCCGAGATCCGCCCGACGACGACGGAGCTGCGGGTCGGGCGGATCGGGCCCGGCGACGTCGACGACTGGTCGCGCGTCTACTGCGCCGGGTTCGAGATGCCCGAGGACCCCGACCTCGTCGCGTTCTTCGGGTCGGGGACCGACGAGGCGCGCGGGTTCCACTCCTTCGGGGCGTGGTCGGGTGACCGGCTCGTCGCGGCGGCCAACCTGCACGTCTCAGGCACCGTGGCGGCGTTCTGCGGTGCGGCGACCCTCCCGGGCGAACGTCGGCGGGGAGCGCAGTCGGCGTTCATGGCCGCTCGCCTCGCCGAGGCCACGCGCCTGGGCTGCGAGTGGATGAGCGCCGAGACGTGGCAGGAGTTCGACGGGCACGTCAACCCGTCGCTGCACAACATGGAGCGGGCCGGCTTCGTGCAGGTGTACGACCGGCGCAACTGGGTCTGGCGCGAGGAGCACGTGTGATGGAGCCCGTGGACGTGGTCGGTTTCGAGGGGCTGTGGTCGCCGGCGGCGCCGGACCCCGACGAGGTGCGCGTGGTGCCGCTCCCCGCGTCACGGCAGCAGGAGGCCGTCGACCTCGTCTGCGAGCGGCTTCCGCACACCACCAGGGGTGAGGCCGGGTGGCACTTCGACGCGCCGGAGGTCTTCGACGGCCTCGCGTCGGTCGAGGCGGTCGACCGCCACGGTGGGATGCTCGGTGTCGGTTTCACCGGCCACCCACGCTTCGCCCCGGACGGGCGGGCGTTCCAACGGGTCGTCGTGGCGCGCGAGCACGAGGGCCGCGGCATCGGCAGGGCCCTGCGGCAGGCTCTGCTCGAACGTCTTCCCGACGCCACGACCGACCTCGTCACCGGCACTTTCGACGACGAGCCCCGCTCGCTCGAGGTCGCCGCGCACTGGGGTTTCGGTGTCGAGGAGCACGCCATCGAGTCGCAGCTCGACCTCGCGGACCTGCCGACGCCCGCTGCTCCCCCCGGCGTGACGCTGCACGACGTGCCGGACCTCGTCTTCGACGACGCCGAGGCCGTCGAGCGCATGCTCCTGACGAGCCAGACGAACCCCGAGGCCGAGCAGGGTTGGGTGTTCGACCTGGCCAGGCTGCGGGCCCTCGTCTCCGACAACGAGACGCCGGTCTGCGTCGTCGCGCGCGTCGACGGCGCGCCCGCCGCGATCACCTTCGGAGGCGTCTCCGGCGCGACCCTGATGATCGCCTACAGCGGCGTGGCGCCCGACCACCGCGGGCGTGGCCTCATGACGCTCGTCAAGCAGCGAGCCCACCTGTCGGCCCGCGCCGTCGGTGCGACGGTGAGCCGCACCGCCAACGAGGAGCACAACCGCGGCATCCGCAGGATCAACGAAGCCCTCGGTTACGTCGTGCACAGCGGCGTGTACCGGATGTCGCAGAAGCTCGCGGGATGAGCTGAGTGAGGGCCGGCCCCGTGCGGCTGGGCCGGCCACCCTCATCGCTTCGCAGCCGTCACCAGGCGTTCTCGACGACGGCGTGGTCGATCTCGCCCCTGGCGCTCTCGAGGACCGACAGCGTGCGCCCGGCGGCGAAGGCCGTGCGGAGGCGCACCGTCGACGGGAGCCGCACCGGCTTGTGGAACCACACGCGGCTGGAGAGCCCGGCTCCAGGGAGTCGCGGGCCGAGCGACGCGAGAACCCTTGCGTAGGAGTACATCCCGTGGGCGATGGCCGTCGGGAAACCCAGTGGACGTGCCGCGAGGGCGTGCACGTGGATGGGGTTCCAGTCGCCCGACACGGCGGCGTACTCACGCCCTGTGCCCTCCCCCAGCCGCCAGACGGGGCCGGCGGCGACCGCCGTGAGCGCGTCCAGGGCAGGCGGTTCGGACGCCGGGGCGTCCGGGTGCTCCTGCCCCCGCGAGAGGTAGGTGCTGACGCCACGCCAGACCGGGGTGCCGCGGACCTCGACCTCCGTGACGAGGTCGACCTGACGGCCGCGACGGTGTGGGCGGAGGTCCTGTGCCCACACGGAGACGTCGAGCACCTCGTCGGTGGTGACCGGCCGCACGACCTCGATGCGGTTCTCGACGTGGACGGCGCCCATGAGCGGCAGCGGGAACCGGTCGTCGCTCATCACGGTCATCTGGAGCGGGAAGGCCAGCAGGTGCGCGTACGTGACCGGCAGTGTGCCGTCGACCGCGAAACGGCAGACGTGCGAGTAGGCCACGAGGTCGTCGAGGTCGACCCTGACTCCCGCGCGAGCGACCCGCACGTCGGGCAGCGTGTCGCTCGAACCGCCTCGGCGCAGCGCTGCCCGGGCATAGATGCGTCGCAGGTCCGGGGCGCCCTCGAGGGTGATCTCCTTGGTCATCGTGGCCTCACGCCCCCAGCAGGCTCTGGCCGCAGACCCGCACGACCTGACCCGTGACGGCTGCAGCACCCGGCTGGGCGAACCAGGCGATGGTCTCGGCGACGTCCTTGGGGTGGCCACCCTGCTGGAGCGAGTTCATACGACGCCCGATCTCCCTGGTGGCGAATGGGATCCGCGCCGTCATCTCGGTCTCGATGAAGCCGGGAGCCACGGCGTTGACCGTGATGCCGCGGTCGGCCAGCTGGCGCGAGAGCGCTGTGACGAGGCCGATGACCCCGGCCTTGCTCGCGCCGTAGTTCGTCTGGCCACGGTTGCCCGCGATGCCCGCGATCGACGCCACGCACACGATGCGCCCGCCCTCGCCCAGACCGCCGTCTCCGAGGATGGCCTCGTTCATCCGGAGGATCGACCGGAGGTTGACGTCGATGACGCTGCTCCAGCGGTCCTCGTCCATGTTGACGAAGAGCTTGTCGCGGGTGATGCCGGCGTTGTGCACGACGACGTCGATGGCGCCGTGACGGCTCGTCGCGTGCTCGACGATGCGCGAGCCGGCGTCGTCGGCAGTGACGTCGAGCTGGAGCGCAGTGCCCTTGACCTCGTTGGCCACGGCGGCGAGGGCGTCGCCCGCCGCGGGGATGTCGACGGCGACCACGGTCGCGCCGTCGCGGGCCATGACCCGTGCGATCTCGGCACCGATGCCCCGGGCCGCACCCGTGACGACAGCGACCTTCCCCGCGAGGGGTCGCAGGGCATCAGCGTCGCCGCAGGTCGTCTCGTCGACGCGCACGACCTGGCCGTCGACGTATGCCGAGCGGCCGCTGAGGAAGAACTCGACCGCAGACCGCACGCCATCCTGGGCATCGCCCTGTGCGAGAACGAGATTGGCGGTTGCGCCAGCGCGCAGCTCCTTGCCGATGGAGCGCACCACGCCCTCGAGGGCGCGCTGCGTCGTCACCTCGGCGACCTCGCTCAGCGTGGCGGGGTCGGTGCCGATGACGACGACGCGACCGTTGCGCTTGAGAGCCTTGACAGCCGGGGCGCCCAGCAGGCGCAGGTCGTCGAGGTGGGCGGGGTCGGTGGCAGCACTGAGGTCGAGGACGACTGCACCGACCTCGCCGGAGGCGTCGGCGGCCGCGGCGACCGTGGGCACCCCGACCGTACCGAGCCACGATGCGATCGCGGCGGCGAAGCGGCCCTTGCCCGCGACGAGGACCGGTCCCTCGCAGAGCGGCATGCCGGGCTCGTACCGACGCAGACGTGTCGGCTGCGGGACGCCCACCCTCTTCGCGACGGGTGAGCGGACGATGGTGGTGAACAGGTCGGTCATGCTCACGCCTCCAGGATCGCGACGACGCCCTGGCCGCCGGCCGCGCAGATGGAGATGAGGCCTCGGCCCCCGCCGGCCTCGTGGAGCTGCTTGGCGAGGGAGGCGACGATGCGACCGCCGGTCGCCGCGAAGGGGTGCCCGGCCGCCAGCGAGGAGCCGTTGACGTTGAGCTTGCTGCGGTCGACCGACCCGAGCGGTGCGTCGAGGCCGAGCCGGCCCTTGCAGAAGTCGGGGTCCTCCCACGCCTTGAGGGTGGTGAGGACGGTCGCCGCGAAGGCCTCGTGGATCTCGTAGAAGTCGAAGTCCTGCAGCGACAGGCCGTTTCGCGCGAGGAGACGTGGCACGGCGTACGCGGGAGCCATCAGCAGCCCCTCGTCGCCGTGGACGTAGTCGACGGCCGCGGTCTCGGCGTCGACGAACCAGGCGAGCGGGGTGAGCCGGTGCTGCTGGGCCCACTCCTCGCTCGCGAGCAGCACGGCCGAGGCGCCGTCGGTCAGCGGCGTCGAGTTGCCGGCCGTCATCGTGGCGCCCTCGCCCCTGCCGAAGACCGGCTTGAGCGTCGCGAGCTTCTCGACCGAGGAGTCGGGGCGGAGGTTGTTGTCGCGGGCGACGCCGAGGTAGGGGGTGACGAGGTCGTCCTGGAAGCCTCGCTCGTACGCGGCGGCGAGCTTCTGGTGGCTGGCGGCCGCGAGCTCGTCCTGGTCCTCGCGGGCGATCCCCCACTGGGCAGCAGTCAGTGCCATGTGCTCGCCCATCGAGAGGCCGGTGCGGGGCTCGAGGTTCTCCGGAATGGCCGGCACGAGGTGGCTCGGGCGCAGACCGGCCAGGGCCTTGGCGCGCTCGGTTGCCGACCGGGCCCGGTTGGCGGCGAGCAGGGACTGCCGCAGGCCCTCGTTGACGGCGATCGGCGCGTCGCTGGCGCTGTCGACGCCACCGGCGATGCCCGCGTCGATCTGCCCGAGGGCGATCTTGTTCGCGACGAGGATCGCCGCCTCCAGACCCGTTCCGCAGGCCTGCTGGATGTCGTACGCCGGGGTGGTCGGGTCGAGTCGGGTGCCGAGCACCGTCTCGCGGGTGAGGTTGAAGTCGCGGCTGTGCTTGAGCACGGCGCCGGCGACGACCTCACCGAGGCGCTCGCCCGCGAGGCCGTAGCGCGCGACGAGGCCGTCGATGCTCGCGGTCAGCATGTCCTGGTTCGACGCCTTGGCGTACGTGCCGTGGGCCCTCGCGAAGGGGATGCGGTTGCCGCCGAGGACTGCGACACGACGAGGTGGGCGCGGGCTGGTCTTGGACGCCATGGATCTCTACCTGCTCTCGATGTGGTGGCTGTCGATCAGTAACCAAGATAACCGAAACTAGTAGTAGTCGATACAGCCAGTACCTGTTACTTTCGTGAGATGGACGACGACGTGGAGCCCACCGCCACGCCCCGGACGGCGCCGCGCGACGGCCGCGACGCGCGCTGGGAGCGACACCGCGAGGAGCGTCGGGCCGCGCTCGTCGACGCGACCATCCGCGCCATCCGCAGGCACGGCGCCGGGGTCGGCATGGACGACATCGCAGCCGAGGCCGGCACGTCGAAGACCGTCATCTACCGGCACTTCGACGACAAGGCCGGTCTCTACCGCGCCGTGGCCCACCGCATCGACGGCCGGGTGGTCGGCAACGTCGGTGCGGCCCTGGGGCGGTCGAGCACGCCGCACGGCGACACCCGCGAGCTCGTCGCCTCGACCGTCGATGCGTACCTCGCGCTCGTCGAGTCCGACACCGAGGTCTACCGCTTCGTCGTCAACCGTCCGCTCGTCGACCTGCCGTTGCCGGACGACCCCGTCGGCGGCACCGTCGACCAGGTCACCGACCAGCTGACCGGCCTGCTGCTCGTCTCGCTCAGCGCCGCCTCCGCCACCGACCACTCCCGGGCCCGCACCTGGGCCATCGCCCTCGTCGGCTCGGTGCGCGCCGTCGCCGACGACTGGCTCGCCACCCCCGAGTCCGACCGTGCCCCCCGCGCAGACGTCGTCGAGTCCCTCACCGAGCTCGCCTGGCACGGGCTAGCACCCGCTCTCGCCGGCACGAAAGGCAGATGAGATGTCCATCGCTGCAGACGTTCCCGTCCCGAGCCCGTCGATGCCGACAGTGTCCTCGCCCCAGCTCGTGGCGCGGCTGCGGGCGCACCTCGACGGGCCGTTCGGCCCGGTCCGCGACCACTGCAGGGGGCTCGACCCCGTGACCTTCGGGCCACCGCCGGAGCCCCTGCCGACCGAGGAGCACCGCGCTCGCGTCACGGCCCAGCTCACAGCCCTCGCCGAGCAGCCGTATGCCGCTGACGGCTTCCCCCCGCAGCAGGGCGGCACCGCGCGCTACGCGCAGGCCGTCGCCGCCTTCGAGATGCTCGGCCACACCGACCTCTCGCTCTTCGTCAAGGCCGGCGTGCAGTGGGGGCTCTTCGGCGGAGCGGTGTCGCTCCTCGGGACGCGACGCCACGACCACCTGGTGCCCCTCATCACGTCAGGCGAGCTGCAGGGCTGCTTCGCGATGACCGAGACCGGCCACGGCAGCGACGTGCAGAGCCTGCTGACAACGGCCACCTTAGACCCCGCGACCGACGAGATCGTGGTCCACACCCCCGAGCCGGCGGCCCGCAAGGACTACATCGGCAACGCGGCCCGTGACGGCCGGCTGGCCGCCGTCTTCGCCCAGCTCATCGTCGCCGGCGAGTCCCACGGGGTGCACTGCGTGCTGGTGCCGATCCGCGAGACCGACGGCACGACGGCGGCCGGCGTCACTGTCGAGGACTGTGGCGCCAAGCTCGGCCTCGGCGGTGTCGACAACGGACGGCTCTCCTTCGACCACGTTCGGGTCCCGCTCACCAACCTGCTCGGCCGCTACGGCGACATCGACGACACCGGCACCTACTCGAGCCCCATCGACAACCCCGGCCGCCGCTTCTTCACGATGCTCGGCACCCTGGTGCGCGGGCGCATCTCGGTCGCCGGCGGCGCCGGGGCGGCCGCACGCTCGGCCCTCGCGGTCACCACGAGGTATGCCGCCGGGCGACGCCAGTTCGCCGCCCCCGGCGCCGATGTGGAGACGACCGTGCTCGACTACCGCACCTACCAGCGGCGGCTGCTGCCGAGGATCGCGACGGCATACGCCCTGCAGGTGGCCCAGCACGAGCTCGTCACGGCCATGGACGACGTGCTCTCGGGGCGCGCCTCCTCGGAGCAGGACCAGCGGAGGCTCGAGACGCGCGCCGCCGGCATCAAGGTGCTGACGACCCGCCACGCCACCGACACGATCCATGAGTGCCGCGAGCTCTGCGGCGGGGCCGGCTACCTCTGGGCCAACCGTCTCGCGGCCCTCAAGGCCGACACCGACATCTTCACCACCTTCGAGGGCGACAACACGGTGCTGCTGCAGCTCGTGGCCAAGTCGCTGCTCGCCGAGTACCAGGCGACGTTCGGCGACCTCGACACGCTCGGCATCGTGAGGTTCGGGGCCCGGCTCGTCGGCGGGACGGTCATCGAGCGATCCTCTGCCCGCGGCATCGTGCAGCGGCTCGTCGACGCAGCCCCGGGCCGCGAGGAGGACGTCACCTTCGGCATCCGGGGCACCCAGCTGCGTCTGCTGCGCGAGCGCGAGGAGCACCTGCTCGAAGGCCTGGCCCGACGGCTGCGCCGGGCCACCGCACCCGACGCCGACGCCTTCGCGGTCTTCAACGCGACCCAGGACCACCTCGTCGAGGCCGCGGCGGCCCACGTCGAGCGGATCGTCGCGGAGTCGTTCGCCGCCTCGGTCGAGGAGTGCGCAGACAGGCAGGCGAAGGAGGTGCTCGCTCGCGTCTGCGACCTGCACCTGCTGGCGACGATCGAACGGCACAAGGCGTGGTACCTCGAGCACGACCGGCTCAGCCCGGCGCGCACCAAGGCGCTCACGGCGCTCGTCAACGAGATCTGCGCCGAGCTGCGTCCGCTCGCGACCGACCTCGTCGACGCGTTCGGCATCCCGGACGGGCTGCTCACGACGGAGATGTCGGGCACGGCCTGATCCAGCGCGACCTCGCGCACGATCTGATGCGCGGTCCGGTCAGGCGTGGGGGCGCTGGTAGCGGCCGCGTCGGTGGACGAGCGCATCGTCCTCCGGCCCGATGACGACGTGCTCGAGCACCGCCTCGACCAGCACCGACCAGCCGACGTCGTGGCGGGTCGACGCGTCGAGCCGCACGCCCGCCCACGTGGCCGACGAAGAGGGCCGGGGGCCCCACTCGGTCTGCTCCCAGGCTCCGAGGCGGAACGGCCCGCCCGGGGCGGGCATGACGCCCGCGAACGCGTCGGCGAGCCGCTGGTCGCTCAGGCCGAGCAGAGAGACGACGGCCGTGCCGGTCTCCTCGAGCTGCTCGAGCAGGTCGGAGTCGGGGTGCAGCAGCCCCACCACCCGACCGGGGTCGCCGGTGGCGACGAGGTAGGACGACACGGTCAGGCCCGCGCGCTCGACACCCCGTCCGGCCGTCCAGAGCGAGACGGTGCCACCGATGCGTCCGCGGAGGCGCCGGACGGGGTCGCGCTCCTCGTCCGGGGTGTCGAAGGGGTGCTCGGAGTGGATCGTCACCCGCGGACCCACCGCGGTCGGAGGGGCGGCGTCACTCGGACTCGGCGACCATCAGCGCGTCGTCGACCGACACGGCGCCGGGCGAGAGCACCTCGGCGTAGACGCCGGCGCACTGCGACGGCGCCTGGGTCACCTTCAGCGTGCACTCCCCCAGTCGGATGACCCGCCCGACGAGCTGGTCGAGCACCGCCGACTCCATGTCGAGCACGACGTTGGCCTTCGGGTGGGTCTCGACGTAGTCGTCGGCCGTCACCAGGTGCACGGCGTGCTTCTTGGCGCGGTTTCCCTCAGGCCCCGTGGGAGTCACGTCGACCGATTCGAGCTCTTGCCCCGGCGAGTCCGAGTCGGGGTAGATGAAGAGGCTGGAGACCGTCGCGACCATGAATCACACGCTAGTGCTTGTCAGCCGGGTCTGGCGCGTCGGCCGGGCACCGAGCCGGGAGGGTGGACGTGAAGGGACTCGAACCCCTGACCTCTCGCGTGTGAAGCGAGCGCTCTAACCAGCTGAGCTACACGTCCGGGCACCCCTGTGGCGACAGGCTGTCGGGGTGACGGAGGGAAACAATAGCCGCTACGGGTGCGGAGGCGGAAATCGCCCCCACGTCAGCCGCGTCGAGGCCGCCCCGGTCAGTCGATGCCCGGCACCTGGATCAGGAGGTCCTCGGCCCACCGGGGCACGAACTGCGGCACACCGGCCCAGGCCAGGTAGCCCCAGATCACGGCCCACACGATGAGCACGGTGCCGAGCGCCACGAGGCCCCGGACCCAGACCGACTGCGCCAGGATCCAGTCGTTCCAGCGGCTCACGTGGCGCTTGCCGAAGTCGAGCCAGCGCTGCGCGAACTCGAACTCGCTGGCGAGGATGAGCAGGCCGAAGAACACCACGAGCCACCCGGGCCCGGGCGCCGGCACCATGATCAGCCCGGCAACGGTGACGACGGTCCCGACGACCCCGACGGCCGTGCGCCAGACCAGGTGCGTGACGCGGTTGCGACGGAGCCGCGCACGCCAGGCCCATCGGTCCTCATCGGCGTCGAGGGTCCCGTTGGGGTCGGAGTAGTCGACGTCGTCGCCCGCCCCGGGTGCTCGTGACTCGCCGCGGCCGGTCACGGGTCGTTGTCCTGCTCGGCGTTGCTGCGGAAGACGCGCAGCAGCTCGCGTGTCACCGGGTTGCTCTCGGGCAGCACCCGGTCGTCGACGGCGTGGATCGGCAGGACGTCCTTGGTGGAGCTCGTGATGAACAGCTCGTCGGCCGTCTGCAGGACGTCGAGCGGCAGTGCCTCCTCACGGATGTCGACGCCGGCCGCGCGTCCCCACTCGATGGTCAGCTCGCGCGTGATGCCGGCCAGCAGGCCCGACCCGACCGGCGGGGTGAGCGCGACGCCGTCCACCACGACGAAGATGTTGCTGCCGGTGCACTCGCACAGCTCGCCGCGCGTGTTGGCGAAGACCGCCTCGATGGCGCCCTCCTGCTTGGCGCGTGCCAGCGCGACGACGTTCTCGGCGTACGACGTGGTCTTGAGCCCCGCCACAGCGGAGCGCTCGTTGCGGGTCCACGGCACCACGGTGAGCTTGCCGCTCTGGGGAGGCAGCGCCTGCGGGGCGGCCAGCACGATGTGGGTGAGGGACGAGTCGTCGCGGTCGGAGCCCAGCGGCCCGATGCCGCCCGTGACGCTGTAACGCAGGCGTCCGAAGGGGATCGCGGGGCCGTCGAGCACCGCTGCGACGCCCTTGTCGACCACCGCGAGGTCGAGGGGCGGCAGGCCGAGCCCGGCAGCGGAACGCTCGAGCCGCCGGTGGTGGCGCGAGAGCGCGAACGGTCGTCCGTCGACGATCTTCGCGGTCTCGAAGACGCCGTCGCCCACCGTCACCGCGTGGTCGAGGGCGGACACCGATGGTCCGGTGGGGTCGACGAGGACGCCGTCGACCCAGACGCGCATGGTCGTGCTCATGGTCCCTTCCCTGTGGCCCGGCCCAGTCGTTCGGCCCAGTCGCTCGCGAGCGCCCTCATGGTGTCACAGTGCCGGCGGCGAGCCCGATGAGGCGGGCCGCCTTGAGCTCGGTCTCCGCCCACTCCCCCTCGGGGTCGGAGTGCCAGGTGATGCCGGCCCCGGTGCCGAAACGCAGCCACCGGCGGCCGGCCTCGTCGTGCTCGGCCCAGAAGGTGCGGATGCCGACCGCGAGGTCGGCCTCGCGGGCATCGGCGTCGACCCAGCCGATCGCCCCGCAGTACGGCCCGCGCGGCCGTGTCTCGAGGTCGCGGATCGCCGTGAGGGCGCTCGACTTGGGGGCGCCCGAGACCGACCCCGGGGGGTAGGCGGCCGCGAACACCTCGCCCCACGCCACGTCGTCGCGCAGGCGCCCACTCACTGTCGAGACGAGGTGCACGAGGCCGGGGTGCTCCTCGACCGCGCAGAGCTCGTCGACCGACACGGTGCCGGGCTCACACACGCCCGAGAGGTCGTTGCGCATGAGGTCGACGATCATGACGTTCTCGGCGTGGTCCTTGGGCAGCATCTGGTCGGCCGTCGCGGCCGTGCCCTTGATCGGCCGCGTCACGACGGTGTCACCGCGGCGGGCCAGGAAGAGCTCCGGCGAGGCGCTGACCACGTCGAGACCGGCTGCCTCACACCGGATGCGGGCCGCATGCGGTGCCGGGTTGCCTTGTCGCAGAAGGATGTCCAGGCCGTCGAGGTCAGCCCCGTCGCCCAGCTCGTGGCTGAGCACCCGGCACACGTTGACCTGGTAGACGGTGCCCGCCGCGATGCGCTCGCGAACCTCACGGACCGCGCCGACGTATGCCGCACGATCGAGCGACGTGCACCAGTGGCGGTCGAGCGGCCGCCAGGCCACCGCGTCCCGGGGTGTCGACGCCCCCGGCGCCGTGCGGCTGACCTGCCCGAACCGGACCGCCGTGACGTCGCCCTCGAAGGACGCCACGACGGCCCAGAAACCCTCGCGCGTGATGGCGTCGAGGGCCGCTGGGCCGCGGCGGACGTCGATGACCTCGCGGGCGACCCGGTCGGCGAAGCGGGCGTGGTCCACCCGCAGATCGTAGGCCCTACCGGGCGAGGGCCTTCTCGATGTCGGCGGCGATGGCGGAGGGCTCGGTGGTCGGCGCGTAGCGCTCGATGACGGCGCCGTCGCGGCCGACGAGGAACTTGGTGAAGTTCCACTTGATCTTGCTGCCGAGCAGGCCACCCTGCTCGGACTTGAGCCACGTGAAGAGGGGGTGCTCGTCGTCGCCGTTGACGTCGACCTTCGAGAACATCGGGAAGGTGACGCCGTAGTTCTTCTGGCAGAACTCGCCGATCTCCTCGTCGCTGCCGGGGTCCTGCGCACCGAACTGGTTGCACGGGAAGCCGAGCACCGTCAGCCCCTGGGCGCGGTAGGTCTGGTAGAGCTCCTCGAGGCCGGCGAACTGTGGCGTGAAGCCGCACGCGCTGGCGGTGTTGACGACGAGGACGACGTCTCCGGCGTACTCGTCGAGCGACACCTCCGAGCCGTCGATGGCGGTGGCCTTGAAGTCGTGCAGGACGGTCACGGGGTCTCCTCGGGGTCATGACGCGTCGTGGTCACGCGTAGGTGGCATCTTCGCCCGGGAGGAGCCCGCACCGCCAATCGGTGTCGAGGGTTGCCGGTCTCAGGACGCGTCGGCCTCGTCGGGCTCGGGCGGGAGGTCCTTGCCCTCGCGCTCGTCACGGTCGGCCCACTCGAGCAGTGTGCTGAAGTCGAACACGGCGTCGTCGATCCCGGCGTGGAGGTCACCGAGGCGCGCGAACCGCTCGGGCATCGTGGCGATGGTGAAGTCCTGCGGCTCGGCGTCCGTGATCTCCTCCCAGCGCAGGGGCGCCGACACGGTGCCGCGCGGGTTGCCGCGCACGCTGTAGGCGGCCGCGATGGTGTGGTCGCGTGCATTCTGGTTGTAGTCGACGAACAGGTCCTCCGGCGAGCGGTCGCGCCGCCACCAGGTCGTGGTCACGTCGTCAGGCAGGCGCCGCTCCACCTCGCGGGCGAACGCGAGGGCCCCACGGCGGACGTCCTTGAAGCCCCACTCGGGCGCGATCCGCACGTAGACGTGCAGGCCCGAACCGCCGGAGGTCTTCGGCCAGCCGACGGCGCCGAGCTCGTCGAGGATCTCGTGGGTCGTGGCGGCGGCCCGCCGGACCTTGTCGAAGCCGCACCGCGGCATCGGGTCGAGGTCGATGCGCCACTCGTCGGGCTTCTCGGTGTCGGCACGGCGGCTGTTCCAGGGGTGGAACTCGACGGTCGACATCTGGACGGCCCAGACGACGTCGGCGAGACGGGTCACGCAGAGCTCGTCCGCGTGCAGTCCGTAGCGCGGGAAGTGCAGCCGGACCGTCTCGACCCACGGGGGCGCCCCGGCCGGGAGGCGCTTCTGGTGCACCTTCGGCCCGTCGACCCCCTTGGGGAACCGGTGCAGCATGCAGGGCCGCTCGCGCAGGGCGTTGACGATGCCCGGACCGACCGACTCGTAGTAGCGAGCCAGGTCGAGCTTGGTCTCGCCCCGCTCGGAGAAGTAGACGCGGTCGGGGCTCGAGAGCCGCACCGTGTGGTCGCCGACCTCGATCTCCATCGCCGGGCTCTTGCTCGCCGCCATGCCGACAGCCTACGTATGCCGCCGGGTCGCCGAGCGCTGCGACGCGTGCGCCGGAGGGCGCTGTGACGGCATACGGCCCCGGGATGGGTCGAAGGGCCCGCCGACGGAGTCGACGGGCCCTTCGAGCGGAGCGGACGACCGGGCTCGAACCGGCGACCTCAACCTTGGCAAGGTTGCGCTCTACCAACTGAGCTACGTCCGCTTGCCGGCCCTCGGAGCCGAGGCCCCGTGGGTGCGAGGTAGACCATAGCGGACGGTCGCGCCCGGTGCGAAACCCGCTCTCCGAGTGGCCGTTCGGGCACCGACTGCACGCGGTGCGAGACCGGCTGTTCAGGGCGTGCCGCGACACGAGAGGATGTGACCCATGGCGAAGCCCGGTGGCCTGCGGTTCCTCAGACGCAAGGGTCACGACCTGACCGTGAGGGATCGAGACGGCGACCAGCACCGCGCCACGCTGGAGAAGCTGGCCAGGGTCGAGGACGGCACGCAGGAGGACGGTGCCTTCTCGTTCGGGTACTGCAAGAGCTGCGACTGGACGGGTCCGGCCCGTCGCGCGCGTGAGAAGGCGCGCAAGGACGCCGTGGCGCACCAGGGCGACTGCGAAGGCAAGGGCAAGATCCGCATCGGCGTTAGCGACCCCGACCAGGACTAGTGCCGGCTGACCTCCGGTGGGGCCGTTCCGCGCAGGCCGGTCGGCTACCGGTCGACGGCCATCTCCCCCAGGTCGGACCACTCGTCGCCCTCGATGGTGGTGTTGACGATCTTCGGCGTGGCGGCCAGGTAGCCGGGCAGGCTGGACGTCGCCTCCTTGAAGTGGTCGCTCTGCACGTGCGCCCCGCCGGCCTCGTCGTCGCGGAACGCCTCGACCAGGACGTACTCGGTCGGGTCGTCGAGGCTGCGCGACCAGTCGAACCAGAGGCAGCCCTCCTCGGCACGGGTGGCCTCGGTGAAGGCCCGCGAGATCTCGGGCCAGTCGTCGGCGTGCTCGGGCTTCACGGGGAACTTGGCGGTGATGAAGATCAAGGTGGTCACTCCTGTCGGTGTGGTGTCGGTCAGGCCGCGGCCGGTGTGATCGGGTCGGCCGGCTCGGCAGGCCCCGCCGCCGGGTGGCCGTCGACCACCTTCTCGATGCGCTCCCCCAGGATGCCGCAGGCCCACCCGAGGCATGCTCCCACGACGAGGGCGAGCACCCGGGTCGACACCGTCGTCGAGGTGCCTCCGCTGCGCGAGCGCACCGGCGAAGTCATGCCCTTGGCGCGCCACGTGGCGGAGCGCACGCGTGGGCGTCCGATCGACGTCACGGCGGTTGCCGAGCGGGCCCTGACCAGCTGCGGGTGGCCGGGCAACGTCGACCAGCTCGTCCGCGCCGTGAGGCAGGCCGTCGGAGGCGGCGACGTCGTCGACGTGGCCCAGCTGCCGTCCAGGGCGACGGGCGGCTCGCGTCGACGCCTGACGCGCATCGAGGCGTTCGAGCGCGACGAGATCGTGCGGTGCCTGACAGGTCCCGGCGCGACGATGAAGATGGCTGCCGTCGAGCTGGGGATGAGCCGGGCGACCCTCTTCCGCGAACTCGCCCAGTGCGACCTGCACGCGCTAAAGGAGTGACCCGCGCAGCCGACTCGCTGGCACGGGCACGTTGCTAGGTTCTGCAGCGTGGACATCACGACGATCGGGCCGGACGACTGGGAGACGTTCCGAGAGGTGCGGCTCGCGTCGCTGACGGAGTCACCGGAGGCGTTCGGCTCGCATCACTCCGACTGGGTCGACGCCCCGGCCGAGCGGTGGCGCAGTCGCCTGACCACGGTGCCCCTGACGCTCGTGGCACGCGATGCGACGGGCGTCGTCGGCGTCGTGAGCGGCCAGCGCGTCGGTGCGGACGAGGTCGAGCTCGTCTCGATGTGGGTGGCGCCCGCTGCTCGGGGCCATGGCGTCGCTCGCGCGCTCATCGACGGGGTCGTCGACTGGGCCGCCGGCCAGGGTCGCTCCACGTACCTCATGGTCCGCAGCGGCAACACCCGCGCGCGCACGGCGTACGAGCGTGCAGGTTTCGTCGACACGGGCGTGCCTCAGGACTGGCCCGCCGACGAGCCCGCGGAGAACCGGATGGAGCTGCGCCGCTGACGGCGACGCTGTTGCCGCTCGGGAAGCAGAACAGCCCCCGACCGGCGTCTCCGCTGGTCAGGGGCTGCTCTCTCTTCTGGTGGGCGATACTGGGTTTGAACCAGTGACCTCTTCCGTGTCAAGGAAGCGCGCTACCGCTGCGCCAATCGCCCGAGGGTCCTGCTGTGGTGGTGCTTACCGAGGTGGAGACGGGATTTGAACCCGTGTACGCGGCTTTGCAGGCCGCTGCCTCGCCTCTCGGCCACTCCACCGTGGAAGGCAAGTGGATCTTTGCCTCCGAGCGGACGACCGGGCTCGAACCGGCGACCTCAACCTTGGCAAGGTTGCGCTCTACCAACTGAGCTACGTCCGCGGGAACACCAGCGGTGTAACTTCTCCGCTCGGTGCGAGGTAGACATTAGCCCATCGGTCCGGGCGACACAAAACCGGCCGTCGCAGCGCCGATCACACCCTCAGCGACCGGCCCTTCGCCGCTGCTCGGCCGGTGCTGCGCCGCCCTCGTCGACCTCGCGCTCGCCCGCCTCGTGGAGCTCTCCCGGACGGCTCCGGGCGTACTGCCGGTCCTCGGCGCGCCGCCGGGCGATCCAGTCGACGACGGAGGTCGGGTCGTGCTCGCCGAGCCGGACGGGCCACAGGGTGCGCGAGGCCGAGTTGACCCCCGCGCCGATGAGGATCGCGATGGCCAGGAAGTAGAGCCAGATGAGCAGCACGATCGGTGCCGTCAGTGGTCCGTAGATCGTCGTGCCGCCGAGCGACGCCTCGAGGGAGACGCGCACGAGGTAGGAGGCGCCGAGCCAGATCGCGAGTGCGAGCAGCGCACCGGGCACGTCGCGCAGCCATGGCGCGCGGCGGGGCGTCGCCACGTGGTAGAGCGTCGTGAGGGCGACGACACTCAGCACGAGCACGGTGGGCCAGTAGAGGTAGCGCAGGAAGGCGAGGCTGTCGGGCAGCCAGTCCGACACGAGCGCCGGACCGAGGAGCACCAGGGGCAGCAGCAGGATGCCGGCGACCGTGCTCACGGTGTAGATGGCGAGGCTGAGGGCGCGGAGGCGGATGATGCCTCGAACGTCCTTCTGGCCGTACATGATCGACACGGTGTCGATGAAGACGTTGAGCGCGCGAGAGCCCGACCACAGGGAGAGCAGGAACCCGAGCGACACGATCTCGGGCCGTCCCCGACCCAGGACGTCCTCGACGGTCGGCACGAGCAGCTGGCTGATGCTGTCCTCGGTGAGGAAGCGTTCGGCGTACTCGCGGATCGTGGCCACCACCCGAGCGACGTTCTCCGGCCCGATCCACGCGCTGACGTAGCCGAGCCCACCGAACAGGCCGAGGACGAGCGGCGGGAGCGAGAGCAACATGAAGAAGGCCGCCTCCGCTGCGAGCCCGGTGACCCGGTAGTCGAGGCAGACGTCGACGGTCCGCAGGGTCAGGCGAGCGGTACCCAACCCGCCGGGCACCCGCGTCAGCACCGCGCGCACGCGTTCCTTGACCGTCATCGCCACGAATCTAGCCGTGCCCGACTGCCGTCGACGTGACCCGTCCGACACGCGCCGCGCCGGCGTGGTGTCCCGCGAGCGCCCTACTCTCGGCGGGTGAGCACACACGAGGTGACCAACCAGGCTCCGCCCTATGTCGGTGGGGACTTCTACGCCGACGACGTGGCGCTCTCGGAGGCCGTCGAGCGTTGGGGTGGCACGTCCGCCCCAGCGGAGCTCGGTGCGCTCGGGCGGCTGGCCGGGTCGGCCGAGGCGCAGGAGCACGGCCGCCTCGCCGACGCGCACCGCCCCGTCCTGCGCACGCACGACGCCCGCGGCCACCGGGTCGACGAGGTGGAGTTCCACCCCTCGTGGCACTGGCTCATGACGCAGGCCGTGGGGGCCGGTCTCACGGCCGAGCCGTGGGTCGCGCCGACGGGATCGGGTGCGCACCTGCGCCGGGCGGCCGGCTTCGTCCTGTGGTCGCGCGTGGAGGCCGGCCACGGGTGCCCCATCTCGATGACGTATGCCGCCGGGTCGGCCCTCAGGCACGACCGCACCCTGGGCGAACGCTGGCTCCCGGCCCTCGCGAGCCGCTCCTACGACTTCGGCATCCGGCCGGTGACCGCCAAGGCGGGGGCCGTCGCCGGCATGGGAATGACCGAGAAGCAGGGCGGGTCCGACGTCCGGGCCAACACGACGCAGGCGGTTCCGGCTGCCGGCGGTCCCCTGCCGGGCGAGACGTACCGCCTCACCGGTCACAAGTGGTTCTGCTCGGCCCCGATGAGCGACGTGTTCCTCGTGCTCGCGCAGGCACCCGGTGGGCTCACCTGCTTCGTCGTGCCACGCGCCCTCGACGACGGCTCGCGCAACGTCTTCGCGCTGCAGCGGCTGAAGGACAAGCTCGGCAACCACTCGAACGCGTCGAGCGAGGTGGAGCTCGACGGCACGTGGGGCAGCCGGCTCGGTGACGAGGGCCGCGGTGTGCGGACCATCATCGACATGGTCGGGGCGACCCGCCTCGACTGCGTGCTCGGCTCGACGGCGACGATGCGTGACGCGGTCGCGCGGGCCCTGCACCACGCGCGGCACCGCAGCGCCTTCGGGGCCCTGCTCGTCGACCAGCCGCTCATGCGCAACGTCCTCGCCGACCTCGCCCTGGAGGCCGAGGCGGCCATGGTGCTGGGCCTGCGCCTCGCCCGCGCGGTCGACGACGGCGAGAGCGACCTCGCGCGGCTCGGCGTCGCCCTCGGCAAGTTCTGGGTGTGCAAGCGCACGGCCCCGATGGTGGCCGAGGCGCTCGAGTGTCTGGGCGGCAACGGCTACGTCGAGGAGAACGGGCTGGCCCGCCTCTACCGCGAGGCACCGCTGAACTCCATCTGGGAAGGCTCCGGCAACGTCAACGCCCTCGACGTCATGCGCGCCGTCAGCCGCGAACCCGCCAGTCTGGAGGCCCTGACCAAGGAGCTGCACGAGGTCCGTGGTCGCAGCGCCGAGCTCGATGTTTTCGTGGACTCCTCTCTGGCACAAGCCCGCTCACTCGATGCCTCGCCCAGCGACGCGGCCTTCGGCGCCAGGTTGGTCGTCGAGCGGCTCGCGCTGGCCCTGCAGGCGAGCCTTCTGGTGCAGCACTCCCCCGGGCCCGTCGCCGACGCCTTCGTCGCGAGCCGCCTCGCCGGTCGTCGCGGCCACACCTTCGGCTCGCTCGACGTCGACCTCGCCGGTGCGGCCGGCGCAGTGCTGGACCGCGCCGGCTGACGAGCAGGGACCTCAGCCGGCCGCGAGCCGCTTCTTCTCGGCCTCGACGTCGAAGTCCGCAGGCGGCCAGGTGAGGTCCATGCCCCGCAGCGCCTCGAGGAGCAGCTGCTGCACGGCGAGGCGTGCGTACCACTTGCGGTCGGCCGGCACGACGTACCAGGGCGCGCCCACGGTCGAGGTCGTGTCGAGGACCGCCTGGTAGGCCTGCATGTAGTCCCCCCAGCGCTCGCGCTCGTCGACGTCGCCCGGGTTGTACTTGTAGTACTTGTCGGGGCGCTCGAGCCGCTCCATGAGGCGGGTCTTCTGCTCGTCCTTGGAGATGTGCGTCATCACCTTGACGACGGTCGTGCCCTTCGCTACGACCTCGCGCTCGAAGGCGTTGATCTGGGCGTAGCGCTTGGACCACACGTCCTCCGGCACGAGGTCGTGCACGCGCACGATGAGCACGTCCTCGTAGTGCGACCGGTCGAACACGCCGAGCTGACCGGGGCCCGGCAGGGCCTTCTCGACGCGCCACAGGAAGTCGTGGGCGAGCTCCTCCTCCGTCGGCGCCTTGAAGGCAGTGGCCTTGACACCTTCGGGGTTCACGGAGATGACGTGACGCATGATGCCGCCCTTGCCGGACGTGTCCATGCCCTGCACCACGAGCAGCACCGACCGTCTGGAGCCCGCCGTCGACTCGGCGAAGAGCCGTTCCAGCAGGTCGGCCAGCTCGGCCTGGCTCGCGGCGAGCGCCGCTGCCCCGAGGGCCTTGTCGCCGCTGAAGCCGGGGGTCGACGACGGGTCGAGGTCGGCCAGCACGAAGCCTGTGCTCACCCTCAGCTCGCCTCCGATGTCGCCGATCGCGGTGGGGGCGTCGGCCTCGAGGCGGGCCCTCGCCTCGTCGCGGGCTGCCTGCTCCTTGGCCTGCTTCTTGGCGGACTTCCCGGCCGACTTCCCTGACTTCCCCGACTTCTTCGCGCCCTTGCCCATGGCGTCATCCTGCCCGACGTCGGGGCGCGGCGACGGGATCGACGGGCCCGGATCGTGCGTCGCGGGCTCGGCTCCCGGATACTGACGCCATGCGCCTGCTCGTGCCCGGACGTTCCGGCCTGCCCGCCCTGGCCGACCTCGACGACGCCGACCTGTTCCGTGCGTATGCGAGCCCGTGCGGTCGATGGGTGCGCTGCAACATGGTGACCTCCCTCGACGGCGCGGCGACGGGTGCAGACGGCAGGTCCGGGTCGATCAACAACGAGGCCGACCACGTGGTCTTCGAGGTGCTGCGGGCCCTGACCCACGTCGTCGTCGTGGGCGCGGGAACGGTCCGCGCCGAGGGTTACCCACCTCTGGCCGTCAAGCACTCCCTCCTGGGGATGCGCCGCGACCACGGGTTGCCCGACGCACTCCCCCTCGTCGCGGTCAGCAACCGGGGCGGTGTGCCACCGACCCTGAGCGGGTGCCGTGACGGCAAGGCCCTGATGGCCGTGCCGGCCTCGGCCCCCGGGCTCGACGCAGCCCGCGCGGACATCGGTGACGACAACGTCATCGTCTGCGGCGACGACGAGGTGGACCTGCGCCTGCTCCTCGACGAGCTGCACGCACGAGGGATGGACCACGTGCTGACGGAGGGGGGCCCGGCCCTGCTCGGCTCGTTCCTCGCCGCCGGTGCCGTCGACGAGCTCTGCTACACCGTGGTCCCGCAGGTCGTCGGGAGCGTCGCCCGCCGCACGGTCGGCGCCGACGGGGTTCCCGCCGACCTCGACCTCGAGCTCCTCGTCGAACAGGACGGCACGATCATGGGGCGCTGGTTCGTGCGACGCTGACCGTGGGCCACCGACCGACCCACGACCGACACACGTACGAGGGCCCGCTCAGCGGGACGCGACGAACTCGCGCAGCACGCGCTCCCAGCGCTCCGAGTCGTTGTTCCACTCCCGGCAGTGCCGGGCGACGTCCCAGCGCTCGAACCGGACGAGGTCAGGACGCCGGCCGGCGAGTGCCACGGCAGGGCCCATCGGCACGAAGTCGTCGCCCTCCGACGCGATGACGAGCATGGGGTGTCGCAGCTCGTCGGCTCGGGCCACCCAGTCGGTGCGGGCCACGTCGATGGGCTCGCGCACCCCCACGAGGCGTCGGCTGCGACGCGATCCCAGCAGTCCGGAGGCCATCCGCACGAGCGGTGGCGGCACGCGGCGCAGGCGGCCGTGGTGGCGCAGCACGACTCCCCAGTCGATGACCGCGGAGTCGAGCACCACGCCGACGACGTACTCCGCGAGCGGCGAGTGGTCGAGGGTCTGCAGCACGATGGCGCCGCCCATCGACCACCCGAGCAGGATGATCCGACGGGCACCGTGCGACACGGCATACCCCATGGCTGCCTCTACGTCGCGCCACTCCGACAGACCGAGGTTGTAGCGTCCGTCGGGGCCCAGCGGGGCGTCGCGGTCGTTGCGGTAGGCGGCCACGAGGCTGGTCCAGCCGGCGTCGCGCAACACCGGGACGGCGCGCAGCGTCTCCTCCTTGCGCGCGCCACGCCCGTGCACGAGCACGGCCCAGTCGGAGCCGCTGCGCCCGCCCTCGGGCCGCACGACCCACCCGGGAAGTGCCCCCACGTCGGAGACGATGCTGACGTCCTCGTCGGGCAGGCCGAGGCTCACGGACGGGCGGTCCCAGTAGTAGTACTGGTTCCATCGCGCCGGACCCACCTCGAGGGCACCCCGGTCGACGGACAGCAGCCGACGGGTCACCGACGTGGCGTCGCTGTCGAGGATCTCGCCGACCCGCGCGTGCCCCGCTCCGCCGTCCAGCCACACGCCGTAGCGGCCCGGAACGACCGGATCGGGACCTGCCGCGAAGGTCACCGACCCTGCGTCATGGCCCAGGATCGCGACGTCGTCCGGCTGGAGCTCGTCCGGCGTGATCACCTTGCGCGCGAAGTACGCGGCCGCAGCGACGGAGCCGCTCGCAGCGCCGAGCAGAGAGCCGGTGCCCGCCGCCGCCGCGACGAGCACCGGTCGCGAGACGAGCCTGCGCACCTGCACGCGGCCATCGTCGCAAACCCGCCGCCGCAGCCGACGACGGCGTGCCGCGAGGGCGCAGTTGATCCCTTTTGTCGGTATCAGGCGCGCACCTCGCGCCACCTACCTGTCGAGAGTCCGGGGGGCATGAGCCGGGCATCTCTCGGGTGCGGCGCATCGGTGCACCGTCTCCCGACGTCTGGTTCGCAACGAAAGGGACATCCATGTTCGCAGCAGTCCGCCGCAGTGCCTTGACACTCGCGGCCGCCGGGGCGCTCGTCGCGACCCCGGCCCTCGCCATGGGCGCCGGCGTGAGCCCGGCCTCCTACGACGCCTCGGTCGACCCGGGCGACACGGTGCACGTCGCGAAGACGGTCACGACGCCCGAGATCCCGCCGAAGCCCGACATCGTGCTCGTCGTCGACGAGACGGGGAGCATGGGCCCGGCCATCGCGAACGTCAAGGCGGAGATGGGATCGATCGTCTCGGGCGTGCAGTCGGCGCAGCCGCAGGCGCAGTTCGCCGTCGCCTCCTACAAGGACGAGTCGGACGGTGCCGCGCTCTTCGAGGTGGAGTCCGGCCTCACCGCCAGCCAGGCGACGGCACAGGGCGCCATCAACAGCCTCGTGGCCTCCGGCGGCGGCGACACCCCGGAAGGCCAGCTCAACGCGCTCTGGCAGGTGGGCTCGGGCGGCAACGCGATCGCCTTCCGTCCCGGGTCGTCACGCATCGTGGTGTGGTTCGGTGACGCGAGCGGGCACGACCCGAGCGCCGGCCACAGCGAGGCCGACGCGACAGCATCGCTCGTCGGCGTGGGCGCGCAGGTCATCGCGATCAACGTGGCCTCCGGCGGCGCCGACGGCCTGAACGCGACGGGACAGGCGCAGCACATCGCCACGGCGACCTCTGGCACGTTCTTCCCGAGCGTCACCCCGGGCAACGTCGCCAGCACGATCCTGGCGGGCCTCGGGAACCTCCCGGCGGAGGTCACGGCGGACGTCAGCTGTGACACCGGGCTCTCGATCGCCTTCTCCCCCAGCCTTCCCCGCACCGTCACGAGCGGCAGCGACGTCGTGCTCGACGAGGCCATCTCTGTCGCGCCCGACGCGCCCCAGGGCTCGACGCTCGCGTGCACGACGACCTTCAGGATCAACGGGGCCGATGCCGGACCCGAGTTCGTGCAGACCGTGTCCATCAAGGTCAACGACGTCACCCCGCCCACGGTGTCGTGCGGCCCGGGCGTCAACCCCGACGGCCACACGCCGGGCGGCTGGAGCAACGCGGGCTTCTTCCAGATGGTCGCCACGGACAACCTTCCCGGTGTCACCGTCGCCGTCACCGACGACGCCACCGGGACCACCTTCCAGCCCTACGCCGCCGGCACCTTCTTCAAGCTGACGCAGGCGCCCGGCACGACCGCCTCGCGCGTCGCCCCGTTCTCGGGCGCGGTCGACTGGCACTTCACCTTCAAGGGTGACGCCACGCTGACGGCCACCGACGCGGCCGGCAACACCGCGACCGCCACCTGCTCGGTCCCGCCGAAGAGGAAGTAGCAGCTCGAGCGTCCGCGCCACGTCATCCGGGCACAAACCCGGGTGACGTGGCGTTGGTCTGGACATGAGCCACGACAGCACCCACAGCACGTCCAAGCCGTATGCCGTCCAGCGCACCGACGACGAGTGGCGCGCCGCCCTCAGCCCCGCTGAGTACCAGGTGCTGCGCCAAGCCGGCACCGAACCCGCGTTCCGGGGCGAGTACACCGACACGAAGACCCAAGGTGTCTACTCCTGCAGGGCATGCGGCGCCGAGCTCTTCCGCAGCGACACGAAGTTCGAGTCGCACTGTGGCTGGCCGTCGTTCTACTCGCCCCTCGCCGGCGACACGGTCGAGTACATCGAGGACCGCAGCTTCGGCATGAAGCGCGTCGAGGTGCGCTGCGCCACCTGCGGCTCGCACCTGGGGCACGTCTTCGAGGGTGAGGGCTACGACACCCCCACCGACCAGCGCTTCTGCATCAACTCGATCTCGCTGCGCCTGCGGCCCGACGAGGACACTGCCCCGCCGGCCTGACCGGGCTGCTGCGCGAGCAGGGCCTGGTCGCCTAGATTCGTGACATGGTCGGCGACGGCGACATCCGCATCGGCACAGCCGAGCGCGAGGAGGCCCTGGCCGCCCTCGCGGAGCACCACGCCGCGGGCCGCCTCGACGCGAACGAGTACGAGGACCGTCGGGGGCGGGCGACCGACGCCGTGCTGCGTCGGGAGCTGACGGCGCTCTTCGTCGACCTGCCCGAGCCGCGCCCGAAGCTGCGACCGTCGCGCAGCTCGGCGCTCGCCCAGCCCTCGACCTCGAGACGGCCGTCGGCGCAGGGCAAGGTCGCACGAACCCTCGTGAGCCTGTCGCCGTTCATCGCGATCGCCGCGTTCTTCCTGACCCGCTCGTGGCTCGCATTCCTGCTGATCCCGGTCATCGCCATCCTGGCGAGGACCATCGACGACTGAGCGCGCCACCTCGACGACGCCCACGCGTACGCGGACGCGGTCTCAGCGCAGGTTGGCGACGAGCTCCGCCGGGGTCACCTTCGGCCCGGTGAAGAAGGGGATCTCCTCGCGCACGTGCCGGCGCGCGCGCGACGCGCGCAGCTCGCGCATGAGGTCGACGATGCGGTGCAGCTCGTCGGCCTCGAACGCCAGGAGCCACTCGTAGTCTCCGAGGGCGAAGGAGGCAATCGTGTTGGCTCGCACGTCGGGGTAGTCGCGAGCCATCTGTCCGTGCTCGCGCAGCATGTCGCGGCGCTCGCCGTCCTCGAGGAGGTACCACTCGTACGAGCGCACGAACGGGTAGACGCAGATGTACTTGCGGGCCACCTCGTCGGCCATGAAGGCGGGGATGTGGCTCTTGTTGAACTCGGCGGGCCGGTGCAGGGCCGCGTTGCTCCAGACGGGCTCCAGGTGCTGGCCGAGCTCCGTGCGCAGCAGCCGGTGGTAGGCCGACTGGAGCTGCTCGATCGACTCGGCGTGCCACCACACCATGAAGTCCGCGTCGCCGCGCAGCCCCGCGACGTCGTAGATGCCGCGCACGACGACGCCCTCGCCGTCGATCTCGTCGAGGAAGGCCTGGAGCTCGCCGAGCAGCTTGTCGCGGTCGTCGCCCAGCGGGGTCACCGTGCTGAAGACGGACCACATGCAGTAGCGGATCGTGTCGTTGATCTCTCGCATCCGGGCGGGGGTCATGCGCTCGCTCATGCGCCCATCATCCCAAGACCGTCCCGGCACTCGTCCGCCGGGTCAGGAGCGCACGTGCCGCTGCCCGCCCCGAGGCTATGCACGCCGGGATGCCGACGCCGTCGTATGCCGCCCCGCAGAGGGCGAGCCCGGGCGGCAGGTCGCGGGTGGGCGCCAGACGCGTACGGTGCCCGACGGCATACTGCGGCAGGCCGCCGCCCCAGCGCTGGACATGGGTGGCGACGGGCTCGGGAAGGGCGTCCCCCAGCACCGCGCGCAGGTCGGCGACGGCCACTTCGACGAGCTCGTCGTCGCTGCGCTGCAGCGAGGCCTCCTCACGGTGCCGTCCGACCGAGGCGCGCAGGTAGGTGCGGTCGGGGTGGGCGTCCGCGAGCCACGGCCACTTCACCGAGCTGAAGGTCGACGCCTTGATGGTCAGGGGTTCGGTCGGAGGGACGAGGAACCCGCTGCCGTCGAGCACCTGCAGCACCGGCCCGTCCAGCGCGAGCGTGATGATGGCCATCGAGGCGTACTCCAGCCCTGCCAGCGCCTCGGCGGCCGCCGGCGCCACATGGCGCAGCAGCCGGGAGGTCGGGGCCGCGGGCGTGGCCAGCACCACGTCGTCGAAGCGCTCACGCAGCACCGCCGTCGTCGGGCCGGTGGACACGACCCAGCCGGCGCCGTCGCGGGCGAGCTCGCGCACCACGGACCCCGAGCGGAGGGCCACCCCGGCCTCGGTGAGCCTGGCGCGCAGCACCTCGGGCAGCGTGCCGAGTCCGCCGACGAGCGTCGCGAAGACCGGGAGCGCCGCCATGGGGCCGCTGGCCGCCGCGGCGACCGCCTCTCGGGCGACGTCGGTCAGCTTCCTTCCCTCGCGGGCTGCCGCGGCGAGCACGGGGACGGCCTGCTCGACGGAGATCTCGCGGGCGTGCCCGGCGTAGACACCGGCGAGAAGGGGTTCGACGAGACGGTCGGTCACGGCGGGCCCGAGGCGGGTGTCGACGAGGTCGCCGACCGACAGGTCGTGTTCGGTCCGACCGTCGACGACCTCGTCGACGAGGCGCCGCACCTCGTCGTCGTCGAGGAGGCCACGAACGGACTCGGGGTCGGACGGCACCCCCATCACGGTGCCCTTGGGCATGGGCCAACGAGCCCCGCGCGACACGATCGAGGCGCCGACCGGGGCCGGGTGGGTCGTCAGGCTGGCAACGCCGAGCTCCTCGAAGAGCGTCATGGCCTCCGGTCGACGAGTTAGGACGGACTCGGCGCCCACGTCGATGCGCACGCCCCCGACGTCCTCCAGGCGCAGCTTGCCGCCGAGCCGGTCACTCCCCTCGAGCACCGTCACCTCGACGTCGGCGCCGGACCGGCTCAGCTCCCAGGCGGCGGCCAGTCCGCTGATCCCCCCACCGATGACCGCGACCGTCCTTGCCATGGGGCCACTCTCCCACCCGTCGGCAGGGCACCAGCCGCTGGGTGCAGGCGGCCGGGACGCGTCGGTCGAGACGGTGGGTCCGCCGATCGTCGCCGTCCGGGTCGTCGTGCGCCGACCCGACGCGACCGGTGACCACGGGCGTCCGGAAGGACGCGGCCTGGGCGCCGCGGAACCGTCCCGGCAACGATCGACCGGGAGGGGGTGTCTGTTGAGTCAAGGACGTCGCCACGGACACCCGTCCACGCCAGCCGGCACACTGCGGGGGGCGACCTGTCGAAAGGCTCGCCATGACCGCCAGCTCGAATCTCCCCCGGCTCTCGTCGGTCCCGTCTGCGCGCCGGCGGGCCCTCGCCGTCGTCGCCGCGGTCGTCGTCGTCGTTGCTCTGGCCTTCACGCTGGGCTCCACGGCGCTCCAGCGGTCGGCGTCGACGGTCGGCCCCGCTGCCGGCTTCGGATCCAGCTCCGGGTCAGGCACCGCGGAGTCGTCGCGCGACGGGGCCGCGGTCGGCCTCGGAGCGCCTGCCGTCGCTCCTGCGCCCGGCTCCGGCACGGCCAAGACACCCGGTGACGTCGCCACCCCGGGTGCCGGGACGCTGGCAGGGGTGGTCGCAGCAAAGATCGCGCGCACCGCCTGGCTGGGCATCAAGGTGGGCGACCTCACGGGCTCTGCCGCACGGGCCCGCGTCATCGCCACCGGGGCAGGTGGACAGGTCACCTCGGAGAACGTCGTCACGAGCATCGACCCGACGGGCAGCAGACGGTCGGCCGACCAGCGCACCGAGTCCGGAGCCGCCGTGCCGGACGTCGGCGTCGACGAGGCACGGATGGTGCTCAGCGTGCCGGCCAAGGCGCTGGACCAGGTGCTCACCGACCTGTCGAAGCTCGGCTCCGTCTCGTACCGCTCGTCGCAGTCCGAGGACGTCACCGACACCTACATCGACACGAAGGCCCGGATCGAGCCGATGCGTGACGGCATCGACCGCGTGCGGGCGTTGCTGGCCAGGACGACCGACCTGCAGCAGGTGATCACCCTCGAGAGCGAGCTGACGCGGCGCCAGGCCGACCTCGACTCCCTCACGCAGCGGCTGGCCCAGCTCGACGAGATGACGACGACGAGCGACGTCACGTTGACCCTCTGGACCGACGCGACCACCCCGGCCGCCACCTCCGACGGCGGGATCGCCGGCGGTCTGCGCACCGCCTGGGACAGCCTGCTCGGGTCGGTCACCGTGATCCTGACGGGCCTGGCGGCACTGCTGCCCTGGCTGGTCCTCCTCGTCCCGCTCACCCTGCTGGCCCTCCGGATCAGGCGTCGCCGCGGTGCGGTCGCCGTTCAGGCCCCTGCCGCGCCGGAGGGCAAGGCACCCGAGCTCGTCGGGGCTCCGGCAAGGGCCGGCGCCGAACCCGGTGCAGCAGCCGGAGGATCGACCCCCGGAGCTGGACGTACCGACCCGGACGACTGACGGACCCGGACGACTGACGGACCCGGACGACTGACGGACCCGAGCGCGACCGGTGTCGGGGGCTCGGTCTAGCGACCGAGGCGCCCGCGCACCAGGTCGGCGGCCTGCCGGATCTCCCTGACGCGCAAGGCGTGCGCCAGGCCCAGGTAGATCACGAGGAACACGAGGCCGACGAGGCCGATCTCGAGCGTGCTGGCGAACATGCGCTTCGCGGTGGACGACGTGCCGTCGATGGCGCCGGTGGTGATGGGTTCGAGAACCTGCGTGACCCCCCAGGCCACGATCCCGGCGACGGCTGCGGCGACACCGACCCGCGAGGCGGTCACGAGGGCGCTGTCGAGGCCGAGCGTCCCGGTGCGACGCCTCAGCAGGTAGAGGCCGACGCCCGAGCTGACGACGTTGCCGACGGTCTGTCCCATCGCCATGATCCCGATGGCCCAGATCGGGTTGATGAAGAGCGTGACGACCCCGGCGAGTGCGCTGATGCCCGTCAGGAGCACCTGCATGATGACGGTGGGCTTGCCGTCCTCGAGCGCGAAGAACATGCGGTAGCACAGCAGGTCGAGGCCGAACGGGATGAGCCCGAGGATCATGATGATGAGGACGCTCGCGGACGTCTGGACCGAGAGCGGGTCGATTCCGGGGTTGAGCAGGGCGACGATCGGGTCGGCCAGGACGATGACGCCGACCATGATCGGCACGTTGGCCACGAGCGGCACCGCGAGGCCGGTGCGGAAGTAGCGTCGCAGTCCGGCGCGGTCGCCGGCCGCCGCAGCCGCGGAGAAGCGGGGGAAGAGCGAGGTGATGACCGACACCGTGATGAACGCGTGCGGCAGCATGAACAGGGTGAAGGCGATGCTGTAGGCCATCGGGCCGCGGGCGGCGTCCTCGAGGCCGATCGCCTTGGCGCGGGCGGTCGCGTTGTTGAGGACGCCCTGGCTGATGAAGAAGCCGACCTGCGAGACCGCCAGCCCGCCGAACGCCCAGATGGCCAGGCGGCTCACCCCGCCGAGGCCGACACCGCGCAGTCCCCACCGGGGCCGGTAGCGGAAGCCGGTGCGACGCAGCGCCGGGATGAGCGACAGGGCCTGCACGACGACCGAGAGCGTGGCCGAGCCGGCGAAGAGCCAGATCATCGGCCCGGTCCACTCCGTGGGCCCCCGCGGGCCGGCACGGCCCGGGCCGTCATGGTGCGGCTGTGGGAAGAGCACGATGAACAGCAGCAACCCGGCGACCGCCACGACGTTGGCGATGAAGGGGGCCCACGCGAAGGCGCCGAACCGACCACGCGCGTTGAGGATCTGTCCGAGCAGCGCGAAGAGGCCGTAGAAGAAGATCTGCGGCAGGCAGATGAGCGAGAAGGCGAGCGCGAGCTGCCGGAACTCCGGTGAGTTCTTGCTGGCCAGCAGCCACACGAAGCCGCCGGCGCCGGCGGTGACGAGCACGGTGATGAGCGCCATACCGGCCAGCGCGACGGTGATGACGCGGTCGGTGAACTCCTGGCCGCCGTCCTCGAGCTTCATCGCCCTCGCCAGCGACGGTATGAGCACCGCGTTGAGGATGCCGCCGGCGGCAAGGACGTAGAGGACGTTGGGCAGCGTGTTGGCGAGCGAGAAGGCGTCACCGGCGAGCTTGGCGCCGATGATGGCCGTGATGAGGGCGTTGCGCACGACCCCGAGGACTCGTGAGGCCACCGACCCACCGAGCATGGTGAGGCTCGAGCGGGCGACCGACGGTGCCGCGGTCACGGTGGGGGCCGCCGTCATCGGCGGCTCGAGCACTCGTGCACGAGCGCGGTCACGCGGGTGAGCACGTCGGGGTCGACGTCGGGAAGCACCCCGTGGCCGAGGTTGAAGATGTGGCCGGGGGCCCTGCGCCCCTCCTCGACGATCTCGCGCACCCGGCGCTCCAGGGCGTCCCAGGGCGCGAAGAGCAGGGCGGGGTCGAGGTTGCCCTGCACGGCATACGTCGGCCCGAGGCGATCGACGGCGTCGGTGAGCGACACGCGGTAGTCGACGCCGACGACGTCGGCACCGGCCTCCCCCATGAGGGTCAGCAGCTCGCCGGTGCCGACCCCGAAGTGGATGCGCGGCACGTCGAGGTCGGCGACGGCGCCGAGGGCGACGGCCGAGTGCGGCATCGCCCTCGCGGCGTAGTCGGCCCGCGAGAGGGCACCGGCCCAGGAGTCGAAGAGCTGGACGGCGCTGGCCCCGGCCTCGGCCTGCACCCGCAGGAACTCACCGGCGATCTGGGCCAGGCGTGCACAGAGCGCGTCCCACAGCTCGGGGTCGCCGTGCATGAGCGCCTTCGTCTTCTCGTGGTTCTTCGACGGGCCACCCTCGACGAGGTAGGACGCGAGCGTGAACGGCGCCCCGGCGAAGCCGATCAGCGGTGTCTCGCCGAGCTCGGCGACGAGCAAGCGCACGGCCTCGGAGATGAACGGGACGTGCTCGGGAGTGAGCGGCACGAGCTGGTCGAGGTCGTCGCGCGTGCGGATGGGGCGCGCCACGACCGGGCCGACGCCCGGGACGATGTCGAGGTCGACCCCGATGGCCTTGAGCGGCACGACGATGTCGCTGAAGAAGATGGCGGCGTCGACGCCGTGGCGGCGCACGGGCTGCAGCGTGATCTCGGTGACGAGCTCGGGGCGCATGCACGACTCGAGCATCGGGATGCCCTTGCGGACGGCGCGGTACTCGGGCAGCGAACGGCCGGCCTGGCGCATGAACCACACGGGCGTCCGCGTGACCGACTCGCGGCGGGCGGCCCGCACGAGGTCGCTCTGGCGAGTGGCTGGGGGGGCAGTGGTCGGCACCGGACAATCCTGCCACGGCCCGGCGGGGCGTCTGCGCCACGCGCGCTCGGCGCGCCCTGAGGACAGATCGCCCGACTCCGGCATACCCTCGTCTGGTGCACACGAGAACGTTGCCGGGCAGCCACGGCGCGGTCTTCGCGAGGACGCTGAGCGCCCTGCGAGACGTCCGTCTGCGCTCGGAGGTGCGCCTCACCGAGGTGCCCGCCCCGACGCGCATCGCTCCGTATGCCGCCGCGCTGACCGCCGACGTCATCGACGTCTCCGACCCCGAGGCCGACCTGGCCACCGGTCGGTTCGTGCTCCTGCACGATCCCGCCGCGCCCGAGACGTGGGACGGCCAGTGGCGCGTCGTCACGTTCGCCCGCGCCGAGCTCGAGCCCGAGCTCGCCGGTGACCCGATGCTCGGCGCCGTCGGCTGGTCCTGGCTGACCGACTCGCTCGCCGAGCGCAACCTCTCGTGGACGGCCGAGGCCGGAACGGTGACCCGCGTGGTCAGCGAGAGCTTCGCCGGGCTGGCCGACCGCGAGGCGAGCGTCGAGATGGAGATCCGCGCGTCGTGGACGCCGGTCGCCGGCGACGTCGTCGACCACCTGCGCGCCTGGGCCGACATGCTGTGCACCATCGCCGGCATCCCGCCCCTGCCTGACGGGGTCGTCCCCCTCCCGGGGCAGCGCCGGTGACGGCAGAGCCGAACGCACCTGCCGCCGACCTCGACGACGTCGCCGCCGACCTCGTCCCGCTGACCCACCCCCGTGACGGCGTTCCCGACGTCGTGGTCGAGGAGCGTGACCTGCTGCGAGCGGCCGAGGCCATCGCGGCCGGCACCGGCCCGGTCGGCATCGACGCCGAGCGCGCCTCGGGCTACCGCTACGGGCAGAGGGCCTACCTCGTCCAGATCCGTCGCGAGGGTTCCGGCACCTGGCTCATCGACCCCATCGCCTGCCCCGACCTCTCGCCCGTCGGCGAGGCCATCGGCGGTGCCGAGTGGATCCTGCACGCCGCCACCCAGGACCTCCCGTGCCTCGCCGAGGTCGGGCTGCGTCCCGAAGCGCTGTTCGACACCGAGCTCGGTGGCCGGCTCGCCGGGCTCCCCCGCGTCGGCCTCGGGGCGATGGTCGAGCACTACCTCGGCCTGCAGCTCGCCAAGGAGCACTCGGCGGTCGACTGGTCGGCCCGTCCACTGCCCGAGCCGTGGCTGCTCTATGCCGCGCTCGACGTGGAGGTGCTCGTCGACCTGCGCGACGCGGTGGCGGCCGAGCTCGCCGCCCAGGGCAAGGCCGCCTGGGCGGCCGAGGAGTTCGAGCACCTGCTCCACTTCACCGGGCCCGAGCCGCGCACCGACCCGTGGCGCCGCACGTCCGGCATGCACAAGGTGCGGGGCCGGCGTGGGCTCGCCATCGTGCGCGAGCTGTGGCTGTGGCGTGATGCGCTGGCGCAGCAGCGTGACACCTCGCCGGGCCGGGTGCTTCCGGACGCCGCCATCAGCGAGATCGCGCTGGCCAACCAGCGCGCGACGGAGCCGCCCGGCTCGGTCGGCTCCGCCGAGCCCCGCCTCGCTCGCTCGGTGCGTCGCCACCAGGAGGCGATCATCGAGGTCGTCACCCGGGCACTCGCGCTGCCCGACGCCGACCTGCCGGTGGTCTCCCTGCCGCCCACGGGGCCGCCTCCGCCGAAGGCCTGGGCCGACCGTGACCCCGTCGCCGCGGGCCGCCTCGCTCGCGCGCGTGAGCTGCTCGGCGCGGTGTCGGAGGAGCTGTCGGTGCCCGTCGAGAACCTCCTGACCCCCGACCTGCTGCGTCGGTTCCTCTGGGAGGGCCCGGCTGCCCCCACGACCGCGGAGGTGGCCGAGGGCCTGTCGGCCCTGGGTGCCCGCCGGTGGCAGACGACCATCGCGGCGCCTCTCATCTCGCTCGCCTGCAGCGAGAACCCGCCCGCCTGAGCAGGTGTCCGCGGCCCTCCCGGTGGTGAGGATGGTCACCCGAGCGACCGTTGGCCCGGAAGTTACCCGGAAGTAGTATCGAGGTGTCGCGCTCCCCGCGGCCCACCGACCCTCGATCCCACTGGAGGCACCGTGCCCCGCGCACTCAATGAGGTCGTCTTCGTCGACGGCGTCCGCACGCCGTTCGGCAAGGCGGGCGAGAAGGGCATGTACGCCCAGACCCGCGCCGACGACCTCGTCATCCGGTGCATCCGCGAGCTGCTGCACCGCAACCCGAACCTGCCGAAGGACAGGGTCGAGGAGGTCGCCATCGCGGCCACGACCCAGATCGGCGACCAGGGCCTGACCCTCGGCCGCACGGCGGCACTGCTCTCGGGCCTGCCGAACACGACGCCCGGCTACTCCGTCGACCGGATGTGCGCCGGAGCCATGACCGCCGTCACCAACACCGCGAGCTCGATCGCGTTCGGCGCCTACGACATCGCCATCGCCGGCGGCGTCGAGCACATGGGCCGCCACCCGATGGGTGAGGGTGTCGACCCCAACCCGCGCATCGTCGCCGAGAAGATCGTCGACCCCGACGCCCTCGTCATGGGCAAGACTGCCGAGAACCTGCACGACCGCTTCCCCGCGCTGACGAAGCAGCGCTCCGACGCCTTCGCCGTCGGCAGCCAGGACAAGCTCGCCAGGGCGTACGCCGACGGCAAGATCCAGCGCGACCTCGTCACGGTCGCGACCCGTCACGCCGAGCAGGGCTGGGGCATCGCCACCGCTGACGAGCCGCCGCGCCCCGGCACGACGGTCGACGACCTCGGCCAGCTCAAGACCCCCTTCCGTGCCCACGGCAACGTGACCGCGGGCAACGCCGCCGGCCTCAACGACGGTGCCACCGCCTGCCTGCTCGCCTCCGAGCAGGCCGCGACCGAGCTCGGCCTGCCGGTCCGGATGCGTCTCGTCTCGTTCTCGTTCGTGGGCGTCGAGCCCGAGGTCATGGGCGTCGGGCCCGTGCCGGCGACCGAGAAGGCCCTCGCAAAGGCGGGCCTCACCATCGACGACATCGGCCTGTTCGAGCTCAACGAGGCGTTCGCCGTGCAGGTGCTCGCCTTCCTCGACCACTTCGGCCTGGCCGACGACGACCCACGCGTCAACGAGTACGGCGGCGCCATCGCCACCGGTCACCCCCTCGCCAGCTCGGGCGTGCGCCTCATGACCCAGCTGGCCCGCCAGTTCGAGGAGCACCCCGAGGTGCGCTACGGCCTGACGGCCATGTGCATCGGCATCGGCATGGGCGGCGCCGTCATCTGGGAGAACCCCCACCACGCCGAGTACGCCACCACCGTCACCGCCGGCACGACCGAGGAGGCCGCCAAGTGAGCGCCACCACCACCGAGAAGCCCACCGCCGCCGCCGACTTCGCGGCCGAGGTGGTCACCCGCACGCCAGTGCGCGACGTCGCCCTGCCCGGCGGTGCCGGCACGCTCTCCCTCGTCACGCTCGACAACGGGTTCGACCACACGAAGCCCAACACGTTCGGGCCCCAGTCGATCGCGGGGCTCACCGAGACCGTCGCACGCCTGCGTGAGCGCGCCGAGCGTGGCGAGATCGCCGCGGTCGCCGTCACCGGCAAGCCGTTCATCTTCGCGGTCGGTGCGGACCTCACGGGCGTGCCGTTCATCCGGTCGCGCGAGCAGGCGCTCGAGATCGCGCGGGCCGGCCACGCGGCATACGCAGCCTTCTCCGACCTGCCCGTCCCGACGTTCGCCTTCGTCAACGGTGCAGCGATGGGCGGCGGTGTCGAGCTCGCACTGTCGGCGACCTACCGCACGATGAGCGCGGGTGTGCCCGCAGTCGCGCTGCCCGAGGTGTTCCTCGGGCTCGTGCCCGGCTGGGGCGGCTGCTGGCTGCTGCCCAACCTCATCGGTGTCGAGAAGGCGATCACCGTCGTCATCGACAACCCGCTGAGCCAGAACCGCATGCTGGGGGGCGTCGAGGCGTACCGGCTCGGGATGGCCGACGCACTCTTCGAGCCCGCCGACTTCCTCGAGGAGTCGGTTGCCTGGGCGGCGCGCGTGCTCACGGGCGAGGTCACCGTCGAGCGGCCCGAGGTCGACCGCGACGAGACCGCCTGGGCCGCTGCGGTCGCCAAGGCCAGGGGCCTCGCCGACGTCAGGACCGGCCGGCAGGCGAAGAGCCCGTATGCCGCCCTCGACCTGCTCGCTGCCGCACGCACCGCAACCCGCGAGGAGGGTTTCGCCGCCGAGGAGGAGGTGCTGGCCGACCTGCTGATGAGCGACGAGCTGCGCGCCGGGCTCTACGCCTTCGACCTCGTGCAGAAGCGCGCCAAGCGGCCTGCCGCGGCACCCGACAAGAGCCTCGCCCGGAAGGTGACCAAGGTCGGCATCGTCGGCGCCGGTCTCATGGCGAGCCAGCTCGCGCTGCTCTTCATCCAGCGCCTCCAGGTGCCGGTGGTCCTCACCGACATCGACGACGAGCGCGTCGCCAAGGGCGTCGGCTACGTCCATGCAGAGCTCGACAAGCTCGCCGGCAAGGGCCGGCTGAACCCCGACAGGCTGAACCGCTACAAGGCCCTCGTCTCCGGCTCGACGAGCAAGGACGGCTTCGCCGACGCCGACTTCGTTATCGAGGCCGTCTTCGAGGAGATGTCGGTCAAGCAGCAGGTCTTCGCTGATCTCGAGGCCGTGGTCTCGCCCGAGTGCGTGCTCGCCACGAACACCTCGAGCCTGTCCATCGCCGAGATGGCCTCGCAGCTCGCGCACCCCGAGCGGGTCGTCGGCTTCCACTTCTTCAACCCGGTCGCTGTCATGCCCCTGCTCGAGGTCATCCCGGGCGAGCGCACCGACGACGCCACGCTGGCGACGGCCTTCGCCGTCGGCAAGGCCCTGAGGAAGACGTGCATCCGAGCGGCCGACCGACCCTCGTTCATCGTCAACCGCCTGCTCGGCCGTTTCATGGGCGAGGCGGCGAGGATCCTCGACGAGGGCACCCCGATCGAGGTCGTCGACCGCGCCTTCGCCGGGCTCGCCCCGATGCCGCCGTTCGTCCTCATCGGCCTGGTGGGACCCGCCATCGCGCTGCACAACGGCGAGACGCTCGTACGGGCGTTCCCCGACCGTTTCTACGCCTCTCCGACGCTCCAGCGGATCGTGGCGGCCGGCAAGCGAGGCTTCTACGACCTCAGCTCGGGCCGTCCGGTGCTCGACCCCGAGGTCGCCGAGCTCATCGAGAAGCCCGCCGAGCGCGTCGTGCTCGACGTCGCCCAGGTGCGCCAGCGCGTGCTGACCGTGCTCGCCGACGAGGCGCGTCGCATGCTCGACGAGGGCGTCGCCCAGGCGCCCATGGACATCGACCTCGCGATGATCACCGGCGCCGGGTTCCAGTTCTGGAACGGCGGCATCACGCCGCTCCTCGACCGCACCGGCGTCGCGGAGACCGTCACGGGCTCCCGGTTCCTGCCCTCGGGCGTCGCGAACGCCCCGGCCTGACGAACGCCGCCCGGCGGCATACGGACGGAGCGCCACGAACCGGAGGACACGGTTGGTGGCGCTCCGTCTTCCGCGGCGTGTGTGCGCGTTGATTTGCCTTAACTCATATATGAGTTAGCCTCGACGTCGTGCCAAAGACCTACCTGACTCGCATCGGAACCCTCATCCGCGACGCGCGGCGCCACAAGGGGATGACCCAGTCCGACCTCGCCGAGCTCCTGGGGACCTCCCAGAGCGCGGTCACCCGCATCGAGCAGGGCAAGCAGAACCTCAGCCTCGACACGCTCGCCAAGATCGGCGACGCCCTCGACTCCGAGTTCGTCTCGCTCGGCCACTCCGGCCCGCAGCACCTGCGCATCGTCGGCGGCCAGAAGCTCACCGGCTCCATCGACGTCAAGACCTCGAAGAACGCAGCCGTGGCGCTGCTCTGCGCGGCCCTGCTCAACCGCGGCCGCACGACGTTGCGCAACCTGGCCCGCATCGAGGAGGTCAACCGCATCCTCGAGGTGCTCGCCTCCATCGGCGTGCGCACCCGGTGGCTGCCCGACAGCAGCGACCTCGAGATCATCCCGCCCGCCGAGCTCAACCTCGACGACATCGACGTCGCGGCCGCCCGGCGCACGCGGACGGTGATCATGTTCCTCGGTCCGCTCCTGCACGAGCACGAGTCCTTCCAGCTGCCGTACGCCGGTGGCTGCGACCTCGGCACCCGCACCGTCGAGCCCCACCTGAGCGCCCTGCGCTCGTTCGGGCTCGAGGTGACCGCGACCCACGGCTTCTACGAGGCTCGCTCGGACCGGACGATCAACCCCGAGCGGGCCATCGTGCTCACCGAGCGCGGCGACACGGTGACCGAGAACGTCCTCATGGCCGCGGCCCGCCACGCCGGCACGACCGTCATCCGCAACGCGAGCCCCAACTACATGGTGCAGGACCTCTGCTTCTTCCTCGAGAAGCTCGGGGTGCGCATCGAGGGCATCGGCACGACCACCCTGACCGTGCAGGGCCTCGCCGAGATCGACGTCGACGTCGAGTACGCCCCGAGCGAGGACCCCATCGAGGCGATGAGCCTCATCGCGGCCGCCGTCGTCACCGACAGCTCCATCACGATCCGCCGCGTGCCGATCGAGTTCATCGAGATCGAGCTCGCGACGCTCGACGGCATGGGCATGAAGTACAACCTGACGGGCGAGTACATGTCGGCCAACGGCAAGACCCGCCTCGTCGACCTCACGACGGTCCCCGGTCCGCTCAGGGCGCCGACCGACAAGATCCACCCGATGCCGTTCCCGGGCCTCAACATCGACAACCTGCCGTTCTTCGCGCTCATCGGTGCGGTCGCCGACGGCAGCACGATGATCCACGACTGGGTCTACGAGAACCGGGCCATCTACCTCACCGAGCTGACGAAGGTCGGCGCGCGCGTGCAGCTGCTCGACCCGCACCGCGTCATCGTCGAAGGACCCACGCGGTGGCGTGCCGCCGAGGTCGTGTGCCCGCCCGCCCTGCGGCCCGGTGTCGTCGTGCTGCTCGCCATGCTGGCCGCGCCCGGCACGTCGGTGCTGCGCAACGTCTACGTCATCAACCGCGGCTACGAGGACCTCGCCGAGCGACTCAACGCGCTCGGCGCGACCATCGAGGTCTTCCGCGACATCTGACAACAGGTCCTCGCGACGCACATGGGTTCGACCGTTTTGTGTCAGGTGGCCACACAGGTGACTTCGGAGGCCGTCCCTAGTCTTCCCGCATGGCCGACGCCCGCACCGACGCACGCGACGCCGCCCCGGACTCCTGCACGCGGGTCCGCACAGCGGTCAACGAACCCATCGACCTGAGCGGACGGACAGCACTCGTGACGGGCGCCGCGAGCGGCATCGGTGCGAGCATCGCCAGGGCGCTGGCCGGGGCCGGCGCGAAGGTGCACGCGGTCGACCGCGACGAGGAGGGACTCGCCGCCCTCGCCGACGGGGCTGCGCTCTCGACCATCACGGCCGACCTCGCCGACCTCGAGGCGCTCGGCCACCTCCCGACGGAGGTCGACATCCTCGTCAACAACGCGGGCATCCAGCACGTCAGCCCGATCGAGGAGTTCCCGCTCGAGAGGTTCGACCTCATCCTCGACCTGATGCTCGTCTCGCCGTTCCGGCTCATCCGGCAGAGCCTCCCGCACATGTACGACCGCGGCTGGGGTCGAGTCGTCAACATCTCCAGCGTCCACGGCCTGCGGGCCAGCGCCTTCAAGTCCGCGTACGTGACGGCCAAGCACGGCCTCGAGGGGCTTTCCAAGGTGGTCGCCCTCGAGGGCGGTCCGCACGGTGTCACCTCGACGTGCGTCAACCCGGCCTACGTGCGCACTCCCCTCGTCGAGCAGCAGATCGCCGACCAGGCCCGCACCCACGGCATCCCGGAGTCCGAGGTCGTCGAACAGGTCATGCTGGCACCCGTCGCCGTGAAGCGGCTCGTGGAGCCCGACGAGGTGGCCGCCCTCACGCTCTTCCTGTGCGGGCCGGCATCCGCCTCGGTCAACGGGACCTCGTTCTCCATGGACGGCGGCTGGACCGCGCACTGAGCGTGCCGTCCCGCCACCGATCGGGGAGCCACCCCATCCGCCACCCTCGACGCGCCTAGGATCTGCCCGTGGCCACCCGCAGCGAGACGTCACAGACCGCCGAGCCGGCCGTCGCCGCCGAGCACGCCCGGCAGGTCATGCACCTGCTCGAGCTGCTCGCCGCAGATGCCCCGGTCGCCGAGGTGGCCGCAGCCGCGGCGCCGGCCGGGGCCCGCGACCTCGCGCTGCGCATCGCGAGCGCGCGCGAGGTCCACCAGCACCGTGAGGCCGGCCTCGCGCACTCCTCGACACCGCCCGCGAGCTCGCCACCGAGAGCGACCCGGGGTCGGTCCTCGACGCGATCGTCCGCCGTGCGCGCCGCCTCGTCGGCACCGACCTCGCGTACCTCACCCTCTACGACCCCGAGGCGGGCGACACGTTCATGCGGGCCACCGACGGGTCGGTGTCGGCGGCCTTCCAGTCGGTACGGCTCGCGCTCGGCGCGGGCCTCGGCGGCCTCGTCGCCTCGACCCACAAGCCGTACTGGACCGCCGACTACTGGTCCGACGAGCGGTTCCGGCACACCGAGGCGATCAACAGCGCCGTCGGCGAGGAGGGCATCATCGCGATCTGCGGCACGCCGCTCATCGTCGAGTCCCACTTCGTCGGCGTGCTCTTCGCGGCGAACCGCTCGTCACGACCGTTCACGCGCGAGGAGGTGGGGCTGCTCGGCAACCTGGCCACTCTGGCGGCCGTGACTCTCGTGCAGACGCGTGCGCTGGCCGACGCCGAGAACGCCCTGGCGGCGCTCTCCGACGCGCACGAGACCGTCCGGCAGTACGCCGAGGGCGTGGAGAAGGCGGCCGCGGCGCACGACAGGTTCGCCTCGCTCGTGCTCGGCGGTGGCGGAGTCGACGACATCACCCATGCGCTCGCCGAGCTGCTCGGTGGCTGGGCGGTGCTCGTCGACGAGAACAGCCAACGGCACAGCGCCGCCGGGCCGGCGCCGGAGCAGTCGAGCAGTGGCGCAGACCCGTTCGCGAGCCTCAACGCGCTGCCGGGTCTCGGCACCGGGCGCCTGGTGGAGCAGGACGGTGTCTACGCCGTGGCCGTCACGGCAGCGCGTGAGCGCCTCGGCACGATCTACGTGGGCGGACTCACCCTGGCCGACTCCGACCAGCGCACCGTCGAGCGGGCCGGAGTCGTCACCGCTCTCGTGCTGCTCTTCGAGCGGCAGGCCGCCGATGCCCGGCAGTCCGCCCGCAACCGCCTCGTCAGCGACCTCGTCAGCGCCCGGGGCTCACGCGACGAGCGGCTGTCCCTCGCGCAGACCGTGGGCTTCGACCCGCAGCGACCCTTCTGCCTGCTCGTCCTGCGCGGTGAGGAGGCGGGTGGCCACCGGGCGCTGCTGATCTCCGCCAGCGCCGCGACCGGCGAGGCCGCCCTCGTCGGGTCACACGACGGCGACGTGATCGCCCTCGTGCCCGGCAGCGATGCCGACGGCCTGGCGCGTTCCGCCGCGGCGCGCATCGGCAAGCGCACCTGTGTCACCGTGGCCGGCGTGGGACCGGTCAACGACGTCGACGGCATCACGGAGGCGTACGAGGAGGGCCACCGCACGGTCGGCGCCCTCATCGCGCTCGGCCACCGGGGCAAGGGAGCCGCGGCCACCCAGCTCGGTTTCGCCGGCCTCATCGTCGGCTCGGCACCTGACGTCGACGAGTACGTACGCCGCCTGCTCGGCCCCGTGGTCGACTACGACGAGCGCAGAGGCACCGACCTCGTGGGCACGCTCGCGGCGTACTTCGGTGCCGGAGGCAGCCCGCGCCACGCGGCCGGCACCCTCCACGTGCACGTCAACACGGTGTCGCAGCGGCTGGAGCGCATCACGGCACTGCTCGGGGAGTCGTGGCAGCAGCCCGAGCACGCGCTCGAGCTGCAGATCGCGCTGCGCCTGCGCGCCCTTCAGGCCCCGAGCTGACGGTCGACCGCCTCGACGCGGTCGGCGAAGCGCACGTCAGCCGGTCCATGGCCGGGCCTATGACCGACTGGAGGGCCGCATCCACGGCGACACCACCAACCTGCTCACCCTGTGCCCCTTGCACCACGACGGCCACGAGCGCGGCGAGTTCGCCATCACCGGCGACCCCACGCGACCCGACGGCCTGACGTTCACCACCCGACACGGCCTGCACATCGGCCCACCCCATCAGCGAGCCACTCCGCCCAGCCGGGCCCGCACTGCGAAGCGGGCACAGGCGACGACGGCGAGCCCGCCGAGGACCGTCGGCCAGGTCAGCTGCTCGCGCAGGATGAGCGCTGCCCACAGGATGCTCAGGACGGGCTGCACCAGCTGCACCTGGCTCACGTGAGTCATCGGCCCGATGGCCAGGCCGCGATACCAGGCGAAGAAGCCCAGGTACATCGACACGATGCTCAGGTAGGCGAACGCCAGCCACTGCGTCGGCGCTGCGACCGGGACACCGTCGACGACCGAGACGAGGGCCAGGGCGGACATCGGCGGGGCAGAGAGCACCAGCGCCCAGGAAACGGTCTGCCAGGCCCCGAGCTCGCGCGCCAGTAGGCCGCCTTCGGCGTAACCGATCGCGGCGGCGAGGACGGCCCCGAAGAGCAGCACGTCGGAGCCGTGCAGCCCGCCCAGGCCGCCGTTCTGCAATGCCGCGAACGCCACGACAGCGACGGCGCCGAGGGCGGCGAACACCCAGAACGAGCGGGACACCCGCTCCTTGCCGCGCAGGACCGCCATCACCGCGGTCGCCGCCGGCAGCAGGCCGATGACGACCGCCCCGTGGCTGGCCGGCGTCGTCGTCAGTGCGTACGAGGTCAGGAGCGGGAAGCCCGCCACCACGCCTCCGGCCACGATCGCCAGCCGCACCCCCTGCCGCCTGGTCGGCCGCGCCTGCCGTGTCGCCGCCAGGGCCACGGCAGCGAGGATCGCGGCCACGACCGCGCGCCCCGAGCCGATGAACAGCGGCGACAAGCCTCCGTGGGCGGCGACCCGGGTGAACGGCACCATGAAGGAGAACGCCGAGATCCCGACCATGCCCCACCCGAGGCCCGACCTGGATCGCGGGTGCGATAGCGGTCCCGGCGAAAGTGCGATAGCGCTACTCTGGTGCGTCATGGACAACGATAGCGCAGCGCGCATCGTCAGCGCTCTTCGTTCGTGGGTCGGAACGGTCCCGTCGGGGAGTCGGCTGCCCTCGACCCGTGAGCTGGTCAGCCAGTTCGGGGCCAGCCCGGTCACGGTCCAGAAGGCGCTGCGACAGCTGACCGGTCAGGGGCTCGTGGAGACCCGCCCCGGCGTGGGCACCTTCACCCGGCCCGCCCGACCAGCACGACCGGCCGACTTCGGCTGGCAGACCGCCGCTCTCGGTGCGCCCAGAACCCGAGCCGGCGCGCTGTCCTCGACCCAGCGGGCAGCGGCCCCCGACGCCATCCAGCTGCACTCCGGCTACCCGGCTCGTGAGCTGCTGCCCGAGAGGCTCGTGCGAGCCGCCATCACCCGCGCCGCACGCACCGACGCCGCGACGACCCGATCGCCGGTCGGCGGCCTGCCGGAACTCCAGGCCTGGTTCGCCAGCCAGGTCGCCGACAGCACGCCACCCGGCTCCACACCGCCGTCCCCCCGTGACGCGCTCGTCACCGCCGGCAGCCAGAGCGGGCTCAGCTCGATCTTCCGTGCACTGGTCGGCCCGGGTCAGCCCCTGCTCATCGAGTCGCCCACCTACTGGGGCGCCATCCTCGCCGCCCGACAAGCCGGCGTCGTCGTCGTGCCCGTGCCCAGCGGCCCGACCGGCCCCGACCCCGACGACGTCGAGCGCGCCTTCGTCCTCACCGGCGCACGAGCCTTCTACGCCCAACCCAACTTCGCCAATCCGACTGGGGCACAGTGGTCGCCAGCTACCGGGCTGGCCCTCCTCGACATCGTCAAAGCACGCCACGCCTTCCTCGTCGAGGACGACTGGGCCCATGACCTCGGCATCGATGCCGACCCGACCCCGCTCATCGGACACGACCGCGACGGGCACGTCATCTACCTGCGCTCGCTCACCAAGAGCGTCTCACCGGCCCTGCGCGTCGCCGCCGTCATCGCGCGCGGCCCCGCGCGCGACCGCATCCTGGCCGATCGGGGCGCCGAGACGATGTACGTCAGCGGCCTGCTGCAGACAGCTGCGCTGGACGTCGTCACTCAACCCGGCTGGAACACCCACCTGCGCGCCATGCGCCACCAGCTCAGGGCCCGCCGCGACCTGCTCGTCCAGAGCCTGCACGACGGCGCGCCGGACGTGCACCTGCACCAGATCCCACCCGGCGGGCTCAACCTCTGGGCGCGGTTGCCTGACGGCACCGACGTCCGCCACCTGGTGCGCGAGTGCGAGGCTCGTGGGCTGGTCGTCGCACCGGGCACCGAGTGGTTCCCGGCCGAACCTGCCGGCCCCTACATCCGCCTGAACTACTCCGGCGAGGACCCAGGCCGCTTTTCCGAGGTCGGCCCGCTCCTCGCGCAGGCGATGTCCGTCGCGCCCTGACCGCGTCGGACGCGAGCGCCCGTCCGCTGTCCGGGCGGTCGCGGCGTTCGGCGTACAGGGAGCGAAGCGCCCGGTCAGGCGAGCCGCGGCTCGAGGTCGGCGACGACCTGGTCGGCGGTGAGGCCGAGCTCCTCGAGGATCTGCCCACGTGACGCGTGGTGCAGGAACTGCTTCGGGATGCCGTAGGTGTGCACGGGCACGTCTAGCCCGGCCGCGCGCAGGGCGAGTGTCACGGCGGACCCGACGCCGCCGCTGACGAGGTTGTCCTCGACCACTGCCACCGCACCTGCATGCCGCGCGAGCTCGACGAGGCCGTCGCTGACGGGCAGCACCCAGCGTGGGTCGACGACGCGTACGTCGCGGCCGTGGGCCGCCACCTTCTCGCCCGCCTCGATGGCGAGTCCCGCGAAGGCGCCGACGCCGACCACGAGAAGGTCGACCTCCTTGCCGGAGTTCTCGAACAGGACGTCGACGTCGCCGATCGTGCGCACTGCCGTGAGCGGGTCGGCGACGTCGCCCTTGGGGAAGCGGATGACCGTGGGGGCGTCGGAGACGTCGAGGGCCTCGCGCAGCTGCCGTTTGACCTGCTCGCCGTCGCGGGGTGCCGCGAGGCGCAGGCCGGGGACGATCGAGGTGAGGGTCATGTCCCACATGCCGTTGTGCGAGGCACCGTCGCTGCCGGTCACGCCGGCACGGTCGAGGATGAAGGTCACGCCGGCCTTGTGCAGGGCGCAGTCCATGAGGAGCTGGTCGAAGGCCCGGTTGAGGAACGTCGCGTAGACGGCGACGACCGGGTGCAGGCCGGAGTACGCGAGACCGGACGCCATGGTGACGGCGTGCTGCTCGGCGATGCCGACGTCGAAGACGCGGTCGGGGTAGGCCGCGGCGAAGCCGTCGAGGCCGACCGGGATGAGCATCGCCGCGGTGAGGGCCACGACGTCGGGCCGCTCGGCCCCGATCGCCACCATCTCCTCGTTGAACTCGTCGGTCCAGATGCGCCCCGACACCTCGAACGGCAGTCCCGTCTCGGGGTTGAACTTGCCGACGCCGTGGAACTGGTCGGCCTCGTCGTCGATGGCCGGCTGGTAGCCGCGGCCCTTCTGGGTGATGACGTGGACGATGACGGGACCGCCGAAGTCCTTGGCCTTGCGCAGCGCTCGTTCGACCGCCTGCTCGTCGTGCCCGTCGACAGGGCCGATGTACTTGAGGCCGAGGTCCTCGAACATGCCCTGCGGGGCGACGATGTCCTTGATGCCCTTCTTGACGCCGTGCAGCGTCTCGAACATCGCTCCGCCGACGACGGGCGTCCTCGCGAGCGACCGCTTGCCCCAGTCGAGGAACCGCTCGTAGCCACGGGTCGTGCGCAGGGTCGCGAGGTGGTCGGCGAGGCCCCCGATGGTGGGCGCGTAGGAGCGTTCGTTGTCGTTGACGACGATGGTCAGGGGCAGCGTCTTGTCGACGGCGATGTTGTTGATCGCCTCCCAGGCCATGCCGCCGGTGAGGGCGCCGTCGCCGATGAGGGCCACCGTGTGCCGCCCGGTCTCTCCGCGCAGCCGCCGGCCCTTGGCGATGCCGTCGGCCCACGACAGGGCGGTCGACGCGTGCGAGTTCTCGACGACGTCGTGCTCGGACTCGGCCCGGCTCGGGTAGCCGGAGAGCCCACCCTGCTTCTTCAGCTTGCTGAAGTCGTGGCGGCCGGTCAGCAGCTTGTGCACGTAGGACTGGTGGCCGGTGTCGAAGACGAAGGTGTCGCGGGGTGAGTCGAAGACGCGGTGCAGGGCGATCGTCAGCTCGACGACGCCGAGGTTGGGGCCCAGGTGGCCGCCGGTCTTGGAGACCTCGGTGACGAGGAAGGTGCGGATCTCCTCCGCCAGGGCCGGGAGCTGGGTCGCCGGCAGCGCCTTGAGCGCCGCGGGGCTCGTGATCGTCTCCAGCAGGGCCACGCTGTGTCGTCCTCTCGGGTGTTCGTTCGTCGTGCGACTCGGGGAAGTCGATCGAGTCTACGGGGCAACGTCCCGGCCCTCGCAAAGGTGCGGCAGGCAGCAGGGAACCCTGTCACGCTCGTCACACCGCCCTCACAACCGTGGCGCGAACACCTTCCCCTGCAGTGCCTCGTGCAGCAGCCTGACCGACCGCGACGCCGCCATCAGCCGGATGCCCTCCGCCTCGATCTGCCCGAGGATCTCGGTGAGCGCCTCGGCCGGCACGTGCGGCCCGATGGCGACCCGCGCCTCGCGCCAGGCCTCCCGCATCGCGACGACCTGCCCGTCGACGTGCCGACCGGCCAGCCACGCGAGGGCGATGGGATGGCGCCGCCACCCGGCATACGCCCGGTAGTCGGGCGGGCACTGGTCGAGCAGCCAGAGGACGGCGCGGTCCTCCCACCCCGGCGTGTGCGCCGGCGGGACCCCCTGCGGCCACCCTGGCGGGGTGTGTCCGGTCGGCGTGGGCATGCCCCCAGTGTGCCTCCCCTAGTCTGCGGCCATGACGACGGTCAGCTGGGTGACGGCCTTCATCGACCTGCCGCCACACGTGCACGAGGCGGGCATGCGTTTCTGGGCGAGCGCCACCGGGTATGCCGTCTCGCCGCCGCGGGGTGAGGAGGCCGAGTTCACGACGCTGCTGCCTCCGCTGGGCGACCCGTTCCTCAAGCTCCAGCGCACCGGTGCGGGTGGTGGCGCACCAGTCGGCCCGTCGGTCCACCTCGACCTGCACGTCGGATCACCGACGGGCGCGGCTGCCCGCGCGGGGGCGCTCGGGGCGGCAGAGGTCACCCGCGCACCCGAGGGCTACGTCGTGCTCCGCTCCCCCGGCGGCTTCACCTTCTGCCTCGTCCACGAGCCGCTGGCCGCTCGACCGGGCCCGACCCGGTGGCCGCAGGTGCACGAGAGCATCGTCGACCAGGTGTGTCTCGACATCCCGCCAGACGCGTACGACGTCGAGTGCGCGTTCTGGTCCGAGCTGACGGGCTGGCCACAGCGACGGTCGGCCGACCGCACGGAGTTCCGCCATCTCGTGCGGCCCGACGGCATCCCGATCCGGCTCCTGCTCCAGCGACGCGACGACGGCTCGGGACCGGTCACCGCCCACCTCGACCTCGCCTGCGACGACCGGCCCGCGGAGGTGTCGCGGCACGAGCACCTGGGCGCACGCGTCGTGGCCGACCACGGTGGCGGGTGGACGACGTTGCGCGACCCGGCGGGCGCTCTCTACTGCGTGACCGACCGTGACCCCGCCGTGGCGTCGCGTTGACCGTCGAACCGCTCCTGGGCCCGGGTCAGGCCCAGTTGGCCTCGACGGGCGGCGGCGGCAAGGGCACCCCCTGCGGGTGCAGGACGTAGGTGAGGCCGCCGTTGTCGCCGAGCCAGACGCGCTCGAACTGGTCGCGCCGGTAGACCCGGCGCACCTCGTCGTTGCTCGCGATCCGACCGGAGTTCGGGTCGTTGGACACGACGTCGCCGTCCGGGGTGAATCCCACGATCGTCAGCAGGTGGCCGTCCGTGTCGTAGCCCGCGCCGTCCAGCTCGTGCTCCTGGAAGGTCACCGAGACGACGAGCGGCACGCCCGCCGCGACGAACGCCTCGGCCTCGGTGAGGTCGCGCAGGCGGGTGACGTAGGCGCGCAGCCCGCGGGCGCCGGCGTACGCCGCGTTGAACGCCCAGTTCCCCGCTCCGCCGTAGGAGCGGTCGTAGACGCGACGCACCCCGTGGACGACCTCCGGGTCGGTGTCGTGCCCGACCCACGAGACCTCCTCGCGGCTCGGCGCGACCCCCCAGTGCTCGAGGAGCATCGTCGTCGACGTCGGCGAGCACCACGACTGCCCGCCCCGGTCCCAGTCGGGGAAGCTGTCGACGTGCAGGCGCTGCGAGTGGCGTGGCACCGGCACCTCGTGCCCTCGGCCGACTCCGGGCTCGCTCGTCGGCGCGTCCGGGGCGATCGCCATCCGTTGCGCAGCCCCGGCCACGAGGCTGAGCGTCACCTCCCCGGATGCCGAGTCACCGGCCAGCGCGGTGAGGCGCAGCTGCCAGCGGTCGAAACCACGTCCCGGCGCGGCGACCCACGTGTCGGTCGACACGCGACCGGCCTCGAGCCGCTGGCCGCGCACGGTGGTGCGCGTGATCGGCGACTCCCCCGCCGGGTCGTCCTCGGCCCACCGCGCGAAGGTGAACCACGGCGTCCACCCCGTGTCGTCCCCGACGCGGCCCTCGACGTGCAGCCACGTCCCGGGCGGAGTGCGGGCATTCCACGACGGGATGAGCTCCGTTGCTGCGAAGGGCAGCTCGACGACCGGCGACTCCCACGAGCGCGCCGAGTAGGTCACCTCGGACGTGCCGTCGACGTGGTCGTCGGCGTAGGTCAGCGCTGCCGCCGGCGTCCAGTCGAACCCGGACTCCCAGACCGTCAGGACCGCGTGTCGCTCGCTCACCGGACGAGCATGCCACCCGGGACCACCGCACGCCGCGTGGGGTCGCGCTGCCGCACCACACGGCATACGTGGTCGGATGCCGAAGGGCCCGGTCACCGCACTGTGCGGTGACCGGGCCCGTGGGGCTGCGGGTGCGTCAGCTCGCGACGAGCGAGCGGAGGACGTACTGCAGGATGCCGCCGTTGCGGTAGTAGTCGGCCTCACCGGGGGTGTCGATGCGCACGACCGCGTCGAACTCGACGGTCTCGCCGCCGTCCTTCGTCGCGACGACCTTGACCGTCTTGGGGGTGCGGCCCTCGTTGAGCTCGGTGATGCCGGTGATCGAGAAGGTCTCGGTGCCGTCGAGTCCGAGCGAGTCGGCGTTCTGGCCCTGGGGGTACTGCAGCGGGATGACGCCCATGCCGATGAGGTTGGAGCGGTGGATGCGCTCGTAGCTCTCGGCGATGACCGCCTTGACGCCGAGCAGGCTCGTGCCCTTGGCCGCCCAGTCGCGCGACGAGCCGGAGCCGTACTCCTTGCCCGAGAGGATGACGAGCGGTGTGCCGGCAGCGGCATAGCTCTGCGCCGCGTCGTAGATCGTCGTCTGCTCACCACCCTTGGTGAAGTCGCGCGTGAAGCCGCCCTCGACGCCGTCGAGGAGCAGGTTCTTCAGGCGGATGTTCGCGAACGTGCCACGGATCATGACCTCGTGGTTGCCGCGGCGCGAGCCGTAGGAGTTGAAGTCCTTGCGCTCGATGCCGTGCTCGGCGAGGTACTTGCCCGCCGGGCTGTCGTTCTTGATCGCACCGGCCGGGCTGATGTGGTCGGTCGTGACGGAGTCGCCGAGCTTGGCGAGCACGCGGGCGCCCTCGATGTCGGCGACCGGGGTCGTCTCCATCGACATGCCGTCGAAGTACGGGGGCTTGCGGACGTAGGTCGACTCCCCGTCCCAGGCGAACGTGTCGCCCTCCGGGGTCGGCAGCGACTGCCAGCGCTCGTCGCCCGCGAAGACGTCCGCGTAGTCGTCGGTGAACATCTGCTGGTTGATGCTCGCCGCGATCGTCTGCTCCACGTCCTCCGGCGCGGGCCAGATGTCCTCGAGGAAGACGTCGTTGCCGTCGGTGTCCTGGCCGAGCGGCTCGGACTCGAAGTCGAAGTCCATCGTGCCCGCCAGGGCGTAGGCGATGACGAGCGGCGGGCTCGCCAGGTAGTTCATCTTCACGTCGGGGTTGATGCGGCCCTCGAAGTTGCGGTTGCCCGAGAGCACCGAGGTGACGGCGAGGTCGGCGTCGTTGATCGCCTTGGAGATCTCGTCGTTGAGCGGCCCCGAGTTGCCGATGCACGTCGTGCAGCCGTAGCCGACGAGGTGGAAGCCGAGCTTCTCGAGGTAGGGCCACATGCCGGCCTTGTCGTAGTAGCCCGTGACGACCTTGGAGCCGGGCGCCATCGACGTCTTGACCCACGGCGCGACCGAGAGGCCCTTCTCGACGGCGTTCTTGGCCAGCATCGCGGCGGCCATCATGACCGACGGGTTGGACGTGTTGGTGCAGCTCGTGATCGAGGCGATGGACACGATGCCGTGGTCGATCTCGAACTCGCGGCCCTCGGCGTCGGTGACCGACACCTTCGTGCTGGGGCGGCCGTTGGCAGCGCCGTCGGCCGGGCGGTCCCCACCGTTGTCGACACCCGGGTCGCTCGCCGGGAAGGACTCAGCGTCGCCGGAGTCACCCTCGTCGTGCGCGACGTAGGTCGGGAGGACCTTGCGGAAGGACTCCTTGGCGTCGGTCAGGGCGATGCGGTCCTGCGGGCGCTTCGGCCCCGCGATCGAGGGCACGACCGTCGACAGGTCGAGCTCGAGGTACTCGCTGTAGCGGGCCTCGGGCTGATCGGGGCCCGCCGTGAGCCACATGCCCTGCTCCTTGGCGTACGCCTCGACGAGCGCGACGCTCTCGTCGGAGCGGCCGGTGAGGCGCAGGTAGTCGAGAGTGACCTCGTCGATCGGGAAGATCGCGCAGGTGGAACCGAACTCGGGGCTCATGTTGCCGATGGTCGCGCGGTTGGCGAGCGGCACCTGCGAGACGCCCTCGCCGTAGAACTCGACGAACTTGCCGACGACACCGTGCTTGCGGAGCATCTCGGTGATGGTGAGCACGACGTCCGTCGCCGTCGCCGCCGTCGGGATGGTGCCGCTCAGCTTGAAGCCGACGACGCGCGGGATGAGCATCGAGACGGGCTGGCCGAGCATGGCCGCCTCGGCCTCGATGCCGCCGACGCCCCAGCCGAGCACGCCGAGGCCGTTGACCATCGTCGTGTGCGAGTCGGTGCCGACGCACGTGTCGGGGTAGGCGACGCCGTCACGCACCATGACGGTGCGGGCGAGGTGCTCGATGTTGACCTGGTGGACGATGCCGGTGCCCGGCGGGACGACCTTGAAGTCGTCGAAGGCGGTCTGGCCCCAGCGCAGGAACTGGTAGCGCTCCCTGTTGCGCTGGTACTCGATCTCGACGTTGCGCTCGAAGGCGTCGGCGCGGCCGAAGACGTCGATGATGACCGAGTGGTCGATGACGAGCTCGGCCGGGGCGAGCGGGTTGATCTTGGCCGGGTCGCCACCGAGCTCGGCGACGGCCTCGCGCATCGTGGCGAGGTCGACGACGCACGGGACGCCGGTGAAGTCCTGCATGATCACGCGCGCGGGCGTGAACTGGATCTCCGTGTCGGGCTCGGCGTTCTCGTCCCACGAGCCGACCGCACGGATGTGGTCGGCGGTGATGTTCGCGCCGTCCTCGGTGCGCAGGAGGTTCTCGAGGAGGACCTTGAGGCTGTAGGGCAGGGTCTCCTGCCCTTCGACGCCTGCGAGGCGGTAGATCTCGTAGGACTGACCACCGACCTCGAGGGTCCCCTTGGCCTTGAAGCTGTCAACACTGCCCACGACGGGCTCCTTCCAGCAACTCTGATGTCACGGTGCTCGATTTATCTTGACGTCAAGATATATCTAACCACACGCGGTGGTCGTTGTCAGTCCACCCCTACCCGCCCATCCTGTCCCCAGCGAGGGTCGTTGTCTGCCCGTGGGGCGCCCCGTCCCGTATGCCGGGTGGCCGGGTCGGGGCAGCACGCCTCAGCCCGCGACCGGCTCGAGGACGGCGATGCACTCCACGTGGTGGGTCATCGGGAAGGCGTCCCAGGCCTCGAGCGAGACCAGCGCGTAGCCGTGGTCGGCCGCGGCCCTGACGTCACGCGCGAGCGCCGACGGATCGCAGGCGACGTAGGCCACCCGACGCGGCGCGAGACGCGCCAGCTGGGCCATGACGTCCTTGCCGGCGCCCGTGCGGGGCGGGTCGAGCACGGCGAGGTCGGCCGAGATCCCTTGCGACACCAAGGATCTCAGCTCGCGGTCGACGCGGTTGGTGCGCCACTCGACGTTCTCGAGGTGCTCGGTGTTGCTGATGCCGTTGTCGACGGCGCGAGCGTCGCCCTCGACACCCAGCACGAAGCCGTCGGGCGCCACGAGCTCGCCGAGCCGCATCGTGAACAGGCCCGACCCGGCGTACAGGTCGAGCACCCGGTCGCCCGGCTGGGCGCCGAGCAGCGCGACGACCCGCGAGAGGAACGTGGAGGAGGCGCCCGGGTGCACCTGCCAGAAGCCGCGCGCCGCGACGACGTACTCGCCCTCCCAGTCGCCGTCGTGCGCCCGCTCGCCCACGAGACCCCCGGACGTCCGGCCGTCGGGATCCCCCGCGGGCACGGCGACGAGGACGGGCTCGTCGGGGTGGGCCGCGTCGACGACGTCGACGGACTCGACGTCGGGCCACTCGGTGTCGAGCACGCCCGAGTCGATGACGCCGTGCGTGGCGATCAGGCAGTCGGTGACGGGAACGACGTGGCGGGAGCGATGGCCCCGCAGGCCGGCACGGCCCGATGCGTCGACGGCGAACTCGACGCGTGTGCGCCAGCGCAGGCCGTCGTGGTCGCCGGGGACCGGCTGGACCTCGACGGAGACGTCCATCCCGGCGATGCGCGCGAACTGCTCACGCACGACGTGGGCCTTGAGCGCCCGCTGCGTCTCGAGGTCCGCGTGCTGGAAGTCGCACCCCCCGCACTGGCCGGGGACGGCATACGGGCACGGCCGCTCGACCCGACCGCGGGCCGGCTCGAGCACCTCGACGGCGTCGGCGCGCACGAAGCTGTCACCGACGCGCCCCTCGGTCACCCGCGCCACGACCCGCTCGCCGGGCAGCGTGTGGCGCACGAAGACGACCTGCCCCTCGTGGCGGGCGACGCAGTGGCCACCGTGCGCGACCGGGCCGACCTCGACGGTCCACTCCTGCCCGACGAGCGACTCGCCACCGGCGGCGCGCTCACGGGTGCGACGTGCGCTCACAGCGCTCCGCCGCGCACCGAGCCGCTGATGGGCGGCTCGTCGATCCAGTCGCGCTCAGCACCCTCGGACGACTGCAGCTGCCACGGCACGCTGACGACCATGACGCCGGGCGTGAAGAGCAGGCGCGCCTTGAGCCGCAGGGCGCTCTGGTTGTGCAGCACCTGCTCCCACCACCTGCCGAGGACGTACTCGGGCAGGTAAACGGTCACGATGTCGCGCGGGTTGCCGCTGCGGATCGACCGGACGTAGTCGAGGATCGGCTTGGTGATCTGCCGGTAGGGCGAGGCCAGCACCTTGAGCGGAACCGGGATGTCGCGCCTGTCCCACTCGGTCAGCAGCGCCTGCGTCTCGTCGGGGTCGACGTCGACGGTGACGGCCTCGAGGATCGAGGGCCGGCTCGCGCGGGCGTACGCGAGGGCCCGCATCGTCGGCTTGTGGATCTTGGAGATGCACACGATCGCGTGCACGTGGCTGGGCAGCATCGGGCGGTCGACGTCCCAGTCGATGGCGAGCTCGTCGCGCACCCGGTTGTAGTGCTTGCGGATGCCGAGCATGAGGGCGAAGAGCAGCACCATCGCGAGGATGGCGTACTTGGCGCCGGCCTGGAACTTCGTCGCGAGAACCACCGCGAGGACGGTCGCCGACATCGCCGCGCCGATCGCGTTGATGACGCGAGAGCGCTGCATGCGGCTGCGCTCCTTGGCGTTCCGCTCGAGCCGCAGGTGACGGGTCCAGTGGCGCACCATGCCGACCTGGCTCGTCGTGAACGACACGAAGACGCCCACGATGTAGAGCTGGATGAGGGCCGTCACCTCGGCCTTGAACACGATGACGAGCAGGATCGCCGCACCGGCCAGCATGAGGATGCCGTTGGAGAACGCGAGCCGGTCGCCGCGGGTGTGCATCTGCCGGGGCAGGTAGCCGTCGCGCGCGAGGATCGAGCCGAGGACCGGGAACCCGTTGAAGGCCGTGTTGGCGGCGAGCACGAGGATCAGGCCGGTGACGATGGAGACGAAGATGACGCCGATGTGGAAGTTGGCGAAGACGGCGGTGGCCAGCTGGCCGATCACGGTGTGCTGCACGTAGCCGTCGCCCACCGGCTGGCCGTCGCGGAGCAGCTGGGTCGCGGGGTCCTCGGCCATCTTGACGCCGGTCCACTGGCCGAGCGCGATGATCGAGCTGAGCATCGCGATCGAGAGACCACCCATGAGCAGCAGGGTGCTGGCCGCGTTGTCGCTCTTGGGCTTGCGGAAGGCGGGCACGCCGTTGCTGATCGCCTCGACGCCCGTGAGGGCCGCACAGCCCGACGAGAACGCCCGCAGCAGCAGGAACGCCGCCGCGACGCCGGTCAGCTCGTCGCCGTTCTCCGAGACGAGCGTCAGGGAGGAGCTCTCGGCCGGGGTGAGCGTGCCGGTGAAGTGCTGGACGAAGCCGTAGAGGCCCATCCCGATGATGGCCACCATGAACGCGTAGACGGGCACCGCGAAGGCCTTGCCCGACTCGCGCACGCCGCGCAGGTTCATCGCCGTGAGGAACAGGATGAGCGCGACCGCGACCAGCACCTCCCGTCCGCGCACGAAGCCGAGCACGGTGGCGGCGTTCTGCACGCCCGACGAGATCGAGACGGCGACGGTGAGCACGTAGTCGACGAGCAGCGCACTGGCCACGGTGAGCCCGGCCTTCGGGCCCAGGTTGACGGTCGCCACCTCGTAGTCGCCGCCCCCGGACGGGTAGGCGTGGACGTTCTGGCGGTAGGACGCGACGACGACGACCATGACGAGCACGACCGCGACGGTCACCTGCCAGCTGTGCGTCACCGCGAACGCACCACCGGCGAGACCGAGCATGAGCAGGATCTCGTCGGGTGCGTACGCCACCGACGACAGGGCGTCGCTCGCGAAGATGGGCAGCGCCAGGCGCTTGGGAAGCAGCGTCTCGCCCAGCTTGTCGCTGCGCATCGCGCGGCCGAGGAGAAGGCGCTTGAACAGCGAACCGGTACCGGGCACGACGCCACTGTATGACGGATCGCCGGGTCGCACTCACCCCGCGCGACGGCTGCGAGACGGGGCGTGGCGGGGCGTCGACGACGTCTGCCGTCACGGGGGTTCGGGAGGCACCTCACGCCCGCCCGTCCGCTTGCTGGGCAGCCCGTCACGCCTGCACGGTGGGCCGCCGTCCACGGTGTAGCGTCGCGTCCGTGCACTTCGTCATCATGGGATGCGGCCGCGTCGGGTCGACCCTCGCCCGCACCCTCGGCCGCGGTGGTCACGACGTCGCGATCATCGACGTCGACGCCTCGGCGTTCCGCCGCCTCGGCACCTCCTTCGAGGGCCAGACCGTGACCGGCGTGGGCTTCGACCGCGACACGCTCGTCGCCGCCGGCATCCGTGACGCCTACGCCTTCGCGGCGGTCAGCAGCGGCGACAACTCCAACATCCTCGCCGCCCGCGTCGCGCGCGAGACGTTCGGCGTCGAGCACGTCGCGGCTCGCATCTACGACCCGCAGCGCGCCATGGTCTACCAGCGCCTGGGCATCCCCACCGTGGCGACCGTCCGCTGGACGGCCGACCAGATGATCCAGCGGCTGCTCCCCCAGGGCGCGGTGCCCGAGCTGACCGACCCCAGCGGCAAGATCGTCATCGCCGAGGTGCCGCTCGCCGAGGCGTGGGTCGGCCGCCCCCTCACCGAGGTCGAGCAGCAGACCGGCGCGCGCGTCGCCTACGTCACCCGGCTCGGCGAGGGCACCATCCCCCGCCCCGAGATGGTGGTGCAGCAGGGCGACCTGGTGCACCTTGCCGTGCAGAGCGAGGAGCTCGCCCGCGTCGAGCGGCTCTGCGACTCGGCCCCCGCCGCCCACTGAAACGGCACAGGAGAGAAGAAGCATGCGCGTCGTCATCGCCGGGGCCGGGAGCGTCGGCCGGTCCATCGCCCGCGAGCTGCTCGGCAACGGGCACCAGGTGCTGCTCATCGACAAGGACGCCGACGACGTCCAGGCCTCCCGCGTGCCCGAGGCGTCGTGGCTGCTGGCCGACGCGTGCGAGCTCGCGGCGCTCGAGGAGGCCCGCCTCGAGGAGTCCGACGTCTGCGTGGCCGCCACGGGTGACGACAAGGCCAACCTCGTGCTGTCGCTGCTCGCCAAGACGGAGTTCGGCGTGCCGCGCACCGTGGCCCGCGTCAACAACCCGAAGAACGAGTGGATGTTCGACGAGTCGTGGGGGGTCGACGTCGCCGTCTCGACGCCGCGTCTCATGACGGCCCTCATCGAGGAGGCCGTCAGCATCGGTGACCTCGTGCGCATCTTCGAGTTCCAGCAGGGGCGCGCCTCGATGGTCGAGATCACGCTGCCCGAGGGCAGCCGGTTCGCGGGCCGCCGCGTGGGCGACGTCGACTGGCCCACGGACACGGTGCTCGTTGCCATCATCCGTGACGAGCGACCCCTGGCCCCGACGCCCGACGACGCGATGGAGGCCGGCGACGAGCTGCTCTTCATCACGACGCCCGAGCAGGAGGACCGCCTCCAGGATCTCGTCGCCCCCGACGAGCGCCACCACAACAACGACGCCGGTTGAGTCTCAGGACTTGGCGTCAGGCCCGCGCGCGGCTCGGGTCGATCGGGGTGTGGCCCCTCACCAGGATCGCGCCCATCGCCGTCACGGCGAGCAGGTATGCCGGCCAGCCCAGCACGACCTTCGCGACGCCGAGCGCCGCGACCTGCTCGGCGAGGTAGAGCGGCACCATGATCGCCAGGCGCACGACGTTCAGGGCGATGAGCACCCAGGCGAGGCGGGCGGCGACGGTGACGATGCCGGCGTGTCGGCGCCACCAGGTCGGGTTCTCGGCGAAGGCCTCCGGCTCCGCGACCCCGACGACGAAGCCGAAGAGTGGCCACCGGGTCAGGTTCGTGACGAGCAGCAGCACGAGCAGCCCGGCATTCTGGAGCATGCCGGGCAGGAACGCGTCTTCCGCCCGCCCCGACCGCAGCGCGAAGAGGGCCGAGATGCCCACTCCCACAGCGGCATACATGATGAAGCGAGGGTCCTGGCGCTGGACCACGCGAACCACCAGGAGTGCGGCGACGCAGGCACCCGCGACGACGAGGGCGGTGCGGAGGTCCTGCGTGCGTGACCAGGCGATCGCGAAGGCGAGGGTCGGCACGGCCGACTCGACGGCGCCTCGCCAGCCGCCGATGGCCTCGGACAGCTTGTCGCGGAGCAGCTCCTCGACCGTCTCGTAGCGGCGCAGGTCGGCCTCGGACCGGACGACGCCGTCGCCGTGGCGCTCGGAGCCCGGCGCCGCGGCCTGGTGCTTGGCCTCGCGCCCGGCGTCAGCCATGCTGCTGCCCCGCGCGCCCGATGATCTCGTAGGCGGGGTTGAACATCGTCGTGACCTTCCGGCGGGTGGTGATGCGGCCCGTGGCCTGGATCTTGATGCCCGGCACGATGCCGGCGATGCGTCGGCGGCCGAGCCACACGAGGTGCAGCGACTCCGTGCCGTCCCAGACCTCGACGTCGAGGGCCGGGGTCTCGTCCCGGGGACGCAGCGTCACCGAGCGCACCTCGCCGAGGACGGTCACCTTGGTGCGCTGCTGGGCGTCGCTGATGTGCACCACGCCGAGGTCGATGGACTCGCGCCGCAGCTCGTCGGCCTCGAGCTCGTGCGACGAGCGGGTGAGGCGGTGGGTGAGGCGGCGAAACGCACCGGGCTGGCCCGTGCTCACGAGAGGGTCCGGAAGGGACACGGCGCGGGAGTGCACGGGCCGGCCATCAACGCACCTCGGTGATCTCGGGGCCGCGTTCGAAGGGGTTGAGGTCGGTGGCACCGGGTTCGGGTGCCGGCTGCTCCGCCTGGGCCGCGCCGTCGGCGTCGGGCAGACGCAGCGGCAGCAGCTCGCGTGGCGGCATCGCGTCGTCGCCGCGGTCGACGACCGCCGTGCGGATCACCTCGTGCACGGCTTCGGCCGCGGCGGCCTCGATCGCGGCCCGACCCGACACGACGGCGCGCAGGAACCAGCGCGGCCCGTCGACCCCGACGAAGCGGGCGGGCATGAAGACGGTGCGACCGTCGGGCCCGGCCTGCGGCATACGGGTCAGCAGCTCCTCGCCGAAGTCGCCGGTCAGCACCTCGGCGGTGCCACCCGCGTCGACGATGCTCGCGGCGATCTCGTTGCGGATGTCGACCCAGACGCCCTCGGTGCGCGGGGCGGCGAAGGCCTGCAGCTGCACGGCCGACTCGCCGATGACGGCCGTCACACCGGTGATCTGCTGCTCCTGCTCGTTGATCTCGAGACGCAGCTCCATGCCCTGCTGGCCACGCAGCCAGATGGCCCCGAGGTTGAGGTAGTCGCTGTCGTCGTCGACCTCGGCGCGGTCGAACGGGCCGGTGGAGCGGTCGCGACCCTGGTCGGCGGAGGCTCCGTCGACGTCGTCCGGGTCGGAGAGGTCGTCGACCTCGGTGTCCACGGCATCGGTGTCCGGGCGGTCCTTCGACTTGCCCCGGCTGAAGAGTCCCACGTCATTCCGTCCTTAGAAGTCCTGCGGCCCGACTCGCGTCGTGCCCGGCCGTGTCGTCGCGGCGCTGACGCAGCGCCCGGCGAACCGTATCCGATGATCACGCCCCGGTGGGCGTCTCCCCCGCCGTCGACGAGGTGGCCGCCCCCGGACCGAACCCGCCGGTGGATCCGTGTCCAGTGTCCCCCCGACTGGTCCGGTCGAGCGAATCCACCTCGATGAACCGCACGCGCTCGACCCGCTGCACCACGAGCTGGGCGATGCGGTCGCCCCGGCGCACCGTGAACGGCTGTCGCGGGTCGAGGTTGACGAGGTTGACGAGGATCTCGCCGCGGTAGCCCTCGTCGACCGTGCCGGGCGCGTTGACGATGGAGATGCCGTGCCGAGCCGCCAGGCCCGAGCGCGGGTGCACGAACCCGGCGTGGCCCGGTGGCAGGGCCAGGGCGACGCCCGTCGGCACCAGGACGCGCTCGCCCGGCTCGATGGTCACGTCGACGCGCGCGCACAGGTCGGCACCCGCGTCACCGGGGTGCGCGTAGCCGGGCAGCGGGAGGTCGGCGTCGAGGCGTCGCACCGGAACCTCCGGCACGGCGTCCGGAAGCACGTCGGGGACAGCACAAGGGTCGGTCACGAGGACCGACCCTACTTGCCCGACGTGCTGCGGGCGCTGCTGCCCGGTGGGCTCGGAGGCGCTCAGGCCGCGCACTCCGTGCAGATCATCATGCCGTTGCTCTCCTTGGCGAGCTGGCTGCGGTGGTGGACCAGGAAGCAGCGGCCACAGGTGAACTCGTCGGCCTGCTTCGGCAGGACTCGCACCGACAGCTCCTCACCGGAGAGGTCGGCACCCGGGAGCTCGAAGCCCTCGGCCTGCTCGGTCTCGTCGACGTCCACGCTCGACGACGTCTTGTCAACCCGACGCGACTTGAGCTCCTCGATGGAGTCCTCGTTCAGGTCGTCGTCGGTTTTGCGTGGCGCGTCGTAATCAGTTGCCATGTGTCGTCTCGCTTCTACTCGTGCTGCGCCTTGCGGTCTTGTGAGGCGGTGAACGCTCGTGGGCCCGTGCTTGTTCCCGAGGGAAAGGGCGCTGTCGACGCCCTTGTCGCAGCCACGAAACATGTCCGCGTGCGCGTATGGTGCCCGATCCCCGCGGCATTGTCACGTCGCACCCGCCACCGTCTGAGACGGGGCGGTCCCGACCCCCGGTCCAACTCGGGCACACCTTCCCTTTTCGGACCAACAGTTCACCTACCCTTTGCCCTCCACCGACCCGGTCGGGTGCACATTGGGGGTCCTACGCCGCGGTAGGGTCTCCGGACCCGACCGATCGACTACCAGGCCCGGAGGTGGCACATGACCGAGTTCGTCGACCAGATCAGGCAACGTGTCAACGACGCGCTGGGCGACCTCGCGGACGCCCGGAGGGCGGGCGACGACTACCGCATCCAGGTGCACACCGGAGAGCTCGAGTCGTTCGCACGGCTCGCCGCCGAGAACGGCATCCGGGTTCCCGAGCTCGAGCCGTTCAGAGCGGCCTGAGCCTGTCGCCCCGCGGGCGTATGCCGTCCGCAGCGTCACACGACGAACGCCCCTCCCGGTCCTGCCGGAGGGGCGTTCGTCATGTCCTGCTCGGTCACGTCCTGCAGCGTCGTCAGCGATCCGGCTGGGCGCCTGCGAGGAACAGCGTCCTGACCTGCTCGACGAGGGCGGGCCCGGCGGCGACGGTCAGGGCCTTGCCCGGGTGCTCGCCCTCGCCGACGACGACGGCCCCGGCCTCCTCGGCGATGAGCCAGCCGGCCGCGAGGTCCCAGGCGTTGAGCCCGCTCTCGGCGTAGGCGTCGACCGAGCCGTCGGCGACGCGCACGAGGTCGAGGGCCGCGCTGCCGATGCGACGGATGTCGCGCACCTGCGGGAGGACCCGCAGCAGGACCTCGGCCTGCCGGGCGCGGACCTCGGGTGCGTAGCCGAAGCCGGTGGCGAGGAGGGTGCGAGCGAGCCGGTCCTCGCCCGAGGCGACGAGGCGCCGGACTGCCGGCTGTGCCGAGGCGTCCTGGGCGGCGGTCGAGGTGGCGCGCTGTCCCTCGGGACGGGTCCATGCCCCGGTCCCGACGCCGGCGTGGTGGACCAGGCGTAGACAGGGATCGGCGACGGCGCCCGCCACCGGTCTCCACCCGCCCTGCGAGCGGGCATCACCCACGACGACGGCGACCGACACGGCGTACGCGGGCACCTCGTAGAGGTAGTTGACGGTGCCGTCGATGGGGTCGACGACCCAGGTGAGGCCCGAGGTCCCCTCGACGTCGGCGCCCTCCTCGCCGAGGATGCCGTCGTCGGGGCGCACCTGCTGGATCAGCCGGTGCAGCAGCTCCTCCGAGCGGCGGTCCATGACGGTGACGACGTCCGTCTCGGTGGACTTCGTGGCGGCGACCCCCATGCGCTCGGGGCGCTCGTCGCGGATGAAGCGGGCCGCCTGGGTGGCGAGCTCGACGCAGAGCAGCTCGAGCTCGCCGACGGTGACGCCGTCGGGCAGGGCGGGCACGGTGCGGGTGGTGCTCATCGGGACCTCTCAGTCGCTGCCACAGAGGGCGGGTCGGGCCTGGCGGAGGTTGGGGCAGCAGCCGGGTTCGCAGACCGACGGCCGGCGCCCCTCGAACTGCGGGACCGGTTCGCCACGGGCCTCCGCGGCCCGCTCGAGCAGGGCGTCCGCGAGGTCGCTCACGAAGACGGGCGAGGTGCCGACGGTGGGCACCCGCACGAGCCGCAGGCCCAGCTCGTCGGCGGTCTGCTGCGCCTCGGTGTCGAGGTCATAGACGACCTCCATGTGGTCGCTGACGAAGCCGATCGGCGCGACGACGGCGGTGCGCACCCCCTCCGCGGCGAGCTCGCGCAGACGGTCGTTGACGTCGGGCTCGAGCCAGGGAACCGTCGGCGGTCCGGACCGCGAGCAGAACACGAGCTCGCCGGTGAGCTCGCGTCCGAGCAGCGTGCCGGCCTCCTGCGCGAGCTCCGAGGCGAGGGCCAGGTGCTGGCGCCGGTAGAGGTTTCCCTCGCCGTCGCCCGGGCCGGACGTGTCGTCCATGGCCTCGGGGATCGAGTGGGTGACGAAGAGGAGCGCGATCTCGTGGTCCGGTGCCCCGTCGAGGGCCCGCAGTGAACGGACGAGCTCGTCGAGGTTGGCGGCAGCGAAGCCGGGGCGCGGCGCGTACTGGGCGACCTTGTCGACCGACAGCTCGATGCCCTCCTCGGCGACGGTCGCGGCCGCGTCAGCGAGGTTCTCGCGGTACTGGCGGCACGACGAGTAGCTGGAGTAGGCGCTCGTCGTCAGGGCCACGACGCGGCGGTGCCCGTCGGCATGCATCGCACGGAAGGCGTCGTCGATGAAGGGCGCGCTGTTGCGGTTGCCCCAGACGATCGGCGTCGTGATGCCGCGGCTGTCGAGCTCGCCGCGCAGGGCCGCGATCAGGGCACGGTTCTGGTCGTTGATCGGGCTGCGGCCGCCGAAGTGGTCGTAGTGCGAGCCGACCTCGGCGAGGCGCTCGTCCGGGATGCCCCGGCCTGCCGTGACGCGCCTGAGGAACGGCATCACCTCGTCGGGCCCCTCCGGGCCGCCGAAGCCGAGCAGCAGCACGACGTCGTACGGCGCGAGGCCCTGCTTCTCGGTGGTCGCCTGCTGTGCCTCGGTGCCGGGCTGGTCGGGCGTTCGCGGTGTGTCTGTCATGTCTCCGCCGTCAGAGGGCTGTGGGTCTCGATGGGTCTCGATGAGTCTCGGTGGGTCCCGATGGGACTCGGTCGGTCTGGCTGGGTCTCGGTCGGTGTCGTCAGGGTCAGGTCGGCGTGGATCGCAGCGGTGTGGGCGCGTTGAGGTCGAGACGTACGGCGACCATGCGGACCGCGAACACGAGGGCTGCAGACGTCCACAGCACCCAGTCCTGCAGCGACTCCAGCTGGGCGGCGACCACGACGATCACGCCGCCGAGCATGGCCGGCAGCGCGTAGAGCTCGCGCCGCAGCACCTCCGGCACCTGGCCGGCGAGCAGGTCGCGCACGATGCCGCCGCCGATGGCCGTGATGACGCCGACGAGGACCGACGCGACCGGCGAGACGCCGGGTGTGGTGACGGCCTTGAGGCTTCCGGCGACGGCGAAGGCCGCCAGCCCGGCCGCGTCGAGCACCCGCACGAATCGGGTGACCCGCTCGACGCCGGGATGGAAGAGGAAGGTCACCAGGCCGCCCAGCGCCGCGGCCGTCAGCAGCCGCCAGTCGCTGATGCCGACCGGTGGGACGCTGCCGATCAGCAGGTCGCGCATGATGCCGCCGCCGAGTGCTGCGGCACAGGCGAGAACGAGCACGCCGAAGAGGTCGAACCGCTTCTTCACCGCGACCAGGCCGCCGGAGAGGGCGAAGACGAAGACGCCCACGAGGTCGAGGGCGAGCTGTGCGGACGCGAAGGTGGTTGGCATGCCAGAGCAAACGGTACCCGTGCGGCGTGGTCGCTTTGGTGGGTGCCCGCGCCGGTGGCATGCTCGACTGCACAGCAGGACCGCACCACCCCGCAGACTCGCTACCGGGAGACCCACCCATGCAGCACCTCAGGCTCGTCGGCGTCCACGAGGACGGAATGCACCTGCTGCTGGCCGACGACGACGGCAACCGTTTCTCGCTCCCGCTCGACGAGGGGCTCCGCGCCGCGGCTCGCCGCGACCGCCCCCGACCGGGTCAGCTTCAGGTCGAGGTGCCCGGTGGCCTGCGACCCAAGGACGTCCAGTCGATGATCCGGGCCGGCATGACGGCCGAGGAGGTCGCGGAGCGCGCCGGGTGGCCGGTCGAGAAGGTCCACCGCTACGAGGGGCCGATCCTCGCCGAGCGCGAGCACGTGTCGGGCATGGCGCGCCAGGCGAGGCTGCGCGCCCGCGGCGGCTCGCACGGCGGCGCCCCCACCCTCGACGCCCGGGTCACCGAGCGCCTGCGCAGCCGCGAGATCGACGGCGGGTCGGCCCGCTGGGACTCCCGGCGCACCGACAAGGGGGCGTGGACCGTCCTGCTCTTCTTCAACGCCGGCGGACGCCAGCGAGAGGCGGCCTGGCAGTTCGACCCGCTGGCGCGCACCCTGTCCGCCGTCGACGACGAGGCGCGCTGGCTCAGCGAGGACGAAGACGTCCAGACCCCCGGACCCATCCCGGCCCCGCACCTGAGCACCCCGACCCGGCCCAGCCGCGTCTACGACCTCGAGGCGGAGGGCGGCATCGCAGCCCCCACGCCCCGTCGTCGCGAGGGCGAGACCGTCGACCTCATGGCGGCGATGCGCGAGCGCAGCGCCCAGCGCGGTCGCCGCCGCCGACCGAAGTCCGCCGAGGTGCCGGGCATCGACTCGGTGCCCGAGGAGGCCCTGCCGCTCGAGGAGCTCGCGGGCGACCACCGCGACCAGCTGCCGCCACCGGCACACACCCACCCAGAGGACGACCCCGAGGTGGTCAAGACCGGGTCGGCCGAGGAGCGCGTGGGCCAGGAGGCTGTCGGGCGCCGCGCCCGCGCCACCGAGCGCACGCGACCGCTGCAGCAGGCACCGGCTGCGCCGGCGATCCCCGAGACCGCCGACGACGCCGACGAGACCGCCGACGAGATCGCGGACACCCGCGACCGCGGGGGAAAGGCCCCGGCGATCCGTGAGGACGCGGCTCCAGAAGCTGCCGAGGCTCTTGAGGTTGCAGGGATCTCCGACGAGCGCGACGCGCGCCCGAGGGCCGACGCCCCGGTCGCAGGCGACCGCGGCGGGCAGCAGGACGAGCCCGACGACGAGCCCGACGACGAGGACGACGACTACCGCGACGTCATCGCGCAACGGGCAGCCGCACCCGAGGCCCGGGCGACGCCGACGCCGAAGCCGGCGCCGCCTGCACGCAAGTCCGGCCGGCCGAGCGTCCCCAGCTGGGACGACATCATGTTCGGTCGCAAGACCGACTGACCACCCCCTGGCGTATGCCGTCAGTCGGCCTGCGTGATCGGCAGCGGCGGGAGGGGGCACACGTCGAGGTCGAAGGGCAGCACCTCGGGCGAGATGGCGGCGGCCTTCGCGGCGTGCGAGGTCATGCGCCGCATGTAGTGCCGGCGGCAGAGCACCTCGTACTCGACGAGTCCGGTCGTGCCCGGCTTGGTGTCTCCGACCACGACCTGCTCCCCCTCGACGACCATGACGCCGTCGAGCACACGGGCGTTGGTCGTGGCTCGGCGACCGCACCAGCAGAGCGCCTCGACCTGGAGCACCTGCACGCGGTCGGCCAGCTCGATGAGCCGCTTGCTGCCCGGGAACAGCTCGGTGCGGAAGTCGGCGGTGATGCCGAACGCGAAGACGTCGACGTCCATCTCGTCGACGATGCGGGCGAGCTGCTCGACCTGGTCGCAGGTGTAGAACTGCGCCTCGTCGCAGATGAGGTAGTCGATGCGGGTGCCCGCCGTCGCGCGACCCACGATCTCCTCCCAGAAGTCGAGGTCGTCGCCGACCTCGAGCGCACCCGTCGACAGCCCCAGACGGGAGCTGAGCACGTTGGTGCCGGCACGGTCCATCTTCGTGAAGATGAGGCCGACGCGGCCGCGTGCACCGTGGTTGTGGTCCATCTGCAGGGCGAGCGTCGACTTGCCGCAGTCCATGGTTCCGGAGAAGAAGACGAGCTCAGCCACGAGGCACCACCCTAGGTGTCACGACGGGGTGGCACCACGACCACGGGCACGGCGAGTTCCGCGTCGCTCGTCGAGCCGTGCAGGCCGAGCAGCGCGACGAGCTCCTTGCGCATCAGGCCCGAGTGGACGACGGCGAAAGACCCGCGCGTGACGACCACGAGGTCGCCGATGCGGCCCTCGACGCCGGCGCGCACCGGACCGAACCAGCCGTCGTCTACGGCCCCCTCACGGGTGAGGACCTGGACCCGGCCGCCGAGGCGCTCGGTCCAGGCCTGTCGCACGTGCTCGGTGGCGCCCGGCTCGGCATAGAGCTGGAGGTTGCGGGGCTCGCCGCCGAGGTGGCGGACCCCGTCCATGAGGGCCGGCTCGTCGACGAGGTCGATGCGGTCGCCGAAGGGGATGTCGACCATGCCGTGGTCGGCGGTCACGACGACCGAGGTGTCGTCGGGCACCCGGGCCGCGAGCTGGCGCAGCGCTGCGTCCACGGCCTCCAGCTCGTCGCCCCACTGCCACGACTGGCAGCCGTGCACGTGCCCGATCTTGTCGACCTCGCCCCAGTAGAGGTAGACGAGCGCGCGCGGCGTCGCCCGGACCGCGGCGACCGCCGCGTCGACGCGCTCGTCGAGGGTGCGCGCTGCGCGGAACTGGCCCCCGCGCAGGGTGGCGAGGGTGAGCCCGGAGCCGTCGAAGTAGTAGGGGCCGACCATCGTCACGGAGACCGCGGCGTTCTCGGCCGCCTCGAAGACCGTCTCGTTGGGCTGCCACGCCCGCGGGTCCGGTCCGTCCTCCCAGGACAGCTCGTTGAGCAGCCTGTCGGTGGCCGGGTCGAGCACCTGCATGCCGACGAGGCCGTGCGAGCCCGGCGGCAGCCCCGTGCCGAAGGTGCCCATCGACGTCGCCGTGGTGGTCGGGAAGCCGCAGGGCACCCGGTGCGCGGTGTCGAGGTGGCCGCGCAGGAAGGGGGCGTGGCCGCTGCGCTGGCGCAGCAGGTCGTGGCCGAGTCCGTCGACGAGGACGACGACGGTGCGTGGTGCCGCGGGCAGGTCGAAGACGTCGTGGCCGGCATACTTCTGCACCCCCAGCCGGTCGGCCACGGACGGGAGCACCGAGGCGAGCGTGCCACGCGACCAGTCGGTGGGACCGGGCACGTCGGCCGCCGAGGAGGCGGAGGCGATGTCTTCGGGCCCGACGGGAGTCGTCATCGGCAGCGGGTCAGTGCGCCGTGCCGCCGCCGATGCTGGCGGACAGCACCCGCGCGAAGCGCATGGCATTGCCCACGGCGCCCTCGCCGTCGGCGGCCGAGCTGATGCGCAGTGAGATGTCGTCGGAGGCGATGGTGCCCTCGAAACCGTGGTCGGCCGTGCAGTCGGGGTCGCCGCACTGGGCCGGGATCATGTCGAGGCGGCTCACGGCTCCCCACCCGAGGGTCAGCGTCAGGTCACGGCCGTGCGTGCCGGGCGTGAAGGTGTCGGGCTGCGCCACGACGTGGGTGAGCATGACGCCACGAACAGCCGCGAGCGGCACCGTCTCGGTGGTGGCGGTGGCCATGAGCTTGTCCTCCGACTCGGCGTGGTCGTCGGCGTGGGCGATGACGAGGCGCAGGGGTGTGACGACGAGGACCGTGACGTGGCGCCGCACCGTCTCGTGGTCGAAGGTCGTCTCCTGGTGCACCAGGTGCGACACGACCTCGTCGTCGGCGACCGCCGACTCGACGACGTCACAGACGAGGGACGGGTAGTAGCCGGCCCGGGTGATCGCCTCGGTGAGATCCTGGGGAAGGGCTTGGCCGGTGCCCTGGGTGGCGCGTCGCATGCCCCCCATCCTTGCACCCGTCGGCACCGGTCCCCTCCCCACAGCCCACAGGCGGCAGCCCGGACGGTCCCGGACGGCCCCGGACAGCCTCAGGTCATGCGACGACGACCGGGGTCCTTGCGCACGAGCGCGGGCCGGACCACCACCTCGGCACCCAGCACGTCGACCCCACCCGTCCACGCGTTGACGGGGTTGAGCTCGACGGACGACAGCTCCGGGTGGTCGTCGGCCATGACCGACAGGCGGGCGATGAGGTCGGCGAGCGCCGAGCGGTGCACCGGCGCCGCGCCCCGGTGGCCGTTCAGCAGCGGCGCGGCCTTGACGCCGTCCATGAGGTCGGTGACGTCGACGTCGGTCAGGGGCGGGATGCGGTGGGCCACGTCGTCGAGCAGCTCGGTGGGCGGACCCGCGACCGAGAAGCTGACGACGGGCCCGAAGAGCGGGTCCTCGCTCGCGCGGATGACGGTCGAGACGCCGGGCACGGCCATCCGCTGCACGACGAACCGGTCGGCGACGAGGGGGCCCAGCCGCTGGCTGAGCGACGCGTAGGCGTTGCGGACCGCGTCGGCGTCGACGAGGTCTCCGCGCACGCCCACCAGCCCCGGCTGGTGGCGTACGACGGGGGACGTCGACTTGAGGATGACCGGGTACGTCAGCTCGTCGGCCGCGGCCACTGCGGCGTCGGCGCTGGTGACCTCCACCGCCGGCCAGAGCCGTATGCCGTAGGCACCGAGCAGCTCGCGCGCCTCCTCACGCGTGAGGGCTCGCCCCTCGTGGCTGTCGGCGAGGTAGCCGTCGATGAGCGCTTCGGCACGCAGCCGGTCGATGCCGTTGGGGGCCACGGGCGTTCCCCGGTCGCGCTGGCGCCACAACGCGTACCTCGTGACCGCGTTGAGCGCACGGATGCCGTCCTCGGGCATGGCGTAGACCGGAACCGAGCGGCGCGTGCCGTCCTGGTCGTAGGAGAGGTCCTCACCGACACCGCGCATGCCAAGGAACGTTGCGACACATGGTTTTTCGTAGTCAGCGACGATGCTGCGCACGGCGCGGTGGACGTCTTCGTCCTGGGTGACCAGCGGCGGGATGAACGCCGCCACGACGCTGTCGACCTCAGGGTCGGCGAAGGCGGCGTCGAGCGCAGCGGCGAACTCCTCGGCCGAGGCCTGCGGCGGCAACGACACGGGACCGTGGGTCACCCGCAGCCCCCAGCTGACGCAGGCACTCGCGCTGAGCGCCCCCAGCGCGTCGGAGTTGCCGACGATCGCGACCCGGTCGCCCTTGGGCAGCGGTTGGTGCAGAGTGAGCTGCGCGACGTCGAAGAGCTGGTGCACGTTCTCGACGCGGATGACTCCGGCTTGCCGCAGCAGCGCGTCGAAAGCCTGCGGCGGCACGTTGGTGACCCGGGTGCGGTGCCCGGGCGGGGCCGCGAAGCTCGACACGCCTGAGCTGACGACCACGACCGGCTTGACCGCCGCGAGCGCCCTAGCGATGCGCGAGAACTTGCGGGGGTTGCCCATCGACTCGAGGTAGAGCCCGACGGTGTCGGTCTCCTGGTCGTCGATCCAGTACTGCATGAGGTCGTTGCCCGACACGTCGACCCGGTTGCCCGCGGAGGCGAAGACCGAGATGCCGAGTCCTCGCCTGGCCGCCGACGCGAGCACCGCGACGCCCAGGGCGCCGCTCTGCGCGAAGAGTCCGAGGCGGCCCGACTCCGGGATCACCGAGGCGAGGGTGGCGTTGAGCCGGACGGCGGGGTCGTTGTTGACCAGGCCGAAGCTGTTCGGTCCGACGATACGCATGCCGGCGCGGCGGACCCGGCGACGCAGCTTCTCCTGCAACAGGATTCCCTCATCGCCCGCCTCGGCGAAGCCGGCGGAGAGGACGAGCAGGGCCTTGACCCCGGCCCTGCCGCAGTCCTTGACGACGTCGATCGCCTGGGCCGCCGGCACGACGACGATCGCGAGGTCGACGGGGTGCGGGGTCTCGAGGATGCTCGGGTAGGCCTTGATGCCCTGGACATTCTCGGCCACCCGATGGATCGGGTAGAGCTCGCCCTGGTAGCCGGCGTCGAGGATGTTGCGCATGACCAGAGCCCCGATTGACTCCTCGCGCCGGCTCGCCCCGATGATGGCGACCCGCTCGGGAAAGAGGATGGTGCGCACGCTGCGCGACTCGGCGCGGTGCTCGCGGGACAGCTGGACGGCCTTGCTCTGCTCGGTCGGCTTGATGTCGAAGGCGACCTCGACGACGCCGTCCTCGATGTGGTGCGTCACCTCGTAGCCGGCCTCCTTGAAGACGGTCAGCATCTTGCGGTTCTGCGGCAGCACCTCGGCGACGAACCGGGTGATCCCCATCTCCTGGGCGATGGCGGCGAGGTGCTCGAGCATGACCGAGCCGATTCCCTTGCCCTGGAAGTGGTCCGAGATGTTGAACGCCACCTCCGCCGACGTCGGGTCGATGCGGTCGTAGCGCCCGATGCCCGTGATCTCGCCGTCGAGGGTCGCGACGAGGGCGACGCGGTCGTGGTGGTCGACGTGCGTGAAGCGGTGGACGTCGCGCTCGCTCAGCTCGCGCAGAGGCGCGAAGAAGCGCAGGTAGATCGACTCATCCGACTGCTTGCTGTGGAAGGCGCGGATGCCGTCCGCGTCGTCGGGCGTGATCGGGCGGATGTGCGCGACGGAGCCGTCGCGGAGCACCACGTCGGCCTCCCACTCGACGGGCGCGCCCGTCGCCCGGGCCGAGACGCGCTCCATCGCAGCGGTGTCGTCGAGCTCGCCACCCTCCATGGCCCACATCCTGTCACCTCGCCCAGGCGCGGCCCCGGGACCTGCCGGGACATGCGGGGACGTCCACCGGCGGGTGGCAGGCTGTTCGCATGGAGTTCACCGAGGTCGTCCGCGCCCGGCGCATGGTCCGCCGCTACGACCCGGACCGGGCGGTCCCCAGGGAGGTCGTCGAACGCTGCCTTGCCAACGCGGTGCGCTCCCCCAGCGCCGGCTTCAGCCAGGGCTGGGACTTCCTCGTCCTGTCTGCCCCGGAGGAACGGGGCGCGTTCTGGACGGCCACGACGGAGGCCGGCGGCCCGAGCGACCGGTGGCTCGACGGCATACGCAAGGCACCGGTTCTCGTGCTGTGCCTCTCGCACAAGGACGCCTACCTCGACCGGTACGCCGCGCCCGACAAGGGCTGGACCGATCGCGACGAGCGGCGCTGGCCGGTCCCCTACTGGGACGTCGACACGGGCATGGCGTCCCTGCTCATCCTGCTCACGGCCACCGACGAGGGCCTCGGCAGCCTCTTCTTCGGCGTACCCCCGGAGCGTCACGCCGACGTGCACGAGGCGTTCGGGATCCCGCGGTCGCGCACGATCGTCGGCGTCGTCTCCCTCGGGTATGCGGTCCCCGGGCCCAGGAGCCCCAGCCTCCGCCGCCACCGGCGGAGCGGTCGCGAAGTGGCGCACTGGGGCCGTTTCGGCGTGGCAGGTGAGGACGCGTGAGCGTCCTGCGCGAAGATGGGGCGTTGACCCGCTAGCGGCAAGGAGCACCACCCGGCATGGCCCGTCGAACGACCACCCCGCCTCCGCCCGAGGACTTCGAGGAGAAGATCGTCGGGATCGACGTCGAGGAGGAGATGCAGAACGCCTTCCTCGAGTACTCCTACAGCGTCATCTACAGCCGCGCCCTGCCCGACGCGCGCGACGGCCTCAAGCCGGTGCAGCGGCGCATCCTCTACGGCGCGAACGAGCTCGGGCTGCGCCCCGACCGCGGCCACGTCAAGAGCCAGCGCGTCGTCGGCGAGGTGATGGGCAAGTACCACCCGCACGGCGACCAGGCCATCTACGACGCCCTCGTGCGCATGGCCCAGCCGTTCACGCTGCGCCTGCCCCTCATCGACGGCCACGGCAACTTCGGCTCCCTCGACGACGGGCCGGCCGCGGCGCGCTACACCGAGGCGCGCATGGCCAGCTCCGCCCTGCTCATGGTCGGCTCGCTCGACGAGGACACCGTCGACTTCGTCCCGAACTACGACGACACGCAGTACCAGCCGAGCGTCCTGCCGGCCGCCTACCCGAACCTCCTCGTCAACGGGGCCGCCGGCATCGCGGTCGGCATGGCGACGAACATGCCGCCCCACAACCTCGTCGAGGTCATCGGCGCCGCCCGCCATCTCATCGCCAACCCCACGTGCTCGCTCGACGAGCTGATGAAGTTCGTGCCGGGACCCGACCTGCCCTGCGGCGGCAAGATCGTCGGCCTCGAGGGCATCCGTGACGCGTACCTCACCGGGCGCGGCAGCTTCCGCACCCGCGCCACGGCGCGCATCGAGTCGATCACCCCCCGTCGCAAGGGCATCGTCGTCACCGAGCTGCCCTACCTCGTCGGCCCCGAGAAGGTCATCGACAAGGTCAAGGACCTCGTGCAGGGCAAGAAGCTGCAGGGCATCGCCGACCTCAAGGACCTCTCCGACCGGCAGCACGGACTCCGCCTCGTCATCGAGGTGAAGAACGGCTTCAACCCCGACGCCGTGCTCGAGCAGCTGTACAAGCTGACGCCGATGGAGGAGAACTTCGGCATCAACAACGTGGCCCTCGTCGACGGCCAGCCCCGCACGATGGGGCTCAAGGACCTGCTCAAGGTCTACGTCGACTTCCGCACCGACGTCGTGCGCCGGCGCTGCGACCACCGCATGCGCAAGGCACAGGAGCGCCTGCACCTCGTCGACGGCCTGCTGGTCGCGATCCTCGACATCGACGAGGTCATCCAGCTCATCCGCGGCTCCGACGACGCCGGCACCGCACGCACCCGGCTCATGGACGTCTTCGAGCTCTCCGAGGCACAGGCCAACTACATCCTCGAGCTGCAGCTGCGCCGCCTGACGAAGTTCTCTCGCATCGAGCTCGAGAAGGAGAAGGAGGAGCTCGAACGCACGATCGAGGAGCTTCGGGCGATCCTCGAGAACGAGAAGCTGCTGCTCAAGCTCGTGTCGACCGAGCTCGCCGACGTCGCCAAGGCGCACGGCACCCCGCGACGCACCGTGCTGCTCGAGGGCTCCGGCGCGAGCGCGACCGCCAGCGCGAGCTCCCCCCTCGAGATCGCCGACGACCCCTGCTGGGTGCTGCTGTCGTCCACGGGGCTGCTCGCACGCACCGGGTCCGCCGAGCCCGTCCTCGCCGACGGGTCCCGGTCCAAGCACGACGTCGTCATCGGCGCCGTGCCCACGACGGCCCGCGGCGAGTTCGGGCTCGTCACGAGCGCGGGGCGCATGGTGCGCCTCTCGGCCCTCGACCTGCCGACACTTCCGCCGACCAACGGCGCACCCAGCCTCTCCGGCGGAGCGCCGCTCGCGGCCTACGTCGACCTCGCCAAGGGTGAGGAGCCGGTGACGATCGTCCCGATCGGTGGCGACGCCCCCGTCGTCGCGCTCGGCACGGCCGCGGGCGTCGTCAAGCGCGTGACGCCCGACGCGCCCAGGGGCAACGACTGGGACGTCATCAGCCTCAAGGACGGCGACCGGGTCGTCGGCGCCGGGGTCGCCGACCGGGACGACCTCGACCTCGTGTTCGTGACGAGCGACGCGCAGCTGCTGCGCTTCCCAGCCAGGTCGGTGCGCCCGCAGGGCCGCTCGGCGGGCGGCATGGCCGGCATCAAGCTCGGCGCCGGCGCTCGAGCCGCCTTCTTCGGTGTCGTCGACCCGTCACGTGACGGCATCGTCGTCACCTCGTCCGGGTCGTCGGGCGCCTTGCCGGGCACCGAGGGCGGGTCGCTCAAGGTCACCCCGTACGCCGAGTACCCCGCCAAGGGTCGCGCCACCGGCGGGGTCCGGTGCCACCGGTTCCTCAAGGGCGAGGACACGCTCGTGCTCGCCTTCGCCGGCAACTCCCCCGCGCGCGCCGCGGCGGCCAACGGCGTCGCGATCGAGCTGCCGGCTGCGGATGGGCGACGCGACGGGTCGGGGGTGCCGACCACGACGGTCATCGCGCACGTCGCCGCCCCGCCGGCCACCGAACCCACGAGCGCCGGCTCCGGTGCAGGGTCACAGGACCCCGGGTCCTCGCCGGCCGTCGACGGGTCGGTCCCGGACGGTGAGCAGGCATGAGCGACTCCCGGCCCGCCCCCTCCGACAGCGCTGACGTCTCAGACGCTCCCGCGGTCGACGACTTCGACGAGCACCCTGCCACCAGCGGGCACGGTCGCCCTGCGTCCGACGCCTGCTCGGTCCAGTGGGACCGCGACGGCACGAGCGCCTACGGCACTGCCGCCACCGCCCGGTTCTTCGTGGTCGTCGAGCAGCCGGGGCCCTGGGGCCGCGACGCCGCTCGTGAGTCGCACCTCGACCGTGACCTCGGTGCGGAGCTCGACGCGCGCACGAGCCACGCCGGCGGACGCTTCATGCTCATCCGCCGTCCCGGGGGCCACCCCGCGCACGACGGCCCCAGGCGGGTCCTGCTCGCCCACGCCGGTGTGCGGCCCGCCGACGCCTGGCTGCTCTCGGCCGAGCTCGACGACATCGGCAGCCTGCTCGGCCTGGACTGGGGCGGTCTCGCCCGCGGCAGCCGTGCCCTCGTGCAGGCGTCCCTGCCGGGGTCACAGCCCGCCGAGCCCACCCTGCTCGTCTGCACGAACGGACGCCGCGACGTCTGCTGCGCCGTGAGGGGCCGTCCTCTCGCGGCACACGCAGCGCGGGTGGCCCCGGGGCGCGTCTGGGAGGTGTCGCACACCGGCGGACACCGGTTCGCCCCGACGGCGGTGCTCCTGCCCTGGGGAGTGAACCTGGCGCGGCTCGACGACCACGGCGCCGAGCTCGCGCTCTCCGCGAGCGACACCGGTCACCTCCCGGTCGAGCTCCTCGGGCCGCTGCACGACCGCGGACGCTCCGGCGTGGCCGGTCCGGCGCAGTGCGCCGAGTCGCACGTCCGGGTGGAGTCCGGCGAGACGCGGCTGGCGGCCCTGTGGGCCGACGAGCCCGTGTCGGTCGAGGACGCCGCGGCGTCGGGTGCGCACGGCAACGGCTGGGACGTCATCGTCAACCACGTCGACGGGCGGCGCTGGCGGGTCGCGGTCACCCGGGTGCCGGCCGACCGGACGCGGCCCGAGTCGTGCGGCAAGAAGGCGGTCGACGTGCTGGAGCACCGTGCCTCCACCGTGGAGGCGTGGTTCTAGCCACCCGACGCGGGGGCCGTCACCAGGGCTTGGGGTAGGACTGTGACCCGTCGCCCGGCACGGTCTGGTCGCCCTGCTGTTGCTGCTGGTTGCGCTCGATGGTGTTCTGGCGCTGCTGCTCCTGCAGGTAGTCCTGCTCCTCCTGGCTCGGGGTGTTGCCCGGGTCTGGTGCCGGCTGCGGGGGCTGGCTGGTCCCGGGCTGGGACTGCGGGTCCTCCTGCTGCGGCTGTGGGTCCTGTGGCGGCGCGTCCGAGCTCTTCTGCTCCATGCGCTGCTGGGCCTGCTGCAGCTCGTCGCCCGTCTGGCCCCCCTCGGGCGCGTCGCACAGGGGCGGGCGCTCCTTGGTGATCTTGATGCCCTTGTCGTAGAACTGCTTCCACTCGTCGGTGCGCTCGCGGGCCTTGGCGGCGTCGCCCAGGGCCTCGTAGGTGAGGCCGAGGTTGACGCGCACCCTGCAGTCGTCGATGCCGCCCTCGGGCACCTGTGCGAAGGCCTGCTCGAACCACGGCCGCGCTAGCTCGAAGTGGCCAGAGAGGACGTGGGCGTCGCCGATGGCGAACGGTGACCGGAACTGCTCGACGACGTTGACCCAGCCCTGCCGCTCGCCCCAGGCCAGAGTGCGGGGCTTGTCACCGGCCTCGTAGGCTGACAGCGTCTGGGCGTGGACGACGTTGAGCGAGAGCAGCCGTGCCGCCACGAGGACGAGGAGCACGACCACCGGCGCCGAGGCGAGCAGGAGACGGCGGCGACGACGCCGAAGGTGCGGCGGCAGCGGGTGCCGCGGGGTGCGGCCGAGCCGGAGCCGGCGGCGCAGCCGACCGCCGGGGCCACCCGGTGGCGGGTCGGTGTCAGCGTCGGTCATGCCGCGCGGCGCCGGTTCGGGACCGGCCGCGCGGTCGTCCAGGAGCGTCACGGGCGGGCCTCCTTGCGTCGGCGTGTCTGCAGCAGCGCAGTCGCGGCCGCCCCGACCTCCCACGCGGCGATCCCGGCGACCCCGATGAGCAGGGGCCAGTAGAGCTCACGCCGGGCTAGCACCTTCTGCTTCTCGATCTCCTCGCTCGTGCCGAACCGCTCGAGGTCGATCCCGGCGACGGCCGGGTCGATCGAGTCGCCCGACGTGCGGTGCACGTAGGGCACGCCGAGCTGCTCGGCGATCGCTCGCAGGGTGTCCTCGCCGATGACCGATCTCGCGTCCTCACCGGTCGCGGGGTCCTTGATGTAGTCGCGGGTGGAGTCGAACCGCGACCGCGTCGCCTTCATGCGACCGCCCTCGGTGGTGCCGTACCCGAGCACCGCTCCCCCGTTGACCAGCCCCTTGGCGATGTCGAAGGGCTGCGGCGGGTCAGCGGCGGTCTGCTCGCCGTCGCCCAGGTAGTACACGACCCGTCCCCGTTCGGGCGCTCGGGCAGCGGCCTGCTCCAGCAGGGACTTGAGCCGGTCCTTGGCCTGGCTCACCGACGTGCCGCGGGACACCTCGTACGACTCGGGCAGCAGCGTCTCGACCGCAGCATCGAGGGCGGTCGTGTCGGTGGTCAGCGGCAGGCGTACGCGGGCGTCCTGGTCGAAGGTGACGACCGAGTAGCGGGCGCCGGGCAGGGACTCCGCGATGGCGGCGATGTCCGCCGCCACGCCCTCGATGCGCGGCCGCTCGTCGCCGTAGTCCTCGGCGATGATGCTGCTCGTGGTGTCGACGACGAAGTAGACGTTGAGGTTGGCGGCCGTCGTGTCGACCTGCTCGCCGGCGACGGCCGGTCGCACCGCGGCGACGCCGAGCAGCAACGCTGCCGCCGTGAGCCGCCAGTGCGTCGCCCGGGACTCCCCCGGCACGGTGCGGGAGGTCGGGTTCCACCAGACGGCAGCGAGGGCCGCCACGAGCAGCACGAGCAGGACCGGCCACGGCGCGATCGGAAGGAAGGTCACGTCGCCCACCTCCGGCTGGCCCCGACCACCCCGAGGAGGCCGACACCGGCGAGGGCGATCGGCAGGGTCGGGTTGTCGGAGTAGAGGGAGCGGGAGGCCGCGTCGATGAGGGTGGCCTCCTGGGCCTGCACCGAGTCGACGATGCCCTTGATGGCTGACTGGTCGCCCATCGCGTAGTAGTGCCCGGCGGTGCCGGTCACGACCTCGCGCATCTCGAGGGCCTCGTCGTCGGGGCCGTCCTCCTCGGGGTTGAGCCCGTAGACGCGCACCCCCTTGGCCTTCGCGAGCTCGCCCGCCTCGTCGACGTCGATGATGGGGCGGCCGGCGAGGTGGTTGTCGGTGGCGAAGACGACGGAGCGCGCACGCTGCAGGTCGACCTTGTCGAAGCTCGACACGCAGGTGGCGAGCCCGTCTCCGATGAGCGAGGTGCCGCGCCCGTTGAAGGTGCCGGCGAAGAAGGACTCGAACTCCGGGTCGCCGCTCAGGGCCTTGGTGGCGGTGTCGAGCTCGTCGTTGATGAAGTCGTAGTCGTCGGTCAGGGGGAAGACCGTGGCCGCCGACGAGTTGAAGATGACGAGGCCGATGCGTTCGCCCTCGAAGCTCTTGACGAGGGACTTGAAGGTCGCGACGAGCGTGGCGTCGTAGGCCGCCATCGAGCCCGAGATGTCGAGGCACAGCATGATGTCGCGGCTGCGGGTCTGCGGCTTGTCGACGGTCGTGTCCAGCGGTCGTGCGGCACCGACGAGGGCGGCACCCCCGAGCAGCACGGCACTCAGGGCGAGCACCGCCATGCGGATGCGGTGCAGCCGCAGGGCCCGGCGGTACTCGGGCAGCTCGGTCAGTGCGGTGGAGTTGGCCACGGCCGCCGCGGCCCTGGCGGATCGCCGCGACACCATGCGGTGCACGAGGAAGGCCAGCGCCACGGCGACGAGGACGCCGAGCGACAGGACGCCGGGCCACTTGAGGTCGAGTCCGTTCAGCTCCACCGCGCCACCACCTGCTTCGCCACGGCGCCGGCTCCGACGAGCGTGGCGGTCTCACGGGGACCGAACTCGCCGGGGTAGAGCGTGCCGACGACCTCGGACACCGGGGTGAGCCGGGAACCTCGGGCGTTGAGCTCGGTGAGAGTCATGGTCGGGGCATGGATGCCCGAGACCTCCTGGACGAAGTGGCGCACGAGCACGCTGAGCTGCTGGTGGGCGCGGCGCTGGGTGATCTCGCCTGCCGCGGCCCGGGAGAGCACAAGGTCGATCTGCCGGGTGTAGTCGGCCCGGAGCCGGCTCAGGCGGTCGGTGGTGACCCGCGGTGGCACGACGACCTTCTTCTCGCGGGTCGACCACCACACCCAGGCGTACCAGGCAGCGACGACGGCGAGGACGCCGATGCCGATCCACAGCCACCGGGCGGCATACGGGTCTGGGGCGTAGAAACCCGGTGGGGGCGCGTCAGCGGCGGGCACGACGCTGCCTCTCCAGGAGCGCGAACATCGTCTGGACGACCTCGTCGGAGGACCCGAGCCGCGCATGGTTGATGCCGCGGCGGTCGAGCAGCTCGGTGGTTCGACGCACGCGCTCGGCCACCGAGGCGGCATAGGCCGCCCGCACCTTCGGGTCGAGGCGTACGAGCGTGGGCAGGGTGTACGTGTCGGAGACGTCGTATGCCGTGCGGTCGCCGCCGATGGCGGTCGGGTCGGCGTCCTCGACGGTGATCCAGAGGATCTCGTGCTGGACGTGCAGACGGCGCAGGAGGTCGTCGAGCGCTGGGTCGAGCTCCTTGTCGTCGGCGACGACGAGCAGCACGAGCCGGCGGCGCACGTTGCGCACGATCCAGCGCAGCTGGGTGGCGAGGTTGCTCTGGTCACCGTCGACGACGGTGGCCGAGTCGATCGCGCGGAGCAGCAGCTCGAGATGCGTCTCGCTGCCGCGCAGGTCGTGCGCGACGGTGGAGCCGGCGGTGCCCCGGACGAGGCCGACGAGGTCGCCGTGACGCTGGGCGAGGTATCCGACGAGCCCGGCCGCCGCCACCGCCACGGCCTTCTTCGGCTCACCGCTGCGGGTCGTGGCCGCCATGCCGCGCCCGGTGTCGATGACGAGCATGAGGTTCTGCTTGCGGTTGGCGACGTAGCGCTTGACGAGCGGTGCCTGGTGACGAGCGGTGGCCCGCCAGTCGATGTCGCGCACCTCGTCGCCGGGCACGTAGTCGCGCAGGTCGTCGTAGTCGAGGCTGCGTCCGTGGAAGACCGAGGCGTACTCGCCCTCCAGCAGGCTGCGCGACTTGCGGCGCGCGTGGACGAAGAGCTTGCTCTTCACCCGCGTCAGCAGCGTCGTCGTCATGTCGCGTTCCTCGTGAGTCCGGTCCGGCTCGTTCGTGTCGGGTCTATGGGGTCCTGATCCCGCCGACCATCGCGTCGATGATGTTCTCGACGGCCACCTCGTCGGCGGCGGCCTCGAACCCGAGCGTGACCCGGTGGCGCAGCACGCGGTGGGTCAGTGCCTTGACGTCGTCGGGGACGACGTGGTTGCGCCCGTCGACGAGGGCCCTGGCCCGGGCCGCGCTCGTGAAGGCGATGCTCGCGCGCGGGCTCGCACCGAAGTCCACGTAGCCGGCGAGACGCGGCTCGATGTAGTCGTGCGGGTGACGCGTGACGTAGCCGATGCCGACGATGTAGTTGATGATGGCGGGGTCGACGTAGACGCGGGCGACCAACGCCTGCAGTCGCTTGACGTCGGCGACGGACACCACCGGGTCGGCAGCCGTGGAGAAGATGCCGGAGTCGATGCGCCGCAGCACCTCGGCCTCCTCGGCGGGCGACGGGTAGTCGAGGACGTCCTTGAGCATGAACCGGTCCATCTGGGCCTCGGGCAGCGGATAGGTGCCCTCCTGCTCGATGGGGTTCTGCGTCGCCAGCACGAGGAACGGGTCGGGCAGCGCGTAGCTCTTGTCACCGATCGAGGTCTGCCGCTCCTGCATCGCCTCGAGCATCGCGGACTGGGTCTTCGCGCTGCTGCGGTTGATCTCGTCGAGCAGCACGAAGTTGGCGTGCACGGGGCCCAGCTGGGTCTCGAAGGTGCCCGAGTGCTGGTTGTAGACCTGGGTGCCGACGATGTCACTCGGCAGCAGGTCGGGCGTGCACTGGATGCGGTGGAACCGGCCGCCGACGGCTTGGGCGATGGTCTGCGCCGCCGTCGTCTTGGCCAGGCCGGGGACGCTCTCCAGCAGGACGTGCCCGCCGGTGAGCAGCGCGATCAGGAGGGTCTCCTGGAGGCGGGCCTGGCCCACGACCCTGGAGGCGAAGGCCGTCGAGATGGCCTCCACGGTCTCGGCGGCCCAGTGCAGCTCGTCGGGCGTCAGGTAGCGGGCCGGTGCAGGGACCGTGCGGTCGGGCGCGTTGTCGATGCCGGCGACCGCCACGTCGTCGTCGGGAGCCTCGGGCGGGCCGGCGAGCTGGTCGGGCTCCTCGGGGACGCCGGTGTCGTCGGTGTGACGGCCGGCTCGGGGCAGCTCGACGGTGAAGGTCTCTCCGTGCCCGTCGGCGCCCGCGACCGGGCCGTCGAGCCGGTCGTCGAGCCGGTGGTCGAGATCGCTCTCGGGCAGCCCCGATCGCTCGTCGGCGACCGACTCCTCGGCATTGACGTTGCCCACCATCGATCCCCTTCTCGACGTGTACCGGCGGAGGGAGTCGCGCCGGCAGGGACACATCGTAAGCACGGCATGCTGTGCCCCGTCGTGAGTCCCCTCAACCTCGGGACACCGCAGCGCGTCCCGACTGATGCGTCAGGCGTCGATGCGCTCGCGGTCGATCTCGGCCGCGGACTCGATGATGAAGTCCTTGCGCGGGGCGACCTCGTTGCCCATGAGCAGCTCGAAGACGCGCTCGGCGGCCTCGAGGTCGCGCATCGTCACCTTGCGCAGCGTGCGGTGGCGGGGGTCCATCGTGGTGTCGGCGAGCTGGTCGGCGTCCATCTCGCCGAGGCCCTTGTAGCGCTGCATCGGCTGCTTGATCTTCTTGCCCGACTTCTCGAGCCGCGCCACGGTGCGACGCATCTCGTTCTCGTTGTACGTGTAGATCAGCTCGTTCTTCTTCGCACCCGCGTTGATCACCTCGAGGCGGTGCAGCGGCGGCATCGCCGCGTAGACGCGCCCTGCGTCGACGAGCGGGCGCATGTAGCGGAAGAACAGCGTGAGCAGCAGAGTGCGGATGTGGGCGCCGTCGACGTCGGCGTCGGTCATGATGATGACCTTGCCGTAGCGGGCCGCCGCCAGGTCGAAGCTGCGCCCCGAGCCGGCGCCGATCACCTGGATGATCGAGGCGCACTCGGTGTTCTTGAGCATGTCGGAGACCGACGCCTTCTGGACGTTGAGGATCTTGCCGCGGATCGGCAGCAGCGCCTGGAACTCCGAGCTGCGGGCCTCCTTGGCGGTGCCCATGGCCGAGTCGCCCTCGACGATGAACAGCTCGGAGCGCTCGACGTCGGTGGTGCGGCAGTCGCGCAGCTTCGAGGGCAGCGTGGAGCTCTCGAGGGCGTTCTTGCGGCGCTGGGTCTCCTTGTGCATCCGCGCGCTGATGCGCGACTTCATCTCGGACACGACCTTCTCGAGCAGCAGCGCCGACTGCTGCTTGTCGCCACGCTTGGTCGACGTGAGCTGGGCCGTCAGCTCCTTCTCGACGACCCGGGCGACGATGGCGCGCACGGCGTTGGTGCCGAGGACCTCCTTGGTCTGGCCCTCGAACTGCGGCTCCGCCAGGCGCACGGTGACGACCGCCGTCATGCCGGCCAGGATGTCGTCCTTCTCCGGCTTGTCGTTGCCGACCTTGAGGCGGCGGGCGTTGACCTCGAGCTGCTTGCGGAACACCTTGAGCAGCGACTGCTCGAACCCCGTGACGTGGGTGCCGCCCTTCGGGGTGGTGATGATGTTGACGAACGACTGGACCTTGGTGTCGTAGCCCTGGCCCCACCGCAGGGCCACCTCGACGGCGCACTCGCGCTCGAGCTCGGTCGGCGTCATGTGGCCGTTGACGTCGAGCACGGGCACCGTCTCGGTGAACGTGCCCGAGCCCTCGAGACGCCACACGTCGGTGATCGGGGTGTCGGGCGCGAGGAACTCGACGAAGTCGGTGATGCCGCCGTCGTGCTGGAAGACCTCCTCGAGGGGGCCCTCCTCGCCGGCCGTGCCCTTGAGCCGACGCTCGTCGCGGATGACGAGGCGCAGCCCCGGCACGAGGAACGACGTCTGCCGTGCGCGCCCGAGAATGGCGGCGTAGTCGAGCTCGGCGTCCTTGAGGAAGATCTGGCGGTCGGGCCAGAAGCGGACGCGTGAGCCCGTGACTCCACGCTTGGCCTTGCCGACGACCGGGAGCGCACTCTTGCGCTCGTAGGGCGTGAAGGGGGCCTCCGGCGAGTGGTGTGCGCCCACGGCGTCGGTGAAGGTGCCGGGCTCACCCCGTCGGAAGCTCATGCCGTACGTCTTGCCGCCCCGGTCGACCTCGACGTCGAGCCGCGCGGACAACGCGTTGACGACCGACGCGCCGACGCCATGGAGACCACCCGTGGCCGCGTAGGACGCGCCACCGAACTTGCCGCCGGCGTGCAGCTTCGTGAAGACGACCTCGACGCCGGAGAGGCCCGTGCGGGGCTCGATGTCCACGGGGATGCCTCGGCCGTTGTCGCGCACCTCGATGGACCCGTCGGCGGCCAGGATGACCTCGATGCCGGTGCAGACGCCCGCGAGGGCCTCGTCGACGGCGTTGTCGATGATCTCCCAGAGGCAGTGCATGAGACCGCGCTGGTCGGTGGAGCCGATGTACATGCCCGGGCGCTTGCGCACGGCCTCGAGGCCCTCGAGGACCTGGAGGTGGCGGGCGGTGTAGTCGCCGTTGCCGGTGGGAGCGGGACGGGAGGCGGAGGCCACGGGTGTCGATCTCTTTCGGTCGGTGTGCGGCCAGCGGTCGGGCTGTGGAGAGGCTGGCAGTGGCAGCCTAGTCACCGGGGCTGACGGCCCCGTGGAGGCTCGCTGGGCCCGGCCCGAGCGCCTGCCGTCGAGCTCGGCGGGTATGGGAAGGGTGACCACCAATCCGTATCGCGGGCGCTCGGCGAATCTCTGACACGTAACGATGTTGGTCCGAAGGCGTCTCACTCACCGAGCCTGACCATCGGGAAGCATTCAGCGTGATTCACTGTTGGAACGTCCGCGAGGCGAGAGCGGTGCACCGAAAGGACCACTCGAGCGTCGTAGGTACATGGCAGGGTTTCCCTCCGGGGACCCCCGAGGGAGGAAAGAGGCGAAATACAAATGACGACAGCACTGGCACCCGAACTGACCGCTGCTGACCGCTGCGACCGATGTGGGGCTCAGGCCTACATCCGCGCCCGCCTCGTTTCCGGCGGAGAGCTGCTCTTCTGCGCGCACCACGGACGGGAGCACCTCCCGGCCCTGAAGGACAAGGCACTCGACATCCGCGACGAGACGGACCGGCTCAACGAGATCCCGGCCTCCGCCCCGGTCGACGAGCGCTGAGACCAGCAGAGACACCAGACCCGGCCCTTCCTGACCCCATCTCGACCCGAACGCCGCCGACGGCGCACCTGTGATCACCGCGACGAACGTCATCGTCCTGCTCGCGATGCTCGTGGGCACCGTGGGCATCGTCGTCCCGGTGCTACCGGGACTGTTCGTTGTCTGGGGGGCGACGCTCGTGTGGGCGTTCGAACGTCAGGACGGGCCGGGTTGGCTCGTCTTCGGCATCGCCACGCTCGCGTATGCCGTGGGCCTGGTCGGGCAGTACCTCCTCCCCGGGCGCCGGATGAGGTCGGCGGGGGTGCAGGGGTGGATCGTGGCGGTCGCGCTCGCTGTGGCCGTGGTGGGGTTCTTCGTCGTCCCGGTCGTCGGGGCGCCGCTGGGGTTCGTCGTCGCCGTCTACCTGCTCGAGCGGGCCAGGCACCGCGAGCACGCAGCGGCGTGGCGGGCCACCAGCCAGGCGATCCGCGCCGTGGCTCTCAACATCGGCATCGAGCTGGCCACGGCCTTCGCGATCATCGCGACGTGGGCGGTCGCGGTCTACGTCACCCGCCCCTAGCTGCCTGGGCGAGCGACACAGCCCGAGTCAGCCCGAGCGAGACAACCAGAGGCCCCGACACTCGTCGGGGTCCTCTCACGTCTGGGTGCGAACGTCTGGCCGAACGGTGGGGTCACCACTGGTCGCGGCGACGCTTCTCCCATCGCTCTTCGAGGCGTTCCATGAAACTGGCCTGCTTGGCGGAGGCCGCCTTGCTCTTGCCGGGACGCGGCTTGGGCGTGCCGTCGGCCGCCACCGCAGCGAGCTTGGTCTTCGAGGGCGTGATCGCGTAGACGATGCCGGCGACCATGATCGCGAAACCCACCGCACCGAGCCAGATGGCGCTGCTCATCGCCGAGAACACGACCAGGGCCAGCCCGGCCACGCCGGCGACGACACCCGCCACCACGCGACCTCGCCCGAGACCTCGAGACTTCGTCTTCTCGATGCGCGACGCAAAGCGCGGGTCTTCGGCGTAGAGGGCTTCCTCCATCTGCTGAAGGAGTGCTTCCTCGTGTTCCGAGAGTGCCACTCGGCACCTCCCTGGTGCGAAATCGACTGTGCCCGAATCGTATGTCGGAATCGGCCGACGCGGACTTCTTTACCTCAGGATAGGTCTCGCTGCGCGCGATTGGAACCCGAGGGTCGGTCGGGCATGAGGCTGGCCGGCCGCACGGATCCCGCACCGAACCGCGCACTCGCCCGGTCGACTGCGCGGTCGGCCTCACGCCACCCGTGCTCCGGCTCGTCGAGGGTCGCCTGGATGGGTGCCACGGCCGACGGGACGAGGCCCTCGAGGCGCACCCCGACGAGCCGGATGCGGGCCCGCTGGAGCCCGAGGCGGTCGTAGAGCTCGCGCGCGGTGGCGAAGATGTCGCGTGAGACGTCGGTGTGGTGACGCAGCGTCCTGGCGCGGGTGATCGTCGTGAAGTCGGCGAACCGCACCTTGATGCTGACGGTGCGCCCCATCATCCCGGCCGACCTGGCCCGCGCGGCGGTGCGGTCGGACAGGCGCAGCAGCTCGCGGTGGATGCGGACGGGGTCGTCGATGTCGTGGGCGAACGTCTCGTCCGCGCCGATCGACTTCTCGCGTCGCTCGGGCACGACGGAGCGTGGGTCGCGCCCCCAGGCGAGGTCGTGCAGGCTGCGGCCGGCGACGTCGCCGAGGGCCCGTTGGAGGGTCTCGACGGGCGTGTGCGCGAGATCGGCGACCGAGCGCAGCCCCAGCCGGTGCAGGTGCTCCTCGGTCTTGTCGCCGACGCCCCAGATGGCGCCCACGGGCAGCTGGTGCAGGAACGAGACCACCTCGTCGCGCGGCACGACGATGAGGCCGTCGGGCTTGGCGAGGTTGGAGGCGAGCTTGGCGACGAACTTCGTCGCGGCCACCCCGACCGAGCACGTGATGCCCTGCTCGTCGGCGATGGTGTCGCGCAGCTGCTCGGCGATCCGCGTCGGACGCCCCAGACGGCGTACGGCCCCCGACACGTCGAGGAAGGCCTCGTCGAGCGAGAGTGGCTCGACGCTGTCGGTGATCGTCGCGAAGGTCGCCATGACGGCTTCGGAGATCGCGGCGTAGCGGCGGTGGTCGGGCTCGATGATCACGGCCTGCGGGCACAGCCGCTGCGCCCTGGCCATGGGCATGGCGGAGGTGACGCCGAAGGCACGGGCCTCGTAGGTCGCCGAGAGCACGACCGAGCGACCGCTGGCGCCGCCGATGATGACCGGCTTGCCACGCAGGTCGGGTCGCGAGATGAGCGACGCCGACGCGTAGAAGGCGTCCATGTCGACGTGCAGGACGGTGCAGCCGGTGTCGTCGGGCGGCTCGGAGCTGCCCCGGGTCGGTGCGGTGAACTGGCGACGGCTCATGCGGCACGCGCTGTCTGGACGGGCCGGACGGGCGCGCTCGCCGGGTCAGTCGCGGCGGGCGACGACGTGCAGGGCATTGCCGAGGGTCCGGAGGAACTCGCGGCCCGGGCCGGAGACGAGCAGGTCGTCGAGCTCGGCCAGGGCGGCGCGGTCGGCCTCGGAGTCGATGAGCGAGGCCGGCACGAGGTGGCCGAGGATGTTGGTGCCGCGCACCACCACGTCGGTGAAGCCGGCGTCGGCGAGCAGGGTCTCGAGCTGCTCGACGTCGAATCGGCGCGGGAGCGGGTCGGTGCTGCCCCAGCGGCCGGACGGGTCGACGAGCGCTGCGCGCGCCTGGGCGAACTCGCCCGCGATGGCCTTGGCGAAGACGACGGCCAGTCGTCCGGAGACCAGGAGCGAGAGCACGCCACCCTGACCGAGGGCCTGTGCGATGGCGCGGAGCGTGGCCGCGGGGTCGTCGACGAACTCGAGCGTGCCGTGACAGCAGGCGAGGTCGACGTGCCGACCGGCGAGGATGCCGTCGAGGGAGTCGCCGTCGCCCTGCACGCCGATGACCCGGTCGACGATGCCGGCCTCACGGGCCCGGCGGGCGAGTGAGGCGAGCGCGTCGGGGCTGGGATCGACGACGGTGACCCGGTGACCGGCCTCAGCGAGCGGGACGGCGACGCCGCCGGTGCCGCCACCGAGGTCGAGCACCTCGAGCGGGCGGCCGAGTCGGGTCCCGCACTCGTCGGCGATGCGGCCCACGGCGGAGACGACAGCCGACGGTCGGGCCGCTCCGCGTCGCTGGCGGGGCTGGTCGTCGGGCACGGGATCCTCCGTCGGGGAGCGTGGTTCGCGCCGAGGCGCGTGGGGTTCGTGTGCATGCTCACCCTAGTGCCCCGAGCTTCCCGGACTCGCGTGCCACAGTTTGCGCGGTGGGCCTCCGACCGTGTCGGCCGGGACGAGACCGCTGGTGCCGCGGGCTCCCCTGACGTCGGCGCCGGCCGGCTTGATGTCGGCGTACGGCGACTGCTTGAACCCCGACGCGTGGACGAGCACCCGACGGCCGTGGGGTCCCTCTCCCACGCCGGCTGGCGCACCGTCGCGACCGGCCAGGGCGCCGGCCCGCTCCCAGGCGGCCCGGTCGGCGGCGTCGAGCGCGTCGCGCACCGCGGTGATGCCACCGGCGGTCCAGGCGTCCTGCAGGCCCGAGAGCTCCCACGCGCCGGTGGCCCGGATCGAGACGCCCTTGGGGCCGGTGCGCCGGACGAGCCCACGGCAGAGGAGCAGCCACGAGTGGAAGACGGTGGTGGCATACGGGCCCTGGACGTCCTCGAAGAAGGTGAGGTCGGCGGGGCCGGTGGCATCGTCGAGGGTGAGGAAGACGACGCGGCGACCGGTGCGGATGGGCGGGGTCTGCGTGGCGACCTTGACCCCGGCGACCCACACCTCGCGGCCGCTGCGACCCGAGAGCAGGTCTCGCGCCCGGGTGACGCCGAGCGCGTCGAGCATCGGGCCGTAGAAGTCGACGACGTGCCCGCTCGCGTCGAGGCCGAGCACCTCGAGCTCGGCACGGACCCGCTCGGGGCCGGTCATCTCGGGCAGCCCGCTCGTCGCGGTGAGGCGGGGGGTGTCACCGAGGTCGAGCGTCAGCTGGGTGGCGACGTGCTCGGGCGCCCCCGCGGAGGCCTGCGACTGGGCGGCGGCCAGGGCCCGGATGTCACCGGTGGCCGAGACGGACGTGACCCTCCCCCGTGACGACCGGGAACGGCTCGCCGCCGAGACCCTCGCCCGCGACGAACGCTGCGAGGCCGACCAGCGGTCGAGCTCGGCGACGTGGAGCAGCAGGTCTCGCCGGGTGACCCGTCCTCGCCGGCCGAGCCCGCTGCGGGAGTGCCCCATCACCTCCGGACCGCTCTCGTCGCGCCGGGGCGGGCTGCCGAGGTCGATGTCGTGCAGCGAGTCGAAACCGCCTGCGAGCACGAGCTTCTCGGCGACAGGTCGCGACACGTGGGCACGCTGCCAGAAGTCGGAGAGGCTGGAGTAGGGCTGGCCTGCGACGATCTGGGCCACCTCGGCCTCGCTGATGCCGTGGACGTCGGCGAGAGAGAGCCGGATCGCCTCACCGCCGTCGTCGGTGCGCTCGAAGCGGTAGCTGCCGGTCGAGACGTTGACGTCGAGCCCGAGGATCGCGATGCCGAAGGTGCGGGCGTCGTCGAGGATGAGCCGTTTGGGGTACATGCCGGGGTCGTGGGTCAGCACCCCGGCGAGGAAGGCGGCCGGGTGGTGCGCCTTGAGCCAGGCCGACTGGTAGGTCGGCAGCGCGAAGGCGGCGGCGTGCGCCTTGCAGAACCCGAACGACGCGAAGGCCTTGAGGACCTCCCAGATCTTGTCGGCGACCTCTGGCGTGTAGCCGCGGGCCAGGGCCGCCGGACGCCACCAGTGCTCGATCTGCCGCTGGCCCTCCGGGGTGCCGAGCGTGCGGCGCACCTCGTCGGCCTGCGCGAGGGTCACGCCGGTCGTCTCGGCGACGATCATGAGGACCTGCTCGTGGAAGACGACGACGCCCTCGGTCTCCTCGAGCGCGGGGACGAGCGTCGGGTGGAGGAAGGAGGGGTCCTTCCAGCCCTGCCGTGCGTTGAGGAACGGGATGATCATGTCGCTCTTGACCGGCCCCGGCCGGAAGAGCGAGATGTCGATGATGAGGTCGTCGAAGGTCTGCGGCCCGAACTTGCCGATGAGCTCGCGCTGGCCGGGGCTCTCGATCTGGAAGCAGCCCAGGGTCTTGGTCGAGCGGACGAGCTCGAAGGTCGGCTCGTCGTCGAAGGGCACCTGGCGCTCGTCGTCGAGGTCGATGGCCGTGCCGTCGACGCGCTCGACCTCGTCGATCGCGTGAGCCATCGCCGACTGCATGCGGATACCGAGGACGTCGAGCTTGAGCAGGCCCATCTCCTCGACGTCGTCCTTGTCGAACTGGCTCATCGGGAAGCCGAGCCAGCTCGCCTCGACGGGCGTGCGGTCGAGCAGGACCGAGTCGGAGAGCACGACCCCGCAGGGGTGCAGCGCGATGTGCCGGGGCAGCCCGTCGAGACGCTCGACGATGTCGAACATCAGCTGCAGGCGCGGCACGTCGAGCCCGCTCGCCCGCAGCTCGGGCAGCTCGGCCAGGGCGTTGCGCACGTTGCGGGCGGCGATGTGCGGGAACGCCTTGGCCATCGCGTCGACCTCGGGCGGGGGCAGTCCCAGCGCGGCGCCGGCGTCGCGGATCGCGTGACGCACCCGGTAGGTATCCATCATCGAGACACAGGTGACCCGCTCGCCACCGAAGTGGTCGAGGATGCGCTCGTAGATCTCGGTGCGCCGGGCCGACTCGACGTCGATGTCGATGTCGGGCAGCTCGGCTCGCAGCGGTGAGCAGAACCGCTCCATGAGCAGGCCGTGACGCATGGGGTCGACGCCGGAGATGCCGAGGAGGTAGTTGACGAGGGACCCGGCCCCGGAGCCGCGGGCCGCGACCCGCACCCCCATCTCGCGGATGAGGTCGCAGACCTGCGCGACGGTGAGGAAGTAGGTCGCGTAGCCGAGCGTCTCGATGACGCCGAGCTCGTCCTCGAGCCGGTCGCTGACGGCACGGAGCTCGCTCTCTGAGCGGCCGGGGTAGCGGGTCGCGATGGACTCGCGGCACCGGCGGGCGAGGACGTGGTGCGGGTTGGTGCCGGGGCGGATGCCGAGCACGCCGGGCTCGGGCAGGTGGACCGAGCCGATGCCGAGGTCGGAACGGGGGTCCTGGATGCACTCGGTGGCGAGCGCCGTGGTGCGGGCGAGCAGCTCGCGCGCCTGCTCGCGGGCGAGCGAGCCGCCGCCGACGAGCCCGGGCCCCGAGACCTGCACGACGTCGAGGGCGAGGGCGTGCATGAGCGGCGTCGGGGACAGGTGCCCCGCCGTGGTGACGCGGTCGAGGTGGCGCGCATCGAGGGCGACGAGCCGGCGTGCGGCGTCGAGGACGTCGACGATGGCGGCATCCTGCGGGTCGGCGTGGCGCACCGCCGCGGTGATGACGCTCGGCACACCGACCTCGCGGGCGAGGGCGAGCATCCGCCCGGCCTGGCCGAGGCTGCCGGGCTGGTGCTCGGGCCCGCCGTGGCAGACGACCTCGACGACGACGGCATCGCGTGGCAGCAGCGCGACCCAGCGTTCCAGCGCCGCCCTGGCCCGGTCGCGTCGCTTGGCGAGCACCTCGCGGCCGACGTCGGAGTCGGGCCCCAGGAGCACGACGAGCCGGGAGGGGCCGCCGGCCACCGGACGCGCGTGCTCGGCCACGAGGCCCGCGGTGGTGACCGGGTTGCCGCGCTCTCCACGCAGGTGGGTCGCCGTGACGAGCCGGCAGAGGGCGGCCCAGCCCTGCCCCGGTGCGAGGCCGGTGGCGCTGCCACGGGCCAGCACCGTGACGCGTGGCAGGCGGGGGTCGACGAGTGCCCCACCGCGGACCGGGGTGCGCACGGGTCGACGCTGTCGCTCGGGGTGCTCAAGCCCGAGGGCGAGGTCGACACCGAGGACCGGCGCGACGTCGTGCTCCATGCAGGAGCGCACGAACTTCACCGCGCCGTAGAGCCCGTCGCGGTCGGTCAGCGCGAGGGCCGGCTGCCCGAAGGCCGCGGCTCGCTCGACGAGCTGGTGCGGCTTGGCCGTGCCGTAGCGCATGGAGTAGCCGGACGCGACGTGCAGGTGCACGAAGCTCTCACCGTGACCTGCCGTGGAACGGCGGCGCGCCGGGCCGATGCCCTCCACCGGCGACGGTGCGGTGCCGGGTGCGGTGCCGGTTGCGGTGCCGGTTGCGGTGCCGGTGGTGCTGGAAGCGGTAGTGGTGGTCATGCTGCTCACGCGCTGTTCGCCCGGCTCCTCGGGACGGGGGTGGCCGAGACGGGGGTGATCGACTGCGGCAACGGCATGGTCGCCGGGACCCCGAGGAGGTCCTGGACGATCTCGAGGAACATCTCGGCCTGACGCAGCAGGTCGTCGGCCTCGCGGGCACTGATGTGACCGCCTCGGTCGATGACCGACCGGTGGGCCGAGCACGCGGAGAAGAAGGCGGCCCACTCCCCCAGCTCGGGGGCCACGCCGGGCAGCACCTGCCAGACGCTGCGCGGCCGGGAACGGGGCGACGGCACGGTGCGAGCGGCGACGAGGGCCGCCGCAGCCCGCAGGGCGCCGAGGTGGGAGTCGCGGTAGCGCTCGGACGCATCGCTCGTGCGGCACGCGGACTCGAGGGTCGCGCGGCCCCGCTCGAGCAGGTCGAGCACGGCGGCCGAGATGGGTGGACGTCGCAGGTCGTGGGCGGCTGTCATGGTGGTTGCTCTCCTCTCTCGTCTCATGTCGGTCTCAGTCGGAGACCCGGACGAGCGACCACTGGTCGCCCCTCGGGGACTCGTCGTGGGCGAGGTCGTAGACCCCGGGCGCGAAGGACCAACCCGGGCTCGCCTCGACCCGCCAGACGTGCTGCTCGGCCGCTGCTGCGACCAGCGTCTCGCCGGGGCGCACCTGCGCCTCGTCGGCCTCGAGCGCGTCGCGCCACCAGGCGCGCCGCTCGCGCCACTGGGCGAGGACGCCGCGCACGACGTAGAGGCGACCGCGCCAGATGAACGCCTCCGGCGCCTGCCCCGCGGGGGACCCGGGCGCCTCTTCCTCCCGGCCCTTCTCCCGCTCCTGCTCTCTTCTCCGAACCCTCACCTGGACGGAGTCACTGAACCTACGCACCACGACACGTCTCCCTCGGACACGTCGGGCCGGACATCACGACCCGGACCACCCGCGCCCCACACGGGCGGCCCGACAACCAACCGACGACTGACTGACGAAACCAACAAAGTTCGAACACTTGTTCGATGTGAAGAGCGTAACCCCCGGCGCCGACACCGTGTCAAGAACGGCCAGGACGCCCGGTCCACAACCGTCGCCTGCCGTTCACCCCGACGTGGCCGACGGGCAGAACCGGACCAACAGGGTGGAGGGCATGAGACTCAGACGCGTCCTCATCGTCCTCACCACGACCCTCCTCGTCACGGGAGGTGGCACCGCCACGGCGACGGCCCTCGAGGCCACCGGCAACCCGTACCGTGCCACCGGCAACCCGGACCGTGCCACCGCCCAGCCCCTGGAACGGGCCCACGCCCACAACGACTACGAGCACGCACGGCCGCTCACCGACGCCCTCGACCACGGCTTCACCTCGGTCGAGGCCGACGTCTGGCTCGTCGACGGCGAGCTCTACCTCGGCCACGACGGCCCGGACCTGACCCGGACCCTCCGGAGCCACTACCTGGACCCGCTCGTGAAGCGGTTCCGCGCCAACGGCGGGTCGGTCTACCCCGGCTGGGCCGGCGAGCTGCGCCTGCTCATCGACGTCAAGTCCGACGGCCCCGCCACCTGGCCGGTCATCGAGCGCCAGCTGGCGGCGTACCCCGAGCTGATGACCGTCTACCGCCAGGGTCGCGTGCAGCAACGAGCCGTCACCGCGGTCGTCTCGGGCAACCGCGACCTGCCGGCCATGCAGGCGGCCACGACGCGCCGGTCCTTCTACGACGGCCGCCTCACCGACCTGGGCAAGGGCATCTCCCCCACGCTCATGCCACTCGTCAGCAACAACTGGTCGGCCGTCGGCTACACGGGCGGACCGTTCACCGACGCCCACCGTGCCCTGCTCCGCTCGTACGTGAACCGAGCCCACGCGGAAGGTTTCCAGATCCGCTTCTGGGCCACGCCGGACGCCACCGGCGACACCCGTGACACGGTCTGGGCCGAGGAGCTCGCGGCCGGTGTCGACGTCTACAACACCGACGACCTCGCGGGGCTCCAGTCGTGGCTCCTCACCCACGACCCGCAGGAGAGCTGACCCCGCAGCCGGCCACCCGGCACACGTGCACGAAACGGGCGAACCTGAGTAACCGTGCTCAGGTTCGCCCGTCCGCGCCCCGGCAGGCTTGGGGCCGCGGGTCCGGTCCGCGAACGGAGAGGCGCAGGGGTCCTGTCCGCTCACGGATCGGACCCGTTCCGCTGCCCGCGGCCGGCCACCCTCCCGCCAGCGCGTCCCGTTGCACGCCGCGAGGGAATACGGGAGCGTCGGTGACGTTGGACCTGAGCTCGGCCGACCGGTCCGGGCACTGGATGCACCGGCGTACCTGCGACCGGCGCACGACCGAAGGAGCGCCGTGGGCGCCGAGCTCATCCCCATGGCCTTCACCACCGGGTGGGGCAGCGGGGTCAACGCGTATGCCGTCGTGCTCGTCCTCGGGCTGGCCGACAAGATCTGGGGCTTCAGCCAGGTCCCCGACGCCCTGGCCCGCACCGACGTCCTCATCGCCGCCGGCATCCTCTTCGCCGTCGAGATGCTCGCCGACAAGATCCCCTACGTCGACTCCGTCTGGGACTCCGTGCACACGGTCGTCAGGCCGGCCGTCGGCGCGACCATCGGCTACCTCATCGGCCACGAGACGGCCGGGCTCGACGCGGCGATCGGTGCCGCCACCGGAGGCGTCACGGCGCTGATCTCGCACGGCATCAAGGCCGGCCTTCGAGCCGCTGTCAACACCTCCCCCGAACCGGCGAGCAACGTCGTCGTCAGCACCACCGAGGACGTCACGGTCACGGGGGTCATGGCACTCGCGATCGCGCACCCGTGGTGGGCCGCGGCGATCGCCTTGCTCCTCCTGGCCCTCGGCGCGTTCCTCGTCTACAAGCTCGCGGCCCGCATCAGGCGTTACAAGCGGCGCTACGACGCCTGGGGAGAGCGGATGGGCATCGCCGCACCGTCGGCCGGAGCCGGCGGGCCGCGTCCCGAACCCGGGCGCCGACACGGGCGGGGCCTCGGCCGCGACCGCTCGTCCGGCGCTCCCCCGGTGCCACCGGCCGAGCGCGGCCCCGAACGACCCTTCGACCAGGAGACCTGACCGCCGGGTCAGGGCGACCGGGGACACCTCGCTGGATGGCTCACAGCAAGACGCACGAGCTCACAGGGCGCCCCCACGACCGCGAGGGCCTTGGCACAGGACCTTCTCCGACGGTGGATCCAGCTGGCACGAGGCCAGCCCCATCGAAGGAGTGGAACGCATGAAGAACAAGACCATCGCACTGGCCGGCGCCGGCATCGTGGCCGCGTCGGCGCTCGCGCTCGGCGGGGCCGCCCTCGCGAGTGCCGACGAGACCACCGGTACGAGCAGCGTGGCCGCGAACGGTGCCGTGTACGGCCAGCTCGGCGAGGGGACGGGCGGCGCCCCGGGTGACCGCGCGAACGGCAACGGCAACACCGACCCGGGCAAGCCGATGCGCTCCGACGAGGCGCTGCTCACCGGTGACACGGCCGACAGGGTGACGGCCGCGGCCAGGGCCAAGGAGCCGACCGCGACGATCGAGCGTGTCGAGACCGACTCCGACGGCGTCTACGAGGCGCACATGGTGCGCGCCGACGGGACGCACGTCATCGTGCAGATCGACGCCTCGTTCGCGGTGACCGCCGTCCAGGAGGGCGGCCAGGGCGGCGGCCGCGGCGGCGACCACGACGGTGACGGCCCGCAGGGCCAGACGGGCGGCGGCTCGACGCCGACCTCCCCCAACGGCTCGGCGACGCCGTCCAGCACCACCTGAGCAGCTCGAGACCGCGGACGGTCGACCCCCGGGGTCGGCCGTCCCGTCGTGGGCGGCCTCAGAGGTTGCCGAAGACCTCGAGCGTCGCCGACGAGCGGTTCATGGTGATGAAGTGGATGCCGGGAGCGCCCTCGTCGAGCAGCCGCTTCGACGACTCGGTCGCGATGGCCATGCCCTCGGCCCGCACCCCGGCTGCGTCGTCGCCGTGCCGGTCGAGCCGGTCGGTGACGGCGGTGGGCATGGGCTGGCCCGCGAGCTGGGCCATGCGCACGACCTGCCGTGCGTTGGTGATCGGCATGATCGCCGGCACCACGGGCATCCGGGACCCGCGACGGGCCAGCTCGTCTCGCAGGCGCAGGTAGTTGTCGACGTCGAACACCATCTGGGTGATGGCGAACTGTGCGCCGGCCCGCTCCTTGCGGATCAGCGTCTCGGCGTCCTCCTCGACGCTGCGCGACTCGGGGTGGCCGTCGGGGAACGCCGCGACCCCCACGGTGAAGTCACCCAGGCCCTTCACGAGCGCCACGAGCTGGTCGGCGTGGTCGAGACCTTCGGGGTGGGCCACCCACGGCCGGCCCAGGCCGCCCTGCGGGTCACCGCGCAGGGCCAGGATGTTGCGGACTCCCGCGGCGGCATACGACCCGACGATGCCGCGCAGCTCCGTGACGGAGTGGCCCACGCACGTCAGGTGCGCCATCGGTGTCAGCGAGGTGGCCTCGAGCACTCGCTGGGTGAGGCGCACCGTGCGGTCACGCGTGCCGCCGCCCGCGCCGTAGGTGATCGACACGAAGCTGGGTGAGACCTTCTCGAGCCGGCGGATCGCGTCCCAGAGCTGCGCCTCGGCCGCGTCGTCCTTGGGCGGGAAGAACTCGAAGCTGAAGGTCGGGGTGTCGGCCTCGATCATCGCCGGGATGGACCTGGTGAACCGTTCCGCCCGCGCCATCGAGGATGCCGTGCCGTGTGCCATGCCGCACACCTTAGGCCGAGCGTGCCCGCGGTGCGTGGGCTGTTCACGCGGCGACCGGCGCGCCGCGTAGGCTGACGACGATTCCCGCGACTCGATGGAGGACCTCGTGCAGACCCCCACCGACCTCGACGTGCTGCGCCGTCGGGTCCAGCAGGCGATCGACGAACAGATCGCCGGGGCCACGCAGTCGCTCGCCGCGATCGGTGCCGAGACGGAACCCCTCCTCTCCGCGGTGTCCGGGCTGCTCTCCGGGGGCAAGGGGCTTCGCGCCGGGTTCCTCTACTGGGGCTACCGCGCCGCCGGCGGCGGCGACTCCGACGCGCTCGTCCGCCTGGCCGCGAGCATGGAGTTCTTCCAGGGCGCCGCCCTGCTCCACGACGACGTCATGGACCGCAGCGACACCAGACGCGGTATGCCGTCCGCCCACCGGGCCGTGGCCGCCCTGCACCATGCGCGTGACTGGGCCGGCGACGCCGACCGCTTCGGTGAGGGCACCGCGATCCTCGCCGGCGACCTCTGCCTCACGTGGTGCGACGAGCTCTACGCCACGTGCGGGCTCCCCGGTGACGAGCTCGCCCGCGGACGCCGCCTCTTCGACCTCATGCGCACCCAGCTCATGGGCGGCCAGTTCCTCGACCTGCTCGAGTCGGCCCGCGGGTGGGACGGCCTCGACCTCGAGGCCCGGGTCGCCTCGGCCCGCAAGGTGATCCGCTTCAAGAGCGCGAAGTACACCATCGAGCACCCGCTGCTCATCGGTGCGCTCGTCGGGGGCGCCCCGAAGGAGTCCCTCGCCCCGCTCTCCGACTACGGACTGGCGCTCGGTGAGGCCTTCCAGCTGCGCGACGACCTGCTGGGAGTCTTCGGCGACCCCGAGGCGACGGGCAAGCCCGCCGGCGACGACCTGCGCGAGGGCAAGCGCACGGTGCTCGTGGCGTACGCCCTCGACGCGGCGTCACCCACCGACCGGGCCACCGTGGAGGCGCTGCTCGGCCGAGACGACCTCGAGTTCGCCGGGGTCGAGGCGATCCGTCAGGTGCTCGTCGGCACCGGCGCCGTCGACCGGGTCGAGGGCCTGATCACCGCGCTGGCCGACGACGCCCGCAAGGCGGTCGAACAAGCTCGGGAGACCGGCCACTACGACTCGTCCGCCCTGGACGTGCTCGAGGCACTGGTCGCGGTCTCGACGGCCCGCCACTCCTGACGCAGCAGGTGGGCCGAACCGTCCCGGGCCGCTAGAAGGCGAGCTCCTGGGCGCGCCGCCGGACCTCGGTCTTGTGGCCTGCGCGCAGGGCGTCGATGGGCGCGCCCTCGACCGGCAGGGTCGGGTCGGGCGTGAAGAGCCACTCGATGATCTCCGCGTCGTCCATGCCTCCGTCGGCGAGCACGGTGAACGTGCCCCGCAGCTCCGGCCGGGGACCGTTCTCGTCGACGAACTTGGCGGGGATCGCCGTGACCTTACGCTCACCGATGCGGGTTGCGATCACCTCGCGGTCGGCCACCATCTGCCGCACGCGTGACAGCGGCACCCCGAGGCGTTCGGCGGCGTCGGGCACGGTCAGCCACTCCCCGACCAACGTCTCGAGGTCCATGGTGTCCGGGGTGCTCTCGTCGGGCTGCGCGGCTGTGTCACTCACGGGCACGAGTCTGCCACCGTTCTCGGCACGGTCGGACACCTCGCGCCTGCGCGTCGGGGTGTGTCTCCGAAAGGTCTTCACGTGCCCGCGTCGAGCGTGAATTACACCGATGTACTTTTAGTTTAGCGCTCAAATGTGCGCTATCGTCACAGGCGCCCCAAATTTCACAGTTGCAACACCGGCCTCCACTGCTCACATCGCTTGATGCGCCGCACCCTTCCGAACGCCCCTCCACGTCTCCGCAGCATCGGGCTCCAGGAAAGGACTCCCACCCCATGCCCCTCGCCGACGTCGCCGCGCTCGCCGTGCCCGCCCACGCGGTCGTGGCCCCCGTGGCCGCCACGCCCTGGAAGACCGTCACGGTCCGGCCGGGCGACACGCTCTGGCACCTCGCCATCGCCAACCACACGACCGTGCGTGCCCTCGCCCAGAAGAACCGGCTGGCGCTCGGTGGCTCGCTCATCCACCCCGGGCAGAAGCTGCTCGTCCCCGGACGGGACTCCACAGCCGGGGCGACGCGGTCGAGCACCGCGGCGCACACCCGTGCAGCGACTCCCGCCAGGCCGTCGGCGCGCGACGCGGTCCACGTCGTGCGCGCCGGGGACACGCTGAGCGACATCGCGAAGAAGTACTCCGTCTCGATGACCAAGCTGCTCGCCGCGAACAAGGTGCGCAGCAGCGCCCTCATCCTCGTCGGCCAGAAGATCGTCGTCCCCGGTGGCGCTCCTGCTCCCGCACGCGCCACGCGCACGCCGAAGCCGGCCGCGCCGTCCGGGTACTCCGTGTCGGCCAAGACCGCGAAGGCCGTCGCCGCCAGCAAGGCGAGGCTGGCCGGCGCGAAGGTGCCCAGCCGCACCGAGACCGCCGCGATCATCCGGGCCACGGCCAGGCGCCACGGGGTCGACCCCAAGCTCGCGCTCGCGATAGGGTGGCTCGAGTCCGGTTGGCACCAGCGGGCCGTCTCGTACACGAACGCCGTCGGGGTCATGCAGATCATGCCGATGTCGCAGACCTGGGCCTCGGAGCTGGCCGGCCGCCGGCTCGACCGTTTCGACGCCCGCGACAACATCACCTCGGGCGTGCTCATCATCCGGTCGCTGCAGGCCAGCGCCGACTCGCGTGAGCAGGCCATTGCGGGCTACTACCAGGGCCTCTACTCGGTCCGCACCAAGGGCCTCTACGACGACACCAAGCGCTACGTGGCCAGCGTCCTGGCCATCTACGACCGCCTCTGACGGGGTGCCGCTCCGCGTGAGCGCGGAGCGCCGGCGGGTGGTCTCGCGGTGTCCTCGGCACGCCTCCGCGGCGGGCGGTGCGCCCGCGCCGCGAGACCCCTCCACGGCTGGCCTGCACGGGATGAGCCCGATCTGCCCGTAAACTCTGGTGCGTGACGTCCAGCGTGGCGGACGCCCTCGTCGGTCGGGTGATCGACGGCAGGTACCGCATCCTCTCCCACCTCGCAGACGGGGGCATGGCCTCTGTCTACGTGGCGCTGGACGCACGACTCGACCGCGAGGTCGCACTGAAGATCATGCGCCCCGGGCTGGCGGCCGACGAGGTGTTCGTCGAGCGGTTCCGGGCCGAGGCCCGTTCAGCGGCCCGCCTGAGCCACCCCAACGTCGTGGCCGTCTTCGACCAGGGCCAGGACGACGGCGAGGTGTTCCTCGCAATGGAGCTCGTCGAGGGCAAGACGCTGCGCGACGTCATCCACGAGGAGGCACCCCTCACGGGGCGCGAGGCGCTCGCGATCCTCGAGCCGATCCTGCTCGCGCTCCGGGCCGCCCACGCTGCGGGAATGATCCACCGCGACGTCAAGCCCGAGAACGTCATCGTCAGGCGCGACGGCGAGGTCAAGGTTGCCGACTTCGGTCTCGCCCGGGCCATCAACAACCAGACGGCCACGAGCCAGACGGGCGTGCTGCTCGGCACCGTCTCCTACCTCTCCCCCGAGCAGGTCGAGAGCGGCATCGCCGACCCCCGCAGCGACGTGTACGCCGCGGGGCTGCTGCTCTTCGAGATGCTCACGGGGCGCAAGGCGGTGACCGGCACCACGCCCATCCAGATCGCCTACAACCACGTGCACGGGTCCATCCCCTCCCCCTCGTCGGTCGTGCCGACCGTCCCTGCCGACCTCGACGCCCTCGTGGCCCGGGCCACCGCCGTCGAGCCCGACGACCGATTCGAGTCGTCCGCCTCGTTCGTCGCTGCCGTCAGGTCGGTGCGACGTGGGCTGTCCGCCGGCGAGCTCGACCGGCGCGGTGCCGCCACCGGGTCGGGTGCCGCTGACCCCGCCACCTCTGTGCTGCCCGCCCTGTCGACCACCAGCCGACTGCCCGCGACGTCGGGTGCTGCCGAACGCAGCCGCACCAGGCCCAACGACGTCCGCCGGGCAGCCGCCGGCGGCCTGGCCGGCCTGCCGGTGCACGACGACCCGCCCGGTCTCGAGCACACGGCCGCGATGCCGGTCGACCGACGCCCGCCGCGCCGCCGCAGGTGGCTGCTGTGGACGGCGGTCATCCTCCTCGTCGCCGGCGTCGGGTCCGGCGCGTGGTGGTTCACGGCCGGCCCCGGTGGGTCGACGCTCGTCCCGGGCGTGGTCGGGCAGCAGGTCAGCAGTGCCGAGACCGCCATGGAGCAGGCGTCACTGCGCATGGACACCACCGAGCAGTTCTCCGAGACCAGGGCGAAGGGCGTGGTGCTGCGCGTCGACCCCGCCCCGGGCAGCGAGCTCGGCAAGCAGTCCGTCGTTCGCGTCGTCGTGTCCAAGGGCAAGGAGCGCTACGCGGTCCCCCAGCTCGTCGGCACCAGGGTCGCCGATGCGGGCCCGGCCCTCACGCCCGTGAACCTGCGGCTCGGCGACACCCGCGAGGCCTGGAGCGAGACCGTGCCCGAGGGTGTCGTCATCTCCCAGGACCCGGCTGCGGGGGCGTCGGTCAGGCGCAATGCCGAGGTGGCCGTCGTCGTGTCCCGGGGACGCGAGCCGATCAAGGTGCCGACCGTGACGGGTGCCGGCTTCGACGCCGCGTCGGCAGCGATCACCAGGGCCGGCCTGGCCGTCGCTCGCGCAGAGGACGTCAACAGCGACACCGTCCCGGCCGGGCAGGTCGTCTCGCAGAACCCCGCGAGGGGCACGCTGCACCGGGGCGACACCGTCACCGTCGTCGTCTCCAAGGGCCCGGTCATGGTGCCGGTGCCCGACGTCGTCGACCAGCAGGACACCGTCGCCGAGAAGACACTGACCGACCTCGGGTTCAAGGTGCAGAAGCAGTACCCGTTCGGCGACCTCTTCGAGAAGAAGGTCCGCGCGCAGGACGTCCCTGCGGGCACTCCCGTGCCCAAGGGCAGCACGATCACGCTCACGATCGTCTGACGCCGCCGATGACCCCTGCGGCGCGCAGGCGCCTCGCCACGCTGCTCCTCGTCGCCCTCACGGCGGTGTGGGGCTCGACGTTCTTCCTCATCCGCGACCTGGTCGAGAGCGTGCCGCCGGTCGACTTCCTCGCCGTCCGCTTCAGCCTCTCGGCGGTCATCATGGTCGTCGTCTTCTGGCGTCCGTTGCGCGCCCTGACGCGTCGACAGGTCCTCGTCGGGGTCGGCCTCGGCGCTCTCTACGGCCTGGCGCAGATCTTCCAGACGCAGGGGCTCGCGACCACGCCTGCCTCCGTGTCGGGCTTCATCACCGGCACGTACGTCGTGCTCACACCGGTCTTCACGGCGGTGCTGCTGCGCGAACGCGTCGCCGGATCCACTTGGGCTGCAGTCGTTCTCGCGACAGCCGGCCTGGCCCTGCTGTCGCTCAACGGCTTCTCCGTCGGGGTCGGGGAGGCCATCACCCTGCTCGCCGCCGCCCTCTACGCGCTGCACATCATCGGGCTCGGCCGGTACAGCGCGTCGGAGATCGCGACAGGGCTCTCGGTCGTCCAGATGGTCGTCATCGCGCTGCTCTGCGTGGTGGGCGCCGCGCCCGGCGGCATCGTGCTGCCGGCGTCACCCGGCCAGTGGGCCTCGGTGCTCTACATGGTCGTCTTCGCGAGCATCCTCGCGCTGTGGGTCCAGACCTGGGCCCAGGCGCACATGCCCGCCACCCGCGCAGCGATCGTCATGACCCTCGAACCGGTGTTCGCGGCCTTGTTCGCCGTCACCCTCGGCGACGAGACGGCGACGTTGCGCATGCTGGCCGGCGGCGCGCTCGTGCTCACCGCCATGTATGCCGTCGAGCTCCTCGCGCGCCGGCGGCCGGGCGAGCTGCCCGCCGAGGCCCTCCACCACGAGGTCTGACCCTCGGGCCAGCTCGGCCGGCGCGGCCAGCACACCCACGGGTCCGAACGCCGAGTTCTGTGGCGAACGCGCCACCGAAGACGGCGTTCGGTGCAGCGGGGTCGACCGGGATCAGGCGGTGGGAGCCGACCGCAGCAGGGCGGTGAGGACGTCGATCGCGACGTCGGTGCCGGCGTCGTCGACGTCGAGGTGCCAGACGAGCCGCACGGCACCCGGCCCGACGGCATACGTGCGCACGCCGGCGGCCAGGGCTGCCTCGACGAAGGCCGCGGAGGTCCACCCGGCAGCCGCGACATCGACGATGACGATGTTCGTCTCGACGGTCGCGAGGTCGACCGACCCGGGCGCGACCTCGGCCATCGCCTCGGCCGCACGGCGGGCGCGGGCATGGTCGTCGGCAAGACGTTCGACGTTGTGCTCGAGGGCGAACAGGCCCGCGGCCGCGAGGATGCCGGCCTGGCGCATGCCGCCTCCGAAGCGCTTGCGCCAGATGCGCGACTCGGCCATGGCGTCGGCCGAGCCGGCGAGCACACTGCCCACGGGCGCACCGAGGCCCTTGCTGAGACAGACCGAGACGGTGTCGAACTCGCGGCCGTAGTCGCCGACCGAGACACCCGAGGCGACGTGCGCGTTGAAGAGCCGCGCGCCGTCCAGGTGCATCGCCACACCGCGCTCGCGCGTGACCGTGCGCGCCCGTCGGATCTCGTCGAGTGACTGGACCGTGCCGCCGCCGAAGTTGTGGGTGTTCTCGACGATCACGAGGGCGGTGCACACCTGGTAGGGGCCCGCGCCGGTGATCATGAGCGCGGCCGCGTCGTCGGCCCGGAAGCGGCCCCTCTCGGAGACCCACGTGCGCGACGAGATGCCCGACAGGACCGCAGCGGCACCGAGCTCGGCCCGGACCACGTGGGCCAGGGAGTCGCCGATCAGCTCCTCCCCCTGCCTGACGTGCAGGCGCACACCGAGCTGGTTGGCCATCGAGCCCGACGGCGTGAACAGCGCCGCCTCGTGACCCAGCAGGTCGGCCACGCGCTCCTCGAGGGCCCGCAGCGTCGGGTCCTCACCGAAGACGTCGTCGCCGACCTCCGCTCTGGCCATCGCGGCCCGCATGGCATCGCTCGGCCTGGTCAGCGTGTCACTGAGGAGGTCGGCCTTGAACGGGCTCGGGTTCGTCGTCGCGGCCGTCACGCTCAGGCCTGGCTGAGCATCTCGGCGACGACGAAGGCGAGCTCGAGCGACTGCTGGTGGTTCAGGCGCGGGTCGCACACCGACTCGTAGCGCTTCTCGAGGTCGGAGTCGATGATCTTCTCGGCTCCGCCGAGGCACTCGGTCACGTCGTTGCCGGTGAGCTCGACGTGGATGCCGCCGGGGATCGTGCCGAGCGACTGGTGCACCTCGAAGAAGCCGCGCACCTCCTCGACGATGTCCTCGAAGTCGCGCGTCTTGTAGCCGGTCGAGCTCTCGAAGGTGTTGCCGTGCATGGGGTCGCAGATCCACGTCACGGTGGCGCCGGAGCCGGTGACCTTGTCGACGATCGCGGGCAGCGCGTCGCGGATGGTGCCGGCCCCCATGCGGGTGATGAAGGTCAGGCGCCCCGGGGTGCGGTTGGGGTCGACCTTGTCGATGAGGCGAAGCACCTCGTCGATGTCGGCCTTGGGCCCGAGCTTGACGCCGATCGGGTTGCTGATGCGCGACACGAAGTCGACGTGCGCGCCGTCGAGCTGGCGGGTGCGCTCGCCGACCCAGACGAAGTGGCCCGACGTGTCGTACAGGCGGCCCGACCGGGAGTCGATGCGGGTCAGCGGACGCTCGTAGTCGAGCAGCAGCGCCTCGTGGGCGGCGAAGAACTCGACCGTGCGCATGGCGTCGAAGTCGGCGCCGCAGGCCGCCATGAAGCGCATCGCCTTGTCGATGTCCTTGGCGAGCTTCTCGTAGCGCGCGTTGGCGGAGTTGGCGACGAAGCCGCGGTTCCAGTCGTGGACGTGGCGCAGGTCGGCGAAACCGCCCGTGGTGAAGGCGCGCACGAGGTTCAGCGTGGCCGAGCTCGCGTGGTAGGCCCGCACGAGTCGCTGCGGGTCGGGGATGCGCGCCGTCTCGTGGAAGGCGAAGTCGTTGACCATGTCGCCGCGGAACGCCGGCAGGGTCACCCCCTCGCGGGTCTCGACGGTGGAGCTGCGAGGCTTGGCGTACTGCCCGGCCATGCGGCCGATCTTGATGACCGGCACCGATGCGCCGTAGGTCAGGACGGCGGCCATCTGCAGGATCGTCTTGATGCGGTCGCGGATGTTGTCGGCCGTCGCGGACGCGAAGGTCTCGGCGCAGTCGCCGCCCTGCAGCACGAACGCCTCACCGACCGCGGCCTTGGCCATGCGGTCGGTCAGGATGTCGCACTCGCCGGCGAAGACGAGCGGAGGATACGAGGCGAGCGTCTCGATCACCTCGGACAGCGCGGCGGTGTCGGGCCAGGCAGGCTGCTGCTGGGCCTCGAGCTCGGTGGCCGCGGCCGTGAGGGCGGCGAGGGCCTCGGACCCGTCAACGGGCTCGAGACCGACATCGGCGGTGACGGTCCTCATGTTCACTCCGCAAGCGTAGACGTCGTCACGCACGCCGCCCGCACGGGTCCGCATCCCGAAACCTCACGGGGCCCGGGGCGTATGCCGTCAGGCGGGCGATGTGGGATCGGCGAGGTCGAGTCCACGCTCCATGGCGAAGCGAGCCAGCTCGACCCGGTTGTGCATCTGGAGCTTGCCGAAGATGTTCTGCACGTGGTTCTGGACGGTGCGGTGCGACAGGAACAGCGTCGCGGCGATCTCCTTGTAGCCCATGCCGGTCGCGACGTACTTGAGGATCTCGGTCTCCCGGTCGGTCAGCTCGGGGACGGGTCGCTCCGGCGTGCCGCCGCCGGCTGCCTTGACGCGCCTGAACTCGCCGAGAACGAGACCAGCCAGGCCGGCGGTGAACACCGGCTCGCCCGCAGCGGTCGCCCGCACCGCGGCGAGGAACTCCTCACGACCGGCCGACTTGACCAGGTAGCCGAGGGCACCGGCCTTGACGGCGTCGAGGACGTCCTGGTGGTCGCCGCTCGCCGAGAGGATCAGGATGCGGCTGGGCACACGCGCCTCCGCGAGGGCGGCGCAGACCTCGGCGCCGGACAGCCCCGGAAGGTTCAGGTCGAGAACGAGCACGTCGGGCACGGTGGCCCGCGTGCGCGCGACGGCCGAGCGCCCGTCGTCGGCCGTGGCGAGCACCTCGAAGCCCGCGGCGGCGAGGTCGCGGGCGACGGCGTCGCGCCACATGGGGTGGTCGTCGGCGACGACGACGCTGATGTGTTCGGGCGGCGTGCTGCCGTCCTGGGGCATGGCGTCCTCCTGATGGGTCACGGTGTTCGTCGTCGGAGCGGGGTGTCCGGTTCGTCACCATGGTGACGGATGGGACGTCGGTTCGTCCGCTGGTTGGGGATGCGCAGCTCGACGGTCGTCCCGCCGGAGGGCCCAGAGGTGATGGTCGCGGTGCCCCCGAGGTCGGCGAGGCGTCCGCGGATGCTGGACGAGACGCCGAGCCGACCCTGGCCCACCGCCTCGTCGAGCCGGCCGGCCGCGACGCCCTTTCCGGAGTCACGGATCGTCACGGCGACATCCTTGCCGTCGTCGTCGAGCAGCACCCAGGCGCGGGCGTGCTGGCCGGCGTGCTGACGGACGTTGTCGAGAGCTGCCTCGACCGCGGCCACGACCTCGTCGGCCACCCGGCGCGGCAGCAGCACCGCGTCGGCGGGCGAGACGAGCTGGACACCCGTGACCTCGACGTGCCGCAGGAGCACCCGGAGGTCGGCGTCGCCACTGACGGCCCGCCCCACCTCGGCGAGGTCGCTCTGGCTGACGAGCGTTCGCAGGATGCGCTCCTGCTCACCTGCCATCGCCCCGAGCCGCGCGGCCTCGCCGCCGAGGTCGGCGGCGCGGCGGTTGATGAACGCCAGTGTCTGCAGCACCCCGTCGTGGACGGTGCGCGCCAGGCGGTCGCGCTCGTTGCGCGCGGCGTCGAGCCGCATGGCCTCGGCCAGGGCCTCGTGGCTTGCCCGCGCCAGGTCGACGCAGTAGCCGATGCAGCCGCCCAGCAGCAGCCCGAAGATCGAGTTGGAGACCGTGTTGGCCGTGGGGTGGACGACCTCGACGAACGAGGTCGCCGCCACCAGCGACGCGGCGGCGAGCCCGCCACGCCAGCCGCGCAGGACGGCGAACCCGACGACCGCGGCGGTCGGCCAGATCGACGGGATGGTCTTGGCGCCTCCGGTGATGACGGCCGGGTGGTCGACGAGGCGGGTGGCGAGGATCGCGCCGCAGCCGATGACGAGCTCTGTCGCGTAGGCGCGGACGGTGCGCATCGGGCGAAGCGTCTGCACGACCGTCCAGGCGGTGAGCGCCGCGAGGATGGCGACGGCGCCGACGAGGTGGGCGACCTGGGCGTGCCGCTCCCACACCGCCCACGTCGCGTACGCCAGGGCGAGCCATCGGAACACGTCGACCCCTCGCCACAGCCCGCGCACGAGCACGTGCTCGTCATCGAGGGCCGGTGCCGGTCGCTCGGTCTCGCCCACCATCGCGGGTTCAGGTGCCTCGGGTGCCTCAGGTGCCTCGGGGACGAACGCCGATGCCGGCTCGACGGAGTCCGAGCCGACGTCGTGGGGGGTGCTCATGGACTCAGGACGCGGCCACGACCGGACCGTCGCCCTCGTCGTCGTCCAGGGCAGGCTCGGAGGCCTTCGGTGCGTCGCCGGCGTCGACGGCCGGACGGGCCTTGCCCTCGGCCGCGTCGAGCGCCTCCTCGAGCTCGGGGGCGGCGCTGCCGGGCTTAGCGGCCTCCTGCAGCTCTCGCGCCTTGGCGCGGGCCGCGGAGACGAGGCGGTCCTTCATCGACGTGGCGTACATGTCGACGTACTCCTGGCCCGAGAGCAGCATCAGCTCGTACATGATCTCGTCGGTGATCGAGCGCAGGACGAACCGGTCGTCCTCCATGCCCTCGTAGCGCGAGAAGTCGAGCGGCTTGCCGACACGCACGCCGACGCGCATGATGCGCGGGATCACCTTGCCGGTGGGCTGCGCCTTGTCGGTACCGATCATGGCGACCGGGATGACGGTCACCTTGCCCTCGAGCGCCATGCGGGCCACGCCGGTGCGTCCCCGGTAGAGGCGGCCGTCGGGGGAGCGGGTGCCCTCGGGGTAGATGCCGAGGAGCTCACCGCGGCGCAGCACCTTCAGGCCCGAGCTGAGTGCGGCGTTGCTGGCCTTGCCCCCCGAGCGGTCGACCGGGAGCTGACCCACACCCTTGAAGAAGGCAGCCGTGAGCCTGCCCTTGATGCCACGGCCCGTGAAGTAGTCGCTCTTGGCGAGGAAGGTCACCCGGCGCGAGACGACGAGGGGCAGGAAGATCGAGTCGGAGAAGGACAGGTGGTTGCTCGCGAAGATCGCGGCCCCCTCGTCGGGGATGTTGTCCTCCCCTTCCACCCACGGACGGAAGAGGAGCTTGATGATCGGCCCGATGACGATCGTCTTGAGGAACCAGTAGAACAACCGCGTCCGCCTTCCAACGGTGACGGCTCGAACTCTACGACACTCGCGCACTCACATCCGCGCATGCGAGGATCGACAGGTCCAGCCGCTTCGCCCGAGGAGCCCCTCCGTGACCCATGCGACGGTCGTCCCGACGCGCCACCGGGCGTTCGTTCGTCCCTCGACACCAGTCGCCGGGAGCCGTCGTGGCTGACCGCGACCTCGACGCCGAGTTCGAGCGCATCATCGCCGGGTGGGACGACGAGGCCCCCGACCCACAGCGACGCGCGCCGTCGCCCGCGCCCGACGCTCCGGGCGCGGACGTCCCCGCCCGCGACAAGCCGGCCGACACGCTGACCGGCGGCGCCGACGCGGCCGGGTCGAGCGTGGCGCTCGACCCGTCGGCCGCCGAGACCGAGCGGTCCGAGAGCAGTACTTCCCCGGCCGGCACGTCCGAGACCGGCACTTCCGAGAGCAGTACGTCCGGGAACAGTACGTCCGAGACCCCCGACGCCGCCGAGCCCACGACGCCTCCCGCCACCTCTCCCGCCAACCCTCCCTCCAGCGGCGGCGCGGAGCTGCTGGAGCTGCCGATCGCCCCGACGACCTCCCACGCCTGGCGCGGTGGCGCCCCCCAGCGAGGCGACGCCGACGACCTGCTCGAGGCGTCCGACCCCGACGACGACCACTTCGTGCCGCCGTCGGAGATCGAGCTGCCGTCCGCCGAGACCGACCCGATGTTCTGGGCCATCGTCGGCGGCCTGGTGGGCGGCCCGCTCCTTCTTCTCTACGTGCTCTTCTTCGACCGCGACGGCAGCGGGTGGTGGGTCGTGACCGCACTCGCCATGGTCGTCGTCGGCTTCGTCCTGCTCGTGCTGCGGGGAGGCACCGAGCGGGACCCCTTCGACGACGGCACGAGGGTCTAGCCCCTCCCCTCCCCCGCGGCCGCACCCCTGAGGTCGAGGTCGACCCAGACCGGCCGGTGGTCCGAACCGCGGGCGAGGTCGCCGGGGTCGACCTCCGCAGGCGCACTCCCGGTGGCCGCCAGGTCGGGGCTCGCGAAGACGACGTCGAGCGCCGCGGTCGGGGTGCGGGCCGGGAAGGTGGCGACGTCACCCGACACGAGGCGCAGCGGTGCAGCCAGGACGGCGAACGCCCGACCGTGGCTGCCCTCGTTGAGGTCGCCCGCGACGACGACCGGGTCGGCCGAACCCGGTGCACCCGATGCGTACCTCTGGACCAAAGTCGTCGCGTGCCGCACCCGCTCGTCGGCGCGCAGGCCGAGGTGCACGCTGACGACCGTCACGACACGGGCGCGGGCGGTGCCGGGCAGCGCGACGGAGGCTGCGGCATACCCACGGGTGCGGTCGGGAAAGCGCACCGGAAGGCGGCCTCGGCTGCGTCCGACGAGGACGACGCGCGGGCCGAGGAGCACGGCCGTGCCCCCGGTGCCCGCCCGGCCCCGTCCCCAGGCCATTCCACACGCCCGGGCGAAACGCGGCAGCCGCACCTCGGTGGTGAGGCGGCGCGGCACCTCCTGGAGACAGAGGACGTCGGGTGCGACCGCCCTCACCACCCGCGCGGCGGCCGCGCGGTCGTCACGCAGGTCGTGCAGGTTGTAGCTCATGACCCGCAGCACGTGCTCCGGCCGGTTACCGGGCACGCGTCAGCGGCCCGCCCGAGCCAGCTCGGCCGCGCCGATGAGACCCGCGTCGCTGCCGAGCACCGCGCGCACGATCCGGGCCTCGGGGCGGTATCCGCGGCCGGGCAGCTGGCGCCGGAACGCCTCACGGGCCGGGCCGATCAGCATCTCGTCCGCAGCGCTGACACCGCCACCGATGACGAACAGACCGGGGTCGAAGGCCGACGCGAGGTTGGCCAGGCCGATGCCCAGCCAGCGGCCGATGTCGGCAAGCAGCTCGCGGGCGGTCGGGTCGCCGTCGCGGGCGGCCTCGGTGATGAACGGTCCGGTGAGCGCCGTCGCGTCGCCGCCCAGCCTGGACAGCAGGTCGGCCACGACCGGCGAGCCCGCCTCGATCATGGCGCGGGCCTCGCGCACGAGCGCGTTGCCGCTGGCGTACTGCTCCCAGCAGCCACGGTTGCCGCACTCGCAGCGCACGCCCCCCGGCATGATCTGCATGTGGCCGAACTCGCCGGCGATGCCGTGGCGGCCGCGCTGCACGTGCCCGTCGACGATGAGGGCGCCGCCGATACCCGTGCCGAGCGTGATGACCACGACGTGCGACTCGCCGCGGGCAGCGCCGAAGGTGGCCTCGGCCCACGCAGCGGCGTTGGCGTCGTTGTCGACGGTGATCGGCAGCGCGATGCGCTGGGCGAGGGAGGCACGCAGCGGCTCGTTGCGCCACGACAGGTGCGGGGCGAAGACGACGGTCGCACGGTCCTCGGCGACGAAGCCCGCCGCGCCGATGCCGACCGCCACGACGTCCTCGCCGTCCACCCGAGCGAGCAGCTCCTCGACGGACTCGACGATGGTGTTCTCGACCACCGAGGGCGAGGTCGAGCGATGGGGGGTGTCGCGACGGGTGCGGTGGGTGATGACACCGGTCTCGTCGACGATGCCGCCCGCCACCTTCGTGCCACCGATGTCGATGCCGATCGCGAGCCGCCTGCTCATGCGGGCCCCTCCCTTCGCGTCGTGCCGGTGTCGCCGTCGTCCGTCTCGGGGCGTCGTTCGCGCTGTGCCGTCGCGAGGTCGCGCAGTGCCGTGGCTGCGAAGCCGACGAAGTCGGCGACGCGGTCGATGGTGTCGGGGTTGACCTGCTGGACGAAGGCGATCAGCTGGCAGACGGGGCAGACCCGGCAGGCCGCCGGAGGTGTGCCCCCGCACGTGCACTCCTGCCGGGAGGTCTGGTCGTGACCTGTGCCGGTGGAACGCTCGTGCCGGGAGGTGCCGGGCTCGGAGGTGCCGGGCTCGGACGTGCCGGGCTCGGACGTGCCGGGCCCGGAGTGGCTGCTGCCGCGTGACGCGCTCGACGGCGTACGCGACGAGCCTCCCCAGCCGCGCTCGGAAAGCAGGTCGAGGAGCAGCGCCGCCTCCTCGGCGACGGTGCCCGGTTGGGGCGCGGACCCGGGCGCATCGTGGGACGTCACCGTCGCTCAGGCCTCGACGCGCTTCTTCAGCTCCTTGAGCGCGGTGTCGACGATGACCTTCTCCGCCTTGCGCTTGAGCAGCCCGATCATGGGGATCTTGACATCGACCGCGAGGCGGTAGGTGACCTTGGTGCCACTGCCGTCGCCGGCCAGCGTGTAGGAGCCGTTCATCGCCTTGAGCACCTGGGCCGACACGAGCGACCACGAGATGACGCCGGTGCCGTCCTCGACGACGTCCCACTCGTAGTCGAGCACGTAGGTGTCCTTGATGGCGCCGGCGTCGAGCGTGAACTGCACCTGGTCGGGCCAGCCGTCGCCCTCCTCGGCGAGCACCGAGACGTCCTTGACCTCGCCTGCCCACTCGGGGTAGGCCTCGAAGTCCGCGATGACGTCGAGCACCTCGCCGGGAGGGGCGTCGATGACGATGGAGGACTCGGTGCGATCGGCCATGCGCCGAAGGCTATCGCGTCGCCCGCAGCACGACGGTGCTTGACGGGACGCCTGTCACGGCGCGTCGTCCGCGTGGGAAGATGTGGTCGGCTGCGGCCTGCCACGCAGGCCACTCCTCCGGTCGCCGCTGTGACCTTCACGACGTGGCCCGGGCAGTTACCGCTCGGTAAGGTGCAGCACAGCTTCCCCACGCGATCAGGAGTGACAGTGAAGGACAACGTCGTCGCAGCACTCGCCCCCGTCACGACGGAGGGCAGCCTCGCCGACCTGCCGGGACGCAACGCCGCCGAGTCCGGCGGCGAGACCGCCTTCTCGCGCAAGACGCCCTCGGGTGGGTGGACGCACGTCACGTGGTCGCAGTTCGCCTCCGATGTCGCCGCCGTCGCCAAGGGGCTCGTCGCCTCGGGGGTCCGGCCCGGCGACCGCGTGGCCCTGATGTCACGCACGCGCTACGAGTGGACCCTTGTCGACTTCGCCGCCTGGGGAGTCGGTGCCGTCGTGGTGCCCATCTACGAGACCTCCTCGGCCGAGCAGGTGCAGTGGATCCTCTCCGACTCCGACGTGCACGTGGCCGTCGTCGAGTCCGAGGCGCACCGCTCCGTCGTCGAGCAGGTCCGGGGCGACCTGCCGTCCCTGCGTGACGTCGTCACCATCGAGGCCGGCGGCCTCGACGCCTTGCGCGACAAGGGCGCAGAGGTCACCGACGCCGACCTCGCTGAGCGCCGCGCCGGCCTCGACCGCGGCTCTCTCGCCACGATCATCTACACCTCCGGCACCACGGGACGCCCCAAGGGTTGCGAGCTGACGCACGGCAACTTCCTCGATCTCGCCGAGAACGCCATCGAGAAGCTGGGGCAGGTCGTCCTCACCGACAACGCCTCGACCCTGCTCTTCCTTCCCCTCGCCCACGTCTTCGCCCGGTTCATCGAGGTGCTCTGCGTGGCCGGCAAGGCGCGCATGGGGCACTCGGCGGACATCAAGACGCTGCTCGACGACTTCGCCGGCTTCCAGCCCACGTTCGTCCTGGCGGTGCCGCGGGTGTTCGAGAAGATCTTCAACTCGGCCGAGGCCAAGGCGTCCGCCGACGGCAAGGGCAAGATCTTCCTGCGCGCCGCGACCGTTGCCATCGCCTACAGCGAGGCCCTCGACGCAGGCGGCCCGGGTCTCGGGCTGCGTGTGCAGCACGCGATCTTCGACCGCCTCGTCTACGGCAAGCTCCGGGCCGCCATGGGCGGCAAGGTCCGCTACGCGGTCTCGGGCGGGGCGCCGCTCGGCACCCGCCTCGGCCACTTCTACCGTGGCATCGGCGTCGTCATCCTCGAGGGGTACGGGCTCACCGAGACCACCGCCCCCGTGGCGGTCAACACCCCCGACCGCATCAAGATCGGCACCGTGGGCCCGCCGCTGCCGGGCACAGCCATCCGCATCGGCGACGACGGCGAGATCCTGCTCAAGGGCGTCGGGGTCTTCGGCAACTACCACGGCAACCCGACGGCCACGGCCGACGCCCTCGTCGACGGTTGGTTCCACACCGGTGACCTGGGAGAGATGGACGACGACGGCTACCTGCGGATCACCGGGCGCAAGAAGGAGATCCTCGTGACCGCGGGCGGCAAGAACGTTGCACCGGCGGTGCTCGAGGACCGCCTGCGCGCCCACCCCCTCGTGTCGCAGTGCATCGTCGTCGGCGACCAGAAGCCCTTCATCGCCGTGCTGCTGACCCTCGACGACGAGATGTGGCCGCTCTGGGCCAGGACGCACGGGCTCGACGATGTCTTGCTCGAGCAGGCGAGGTCGCACCCCAAGGTCCTCGAGGCGCTCCAGGAGGCGGTCGACCGCGCCAACGAGGCCGTGTCGAAGGCGGAGTCGATCCGCAAGTTCGCCGTCCTGCCGGGCGACTTCACCGAGGCGAACGGCTACCTCACCCCGTCGCTGAAGCTCAAGCGCAACGTCGTCATGAAGGACTTCGCCGACGACGTCGAGGCACTGTACGCCTGAGCGACCTCGGCACCTCGCGGGCCGGCGTTCAGCGCAACAGGCCGCGAAGCCGGGCCTGCCAGTCCTTGACCAGTCGACCCCGCGTCGTGCCCACGGTGCTGCGCAGGGCGTCGTCGACGATGCCCTCGCGATCGTCGACGCGGTCGATCGGCACCGCCAGCCCACCGGCCGCGGCACGGTAGAGGTCGACGACGGCGCGGGTGCCGTGGGCGTCTGCCAGCGTGCGCAGGGCCAGCAGGGAGAGGCCGTATGCCGCCTGCAACGTCGGAGTGCCTGGCGCGAAGTCGTCGTCTGCAGGCAGGGCGGTCGGCATCCCCCGGGCGCGGACGAGTGCGAGGGCGGGAGCCACCACGGCCGTCTCGGGCAGGTCGATCGGCGTGTACGCGACGAGCTCGGCGAACCCCTCCGAGAGCCACACGGGCACTCCTCGGGTGGTCGACCCGCGGACGGTGACGTGGGTCAGCTCGTGCGTCATCACGACGTCACGCCCGTCGGGCCGGAGCGAGGTCCAGGCCTTGGGCACCAGGATGATGCGGTCCGCCCCGGCGCGTTCGCCGGGCGTCAGCGGACCGTCGGTGGCCGCGGCCACCCCGCCCAGGCCGGCCGGGCCGTCGGTGCGACCCAGCAGGCGGGCGGCGTCGGCGTCGTTGACGGGGGCGATCCAGACGGCGGGCCGGGCGCTCCCCCAGACGGTGGCAACTCGGGAGGCCGCCGTGCGTGCGCGGCGCGAGATCTCCTCGAGCCGGGCGTCGTCGCCGACGGCGAGCACGAGGGCGGTGGGCGACCGCCGGACCCGCAGGCCGGTGAGGTCCCACGGCTGCGGGCGCCCTGACGGAGCGCTCGCGGTGACCTCCGGACGGCGCGGGGACGCCGGGTCTGCCTTCAAGGTCAGGTCGAGGTCGAAGGCGCGCGGCGCCGTGTCGAAGCCGCGGATCCTGTAGGTCAGGCTGACCCTGACGTCCCAAGCCACGGACGTGCCGGCGGGCGCCGGCACGGGAGCGGTGGTCTCGCGCAGCGCGACGAGCTGCACGTCGTCGACCCCGATGGCGGTCATCCGGTCGAGTACTTCCGCCTGGCTCCGACGCAGCGCGGCCTTCGACGATCCGCCCAGCGGCGCCAGCCATCGCTGCAGGTCGTCGCGCTGCACAGCAGCCAACCGGTCGCGGAGCAGGGCCGTGACGGACTGCCGTCTGACGGCCTCCCACTGCTCGGGCGGGATCTCCTCAGCGCCCGGAGACGGTGTGCTCGTGGCAGCACGGGGGGAGGACGCGGGGGACGCGGACGACACGGACGACACGGACGAGGTAGCCGGGGCGTCCGCGCGTGTCGACGGCGCGGGCGTGCACGCCCCGAACGCCAGGGCGGACAGGGCCGCGAGGGCAGAGGTCGTGGCAGCCGACCGCCTCAGGGCCGCGGTCGGTCGCTGCGTCTGGCTCGGCACCGCGTCATCGTGTCACGGCCGCGACCGCGTGCAACCAACCCGGCGGTCAGCCCGCCCAGCGGGCGTCGTGAGGCCTCTCGGGAACGACGCGCACGTCCTGGGCGAGCTCGGCGCGAGTGGCGTTCGCGGTCGCGGTCGTGACCAGGCCCGCCGCGAGGAAGGCCGAGACGGCCCGACGCTCCGCACGGTCGAGCGGGACCGTGGCGGGCGGTGCCGCCGCAGGGTCGGTGAGCTCGGGGAGCCCACCACCAGACGGCCGCGTGCCGCCCAGCCGGAGTGGGGTCGCGGTCAGCGCCGTCACCATGCAGTCAGCGCAGTGGACGTCCCGCACCGGGCAGGTCTGGCAGTCGACGAGCATCATCGTTGTTTCCACCCTTCGTCTCTCGTTGCGATCTGTCGTGGAAGACGCTAAGGGCCTCCACCGACAACGCTCCCGGCCAGCCCTTTCGACGGGCGACGCCGCGCCTGCGGGGCGATGTCGGCGCACCCGCATACCGTCAGGGGCATGCAGGCGATCCAGGCGACGTTCGACGACCTCGGCACCTCCCTCGCCGGCGTCACCTTCGTCGTCGTCGACCTCGAGACCACAGGTGGCACGCCCGCGCAGTGCGGCATCACGGAGATCGGGGCCGTCAAGGTGCGCGGCGGCGAGGTGCTCGGCGAGTTCCAGACGCTGGTCAACCCCGCCGAGCCGATCCCCGCCTTCATCTCGGCGCTCACCGGCATCACCGACTCGATGGTGCGCGACGCGCCCCGCATCGAGAGCGCCCTGCCCGCCTTCCTCGAGTTCGCCGCAGGCAGTGTCCTCGTGGCGCACAACGCCGGCTTCGACATCGGCTTCCTCAAGGCCGCCGCCGCGCGCGTCGGCTCACCCTGGCGGGGGTTCGCCGTCCTCGACACCCTGCAGCTGGCCCGCCAGCTCGTCGTGCGCGACGAGTCGCCGAACCACCGCCTCTCGTCGCTGGCCCGGGTGTTCGGTTCCCCCACCACCCCCGACCACCGCGCGCTGCACGACGCCCGGGCCACGGTCGACGTGCTCCACGGCCTCATCGAACGTGTCGGCAACCTCGGCGTGCACACGCTCGAAGAGCTGTCCAGCTACAGCTCGCGCGTCACTCCTTCGCAGCGTCGCAAGCGCTTCCTCGCCGACCCCCTGCCCAGCTCCCCCGGGGTCTACCTCTTCAAGGACGGCAACGACCGCGTCCTCTACGTCGGCACGAGCCGCGACATCCGCACCCGGGTGCGCACCTACTTCACGGCCTCCGAGCAGCGCACGCGCATGGCCGAGATGGTGCGGCTCGCGCACGTCGTCCACCCGGTCGTCTGCCAGACCTCGCTCGAGGCCCAGGTCCGCGAGCTGCGCCTCATCGACGAGCACAAGCCCCGCTTCAACCGGCGGTCCAAGGACGGCCGCAAGGTGGTCTGGGTCAAGCTGACCCAGGAGCGCTTTCCCCGCCTGTCCATCGTCAAGCAGGTCCGCGACGACGACGCCCACTACATCGGCCCGTTCCGCTCCCGGGTCACCGCGCAGGCGGCCGTCGATGCGGTCCACGAGGTGGTTCCGCTGCGCCAGTGCACCGGCCGGGTCACCGGTCGCGGCACAGCCTGCGCGCTCGCGGACATGGGGCGCTGCGGCGCGCCGTGCACCGGGGCCCAGTCCGAGGGCGACTATGCAGTCGTGGTCGCCGACTGCCGGGCGATCTTCACCGGCAACGCCCGGCCGGGCGCCGAGCTGCTCCGCGCCCGACTCGAGGAGCTCGCCTCACAGGAGCGCTTCGAGGACGCCGCACGCGTCCGAGACCGGTTTCTGCAACTGGTGCGCGGCGCCGCCCGCGCGCAGCGGCTCGCACCGCTGACCCGCTCCCCTGAGATCGTCGCGGCCCGGCGCAGCGACCTCGGGGGCTGGGAGCTCGTCACGATCCGGCACGGACGCCTCGCCGGAACCTGCGTCAGCCCGCGCGGGGCCGACCCGATGCCCTACGTTGCCTCCATGCAGGCCACGGCCGAGGTCGTCCCGCCCCCGACGCCCGACCGTCCCGCCGCTCTGACCGAGGAGACCGAAATCCTGCTGCGCTGGCTGGAGGCACCGGGTGTGCGGATCGTCGAGCTCGACGGGTCCTGGACCTGCCCGGTGGGCGGAGCCGGATCGGTGCGCAGCGAGCTCGAGCCGGCGGTCGCGTCAGCCCGCGACGTCGTCGGTTTCGACGACGACGTGGCAGCGACGGCGACCTCCGGACGCACCGGCGGCGGCTCCGGCGGGCGTGAGGGTCATGGCGCGCGGGGTGGTCGTCGCGGCGGTCTGCGTCGCGCCGGGTAGCCGCCGGGGTGGTCGCCACATGGCCTCGGGGCGCTGCAGCTAGGGTGTCCTCGTGATCACCGCCATCGTCATGATCAGCTGCGAGGTCGACCGGATTCCCGAGGTGGCCGAGGCTGTCGCCGAGATCCCCGCTGTGTCCGAGGTCTACTCCGTGACCGGCGACGCCGACCTCATCGCCATGGTGCGGGTCAAGGCGCACGAGGAGTTCGCCGACGTCATCGCCGACCGGCTCAACAAGGTGCAGGGCATCGTGGGCACCTCGACCCACATCGCCTTCCGCACCTACTCCTCGCACGACCTCGAGGCCGCGTTCAGCCTGGGCCTCGAAGGCGAGTAGCCCCGGCGGCGAGTAGCCCCGGCGATCGGCCGAAGGGGCCGCACGGGGTGCTCGGCTCAGTCGGTGACCACAAGGTGTCCGACCACCTTGTAGTCCGAGTCCGAGAGCTCGTGCTCCGTGCCAGGGGCAAGCTCCATCTGCTTGAGGGCGCCGGCCCAGAAGCGCAGGATCCGGCCGACCTCCTGCTCCGGGTTCCCCGTGAGGGCGTCCAGGTCGATGTCGATGACGAACCGCATGCGCCTGACGCTAGACCCGACGGGCGGGGCGCAGGGTCGCCTTGCGGGGGTCTCCGCTTCCGGCCTTTCCTCCGGGCCTTGCCTAGGGCCCTGCCTTGCCTAGGGCCCTGCCTTGCCTACGGCCCTGTCGTGCCTCAGCGGCGGGTTGCCGCCACCCAGCGCTCCACGAGGGCCGTGGCGGCGCCACTGTCGATGGCGTGCGCCGCGAGATCCATGCCGGCCCGGAGGTCTGCGTCGAAGTCGGAGGGCGAGGTGCCCGAGTCGGGGCGGGTCAGGGCGAGGGCGATGCCCGCGTTGAGCAGCACGGCGTCGCGGACGGCGCCGTCGGCGCCGGCGAAGGTCTCACGCACGACCGCGGCGTTGTGGGCGGCGTCGCCGCCCCTCAGCGCCTCGATCGGATGCAGCTCCAGGCCGAGCCGGGTGGGGTCGACCGAGTGCTCGTTGACAGCGCCGGCGCGAACCCACCACACGCGGGTCGTGGTGGAAACGGTGACCTCGTCGAGGCCGTCGTCGCCGCGGAACACCGCCGCGTCCTTGCCGCGGTCGGCGAAGACCCCGGCGAGCAACGGCGCCATGCGTGCGTCGGCACAGCCCACGGCGGCATACGTCGGCTGCGCCGGGTTGGTGAGCGGGCCGAGGAAGTTGAACGCGGTGCCGACGCCGAGGTCGCGCCGCGGCACGGCCGTGTGACGGAAGGAGGGGTGGAACGTCTGGGCGAAGCAGAAGGTGATGCCCGCCTCCTCGGCGACCTCCACGACCCGCTCGGGCGGGAGCGACAGGTCGACCCCGAGCGCCTCGAGGACGTCGGCAGAGCCCGACGACGAGGACGCCGCCCGGTTGCCGTGCTTGATGAGGCGCACCCCGGCGGCCGCGGCCACCATCGACGACATCGTCGAGATGTTCACGGTGTGGGCGCGGTCGCCCCCGGTGCCGACGATGTCGAGGCTCGGGCCCGGGACCTCGATACGTCGGGCGTGCGCGAGCATCTGCTCGGCCAGGCCACGCATCTCGTCGATGCTCTCGCCCTTGGCCCGCAGCCCGATGAGGAAGCCTGCCACCTGTGAGGGGGTCGCCTCCCCCTCCATGATCCGGTCCATGGCCCACTCGGCCGTGGAGCGGTCCAGGTCACGACCCGAGATGAGGTCGGTGAGAAGGCCTGACCAGGTCGTGCCGTCCTGGCCCATCAATCAGGCCGTGGGCACGGCCGCGCGCGCCAGCGTGGCGATGGCCGACGTCAGCGCGATCGGGTCGAGTGGGTGCGGCACGGCCAGGTCGGCCTGCGACCAGGCCGCCAGCCAGCTGTCCTGAGGGCGGCCGGTGAGCACGATGATCGGCGGGCAGTCGAAGATCTCGTTCTTCAGCTGCCGCGCCAGCCCCAGTCCGCCCACCTTGGCCGCCTCGCCGTCGAGCACGAGGATGTCGAAGCGCTCGGAGTCGACCGACGCGACCACGGCGTCCGCGGTCGCGCACTCGTGCCACCGAATCACCTCGACGTCCTTGGCCGGCCGGCGACCGACGGCCGCACGCACGGCGTCACGCGTCGTGTAGTCGTCGCTGTAGAGCAGCACGCTCACCTGCGCCACCCGCGGCTTCGACGCGGCGGTGGTGGCGATCTCGGTGGACGATCCCTGTGCTGCGCTGTCGTTCGAGGCGGTCATGCGCCCGATGCTACCGGGCAGGCCACGCCCCGCCGCACCGACCTCCCGGCCCTCGGGACGGCGCCGTGAGCCCCCGTCGAGGGCCGCACCGGGGGGCGTGGGAGGCTGGCTCCCGGACGGCCCCGAGCACGGCTGTTCAGGGTTCGTGTCGGAATGGTCACGAATCCTCTACACCCGCGCGAGAAACCGCCCCGTAGCGGGGGGTCCCTCGCACAGCCGGACAGGAATGTGGGAATAATGTCCAACGTGGCGACAGCATCAGCAGTTCCTTCAAGCGCAGTAGCGGCTTCGGCCCACCACGGGCCGGCGACCCGCCCGAACATGGTTGCCGTCGGCACCATCGTGTGGCTCTCCTCCGAGCTCATGTTCTTCGCGGGACTGTTCGCCGTCTACTTCCAGCTCCGCTCGGTGCGCGGCGACCTCTGGGCCGCGCAGACCGAGAAGCTGAACCTGCCGTTCGCGAGCGTCAACTGCCTCGTGCTCGTCATCTCCTCGGTGTGGTGCCAGCTCGGCGTCTGGAAGGCCGAGCGCGGCCAGAAGGCCCGCACCGGAAGGCTTTTCGACCTCAAGGGCTGGGGCATGCGCGAGTGGTACGTGCTCACGTACCTCTTCGGCGCCTTCTTCATCGCCGGCCAGGTCATGGAGTACTCCGAGCTCGTCCACGAGAACGTGACGCTGAGCTCCGACGCCTACGGCTCCGTCTTCTACATGGCGACCGGCTTCCACGGCCTGCACGTGACCGGCGGCCTCATCGCCTTCCTGCTCATCATCGCGCGCACGTTCACGACGCGTCGCTACACGCACGCCAACGCCACCGGCGCCGTCGTCACCTCGTACTACTGGCACTTCGTCGACGTCGTGTGGATCGCACTCTTCGCCACCATCTACCTCCTGCGCTGACCTGCGAGCCGGTTTCGCACCCATGAGCGCCCCGCTTCACCCGACCACCACCACCATGGACGACAGGACCCCACAGTGAACGCCTTGGCCGCCCGACGTCGACACCCCGCCGCAATCGCGGTGCTGCTGCTGATCGGCCTTCTCGTCACCGGTGGCGCCTACTCCTTCCTGGCGCCCAAGGATGCCAACGCCGCTGCCCCGGCCGCTGCAGCCGACGCGGTCGCCGAGGGCAAGGACCTCTTCGTGGCCAACTGCGCCACCTGCCACGGCATCAACGCCCAGGGCACGAAGTCCGGCCCGTCCCTGGTGGGCGTCGGCGCCGCGTCGGTCGACTTCCAGGTCGGCACCGGCCGTATGCCGCTCGCCGGGCCGAACGTCCAGGCTCCCCAGAACAAGGTGAAGTTCGACGACAAGCAGATCGCCGCTCTCTCCGCGTACGTCGCCTCCCTCGGGCCCGGCCCGTCCGTCCCCGAGAGCAAGTGGACGACCGTCATCGAGCCCGGCACGGCCGAGAACAACAAGGCGATCGCAGAGGGCGGCGAGATCTTCCGCGTCAACTGCGCCATGTGCCACAACTTCGCCGGCGCCGGTGGCGCCCTGACCCGCGGCAAGTACGCCCCGGCCCTCGACGACACGACGCCCAAGCACATCTACGAGGCCATGGTCAGCGGCCCGCAGTCGATGCCCGTCTTCAACGACACCAACCTGACGCCCGAGGCGAAGCAGAAGGTCATCTCCTACCTCAAGGCCCAGGAGTCGCAGACCAACGTCGGCGGCCTGACGCTCGGCAACCTCGGGCCCGTGTCCGAGGGCCTGTTCGCGTGGGTGTTCGCCCTCGGCATCCTCATCGCCTGTGCCGTCTGGCTCGGCAAGAAGGCCGCATGACCCCGCGCTGCATCGTCCCGATCACGTACGACGACAGGACCACTTCCCGATGAACGACCACGAGACCACGGACCACGGCACGAGCACCGCGCTCGTCCCGGTCGAGGGCGACGGGCACGACAGGCTCCCCGCCTCGCTGATCCGCGGCGCGGACCAGTTCGAGAACCCCGGCCTGCCGCCGCACGTGCACCGCGCGGCCGACGACCACCCCGACGCCGCCAAGCGCGCCGAGCGCCAGGTCGCGACGATGTTCGGTCTCTCGATGCTCGCGACGCTCGTGTTCCTGGTCAGCTACTTCGCAATCCCCGACGAGGCGACCTTCTTCTTCCCCGGCATCGGTGTGGCGAAGACCCAGAACGTCGTGCTCGGACTTTCGCTCGGGTTCGCCATCTTCCTCATCGGCATCGGGGCCGTGCACTGGGCCAAGACGCTGATGTCCGACGAGGAGATCGTCGAGGAGCGGCACCTGCAGGCCTCCACCGCGCAGGAGCGGGCCAAGGCCGTCGCGATGGTCACCGCGGGCGTCGAGTCGACCCAGCTCACGCGTCGTCCCATCCTCAAGTACTCCCTCGGCGGCGCGCTCGGCCTCTTCGCCCTGCCCCTCGGCCTTCAGGTGGCGGGTTCCCTGGGCCCGGTCACGGTCGAGGAGCTGAAGCACACCATCTGGGACCCCAAGGAGAACGGCGGAAAGCCGATCCGCCTCATGCGAGACCCGGAGATGACGCCGATCCGCTTCGACGAGGTCACCACGGGTTCGGTCTTCCACGTCATGCCCGAGACCCTCCAGAAATACATCGACGAGGGCAAGCACGTCCTCGAGGCCAAGGCCAAGGCCGCGGTCATCCTCATCCGTCTCGACCCCGACCTGATCAAGGTGCCGAAGGCGAAGGAGTGGGGCGTCGACGGCGTCGTCGCCTACTCCAAGATCTGCACCCACGTCGGCTGTGCCGTCGGCCTGTACGAGCAGCAGACCCACCACCTGCTCTGCCCGTGCCACCAGTCGACCTTCGACCTCACCGAGGACTGCGCAGTCATCTTCGGCCCGGCCAAGCGGCCGCTGCCGCAACTCAAGATCACCGTCGACGACGCGGGCTACCTCGTCGCCCCCGCGGGCTTCGCCGAGCCCGTCGGACCGAGCTTCTGGGAGCGTGCGCGATGAGCACCACCGACACCCGCCCCGCTGACGCGCTGCGCGCCGGCGACCGCCAGGCAGACGAGCGAGCCTCTGCCACCAAGCCGCTCGGCGGCATCGCCGGCTGGCTCGACGACCGCGTGGGCGCCGCCAAGGGCGTCTCCTTCCTCGCCAAGAAGGTCTTCCCCGACCACTGGTCGTTCATGCTCGGCGAGATCGCGATGTACTCGATGATCGTCTGCCTGCTCACGGGCGCGTTCCTCACCTTCTGGTTCGTCCCGAGCGCCAGCCAGGTCGTCTACGACGGCAGCTACGTGCCGCTGCAGGGCGTGACGATGTCCGATGCCTACCGCTCGACGCTCGGCATCTCCTTCGACATCCGTGGCGGCCTGCTCATCCGGCAGATCCACCACTGGGCCGCCCTGATCTTCGTCGTCTCCGTGTTCGTGCACATGGCGCGCGTCTTCTTCACCGGCGCCTTCCGCAAGCCCCGCGAGATCAACTGGGTCTTCGGCACCATCCTCTCGATGCTCGCCTGCATCGAGGGCTTCGCCGGCTACTCCCTCCCCGACGACCTGCTCTCGGGCACGGGCATCCGCGCCATGAACGGCTTCGTGCAGTCGGTGCCGGTCATCGGCTCGTACATGTCCTACTTCATCTTCGGTGGCGCGTTCCCCGGCGAGGCGATCATCCCCCGCCTCTACTCGGCGCACGTGCTGCTCATCCCGGCCATCCTCGTGGGCCTCTTCACGGCGCACATCCTGCTGGTGTTCGTGCACAAGCACACCCAGTTCCCCGGACCGGGCCGCACCAACAGCAACGTCGTGGGCTACCCGCTCCTGCCGGTGTACATCGCCAAGGCCGGCGGCTTCTTCTTCATCGTCTTCGGCGTCATCACGCTGATATCGGCGGTCGTGAGCATCAACCCGATCTGGGCCTACGGACCGTACGACCCGTCGCCCATCACCGCCGGCTCCCAGCCCGACTGGTACATGGGCTTCGCCGACGGCGCGCTGCGACTGCTGCCCGGCTTCCTCGAGTTCGAGACGTTCGGCTTCACCTGGAGCATGAACATCTTCCCGGGCTCGATCCTGCTCCTGCCCGTCATGTGGGGCATCATCGGCGCCTACCCGTTCGTCGAGGCGTGGGTCACCGGCGACAAGCGCGAGCACCACCTGCTCGACCGGCCGCGCAACGCCCCGACGCGCACCGCGATCGGTGTCGCCGGAATCACGATGTACGTCGTGCTCTTCCTCGCGGCGGGCAACGACCTCATGGCCATCAAGCTGCACCTGTCGATCAACGACATCACGCAGACCCTGCGAGTGCTCTTCTTCATCGGGCCTCCGATCGCGTTCTGGATCACCAAGCGCATCTGCCTGAGCCTGCAGCGGGCCGACCGTCAGAAGGTGCTGCACGGTCGCGAGACCGGCACGATCTGGCGCCACGCAGACGGCAAGTTCGAGGAGATCCACGCACCGCTCACCCCGCAGGAGCGCTGGGTCCTCGTGCAGCACGAGTCGCACGAGCCGCTCCAGCTCACCGCGGGCACCGACGCCAACGGTGTCGACAGCCCCATCGCCCGCAAGGAACGCCTGCGCGCCAAGTTCTCGAACTTCTTCTTCAAGGACCGCGTCGCCCCTGCCACACCGAGCGAGCTGGAGGCGGCCCACCACGAGCACGACGCCCACACTGCTGTGCCGGCGGGCGAGCACGAGGCCATCGAGTCGGCGCGCGCAGGCCAGGAGCGCGAGACCATCAAGGCACGCCAGCACGACTGAGCCGCAACGCATCCCGCTCGGAGGGGCGCGACCCGCAGGGGTCGCGCCCCTCCGGTCGTGCGAGACTGCACCCGTGGTCCACCTCTCCGAAGCCGAGTTCGACGACGCCGTCGGCGACGCTCTCGATACCATCCCACCGGGGCTGGCCAGGGCCATGGACAACGTCGTCGTGCTCGTCGAGGACGAGCCACCGCCCGATGATCCCGATCTGCTCGGGGTCTACGACGGCGTCCCCCTCACCGAGCGCGACAGCTGGTGGGCTGCCGGCTCACTCCCCGACCGCATCACCGTCTTCCGGGGGCCGCTGCAGCGGATGTGCACCTCGCGCGACGAGCTGTGCGACGAGATCGCGATCACCGTGGTGCACGAGGTGGCGCACCACTTCGGCATCGACGACGAGCAGCTGCACGAGCTCGGCTGGGGCTGAGACGACACGTTCCGACGCTGGTCAGGCGCCGCCGCAAACGGGGACGGCCTGCGCTCCGGAACCCGCGTACGAGGGGTGGACAGAACCCTTTACCAGGGCATCGAGGAGGTCTAACGTCGAGGGGACAACCGATCGGACGGAGGTGCCCTTGATGTTCACTCCCATACGATCGCACTGCGAGCCCGAAGGGCCGTGAAGAGCAGTGAAGGCCGAAGGGGAAGGCGCGCGCCTTCCCCTTCGTCATGTCCGAGGTCGGTTCGGGGGTCGGCGAACGAGGCTCAGCAGCCGAAAACTTCGTCCGGACTCGCCCTGTTTCGACCCGAGTCGTCCACTTCAGGAGAGGCGCCGAGGCATGGACGCTGTCCCTTCGGAGCGGCAGACTGGAGCTCCGTAGGGGGAGTTCACTCGGGGATCGAGAGGGATCCGCCGTGTCCCAGAAGGCTTCGACCTCGCTCAACCGACGACCGCTGCCACGACGCCGTCTGGCCTCCCTCGGGTGGGCCGTCGTCGTCCTGCTGACTCTCGCGATACCCGTCGTCCTGCTCGAGCGCACCGGTGTGCTCTCCGGACTGCCGTTGCTGCACGTGCTCTCGCTCGCCACCGGGCTCATCGCACTGTCCCTGCTCGTGGCCGCCTTCCTGCTCCCGTCGCGGGTGCGCACGCTCACCTCCCAGCTGGGCATCGAACGGGTCCTGAGGACGCACCGGGCCCTGGCGGTCGCGGCCGGCGCCATCGTGCTGGCGCACGTCGTGTTCGCGGTCGCCCACTCCCCCGCTGGCCTCGGCCTGCTCGACCTGCGCACCGCGCCGCCGCGGGTGTGGTTCGCCCTCACGGCCACGGTCTCCATCGTGGCCATCGTCGTGCTGGCGTGGACCCGTCGCAGGCGGCGCCCGCGCTACGAGGGCTGGCGGCTGTCCCACGTCATCCTCGCCAACGTCATCGTCATCGCCACCGCCATGCACGTGTGGCTGCTCGACGACCTCGTCAACAACGCCATGGTGCTCGCCTGGTTCACCCTCCTGGCCGTGCTGGTCGTCGGGCTCTGGGTCTACCGCTGGTGGTGGCGTCCGCGCCGGCAGCGGCAGAACGCGTACCTCATCGACGAGATCCACCAGCACCCCGACAGCTCGGCCACGCTCGTGCTCCACGCCGAGGGACACGAGGGAGTGCCGTTCCGCCCGGGGCAATTCGCCTTCCTCAAGATCGGCGCCTCACCGCACGTCTTCGAGGAGCACCCCTTCACGATCGCGTCGGCGGCGACGGAACCGTGGCGCAAGGAGTTCACCATCAAGGCCCTCGGCGACTTCAGCGAGCTCGTCGCAGGCATGAAGGCGGGCCGCCGCGTCTACCTCGACGGCCCGCACGGCTCGTTCACCGTCGACGGGCTCGCCTCGGAGGCCATCGTCCTCATCGCGGGCGGCGTCGGCATCACCCCGATGCTCAGCATGGTGCGCACGCTCGCAGAACGCCGCGACCAGCGGCACATCGTGCTCTTCGTCGCGGGACGCACCGCGGACGACCTGCTGCACCGGGAGCGGCTCGACGGCCTGGTGCACGACCTGGACCTCGACATCGTGGAGATCCTGGAGGAGCCCCCGGAAAGCTGGGACGGCGAGGTCGGGTGGCTCACCCGTCCCATGCTGAAGCGGCACCTGCCACGGCTCCGGCAGCGCATCGACTACTTCATCTGCGGTCCGGGCCCCATGGTGGCCGCCGTGACCCGGACCCTCGAGGGTCTGGGCGTGCGCAACAGCCGCATCCACACCGAGCTCTTCGACGTCGTGTAGCCGAGGTGCAGCGAGAGACGACCACGCGCACGAGAGGGGCCCGGCCGCCGAGCGACCGGGCTCCTCTCACGACCCCGTGACGGGGGCGCGATGCTGGTTCAGATGGAGTATTCGCCGTGGAAGGACTCGAAGACCCACAGGCAGACCGCGATGACCCCGAGGAACGCGCCGATGATGAACAGCCACCAGCCGACGGCGAGGCCGGCGAACATGAGGGCGCCCGACCCGGCGAGCCACAGCGGCGTCCACGAGCTTGCGACGAAGTAGCCGTAGTTGCCCTCGGCGTCCTCGATCTCGCCCGACGCGTTGTCCTCGGGACGCAGCGGCAGCTTCTTGCCGGTCATCCAGAGGTAGAAGCCGCTGAGGGCGAAGAGCAGGGCGGTGAGCACGAGGGCCGTGACACCGATCGGCTCGGACCACTTGGACCAGAAGCCGTAGATCAGCGTGACGGGCACGAAGAAGACGAACAGGTACAGGAAGAGCTTGGTCTCGACGCGCATCGGTCAGTCCTCATGCCTCTCGGTGCTGGTGGCCCTCTCGCCAGCGGCGACGTCGGCCGGCCCCATCACCTGGACGAGGGTGTTGCGGTCCGCGACCGGCGCGCTGCCGGCCACCGACTCGGGGTGGTGCAGGTCGAACGCCGGACGCTCGGACCGGATGCGCGGCAGCGACGTGAAGTTGTGTCGCGGCGGCGGGCAGGAGGTCGCCCACTCGAGCGAGGCGCCGTAGCCCCACGGGTCGTCGGACTTCACGAGGGGCGCCTTCTTCCACGTGCGCCACACGTTGTAGACGAACGGGATCATCGAGGCACCCAGCAGGAAGGCACCGAGGCTCGAGACGATGTTGGCCGCCTGGAAGCCCTCCTCCGGCAGGTAGTCCGCGTAGCGACGGGCCATGCCCTCGACACCCAGCCAGTGCTGGATGAGGAACGTCATGTGGAAGCCGATGAAGAGCATCCAGAAGTGGATCTTGCCGAGCGTCTCGTCGAGCATCCGACCGGTCAGCTTGGGCCACCAGAAGTAGTAGCCGGCGAACATCGCGAAGACCACGGTGCCGAAGACGGTGTAGTGGAAGTGCGCGACGACGAAGTAGCTGTCGGACAGGTGGAAGTCGAGGGCCGGGCTGGAGAGGATGATGCCGGTCAGGCCGCCGAAGAGGAACGTGACGAGGAAGCCCATCGACCACAGCATCGGCGTCGCCATGACGACCTTGCCGCCCCACATAGTGCCGATCCAGTTGAAGAACTTCACACCGGTCGGCACCGCGATGAGCATCGTCATCACCGAGAAGAACGGTAGGAGCACTTGTCCGGTGACGTACATGTGGTGCGCCCAGACGCTCGCCGACAGCGCGGCGATGGCGATCGTGGCGAAGACGAGGGTCTTGTAGCCGAAGATCGGCTTGCGCGAGAAGACCGGCAGGACCTCGCTGATGATGCCGAAGAACGGCAGCGCGATGATGTACACCTCGGGGTGGCCGAAGAACCAGAAGAGGTGCTGCCACAGCATGGCGCCGTTGTTCTCGGCGTCGAAGATGTGCATGCCGAACCGGCGGTCGCCACCGAGCGCGAAGAGCGCTGCCGCGAGGATCGGGAAGACGAGGATCGCGAGCAGCGAGGTGATCAGCACCGTCCAGGTGAAGATCGGCATGCGGAACATCGTCATGCCGGGGGCACGCAGGCAGATGATCGTCGTGATGAAGTTGACGGCACCGAGGATCGTGCCGAAACCAGCCATGGCCAGACCGAAGACCCAGAGGTCACCGCCGAGGCCCGGGCTGTAGCTGACGTCGGAGAGCGGGGCGTAGGCGAACCAGCCGAACGCGGCGGCGCCCTGCGGGGTCAGGAAGCCCACGGACGCGATGAGGCCACCGAAGAGGTAGAGCCAGTACGCGAACATGTTGAGGCGCGGGAACGCGACGTCGGGCGCGCCGATCTGCAGCGGCATCACGGCGTTCGCGAAGCCGGCGAAGAGCGGCGTCGCGAAGAGCAGCAGCATGATCGTGCCGTGCATCGTGAAGAGCTGGTTGTACTGCTCGGGGTTGTCGACGATCTGCAGGCCCGGGGCGACCAGCTCGGCGCGGATGATCAGCGCCATGAGGCCGCCGAGCAGGAAGAACACGAACGAGGTGATGAAGTAGAGGTTGCCGATGACCTTGTGGTCGGTCGTCGTCACCCACTTCACGAACGTCTGGCCCTTGGCCAGTCGCGGCCCGGACGTGGTGAGGGCCGGGGACTGCGCCTCACGGTTGAGGGTTGCGGACGTCATCAGTTGCTCCCAGTGCGGGCGGGTGCGGGGATCTTGTCGATGTCGGACTGGACCATCTTCTCGCGGCTGACGTCGACGGGGATCAGCCCCTCCTGGCCGATGGCCTTGAGGCGGGCCATCTCCTGGTCGTACTCAGCCTGCGGGACGACCTTGACCATGAAGAGCATCTGCGAGTGGTAGGCGCCGCAGAGCTCGGCGCACTTGCCCTGGAAGGTGCCGGTCTGGGTGGGCGTCAGCTGGAACTTGTTCGTCTTGCCGGGGAGCATGTCCATCTTCATCATGAACGCAGGTACCCAGAAGCTGTGGATCACGTCGCGGGCGTTGAGCACGAACTCGACTCGCTTGTTGACGGGCAGGTAGAGCACGGGCATCTGGGCGCGCTTGCCCGTGCTGCCGTCGAGCTCGGTGTGGACGCCGCTCTCGTGCACGTCGGAGTCGACGTAGTTGAAGTCCCAGCTCCACTGCTTGGCGACGACGCTGACCGTGAGGTCCTTCTTCGTGCTCGTGTCGACGAGGGCGGCCTCGTCGCGGGCGGTGTAGTAGAAGAAGACGGCCACCATGAACACCGGGATGACGGTGTAGAGCAGCTCCATCGGCACGTTGTAGCGCAGCTGGACGGGCAGCGTCTCGTCGCCCTTGCGCTTGCGGAAGCGGACGGCGGCGTAGAGCATCAGGCCCCACGTGATGACACCGACGGCCAGCGTGGCCACCCAGCTGCCGATCCAGAGATCGGTGACCCGCTGGCCGCTGTCGGAAACCACCGGGGGCAGGTAACCGTTGGACACCTGACCCTGGCATCCGGTCAGGGCGAGAGTCGCGAGGGCCGCGAGTCCGGCGATGCGGACCGGCGTGCGTCGCCGCCTGGTCTCCCCTACCACCGGCGTCGCCGCTGGGGTGTCTTCGTGCTCAGGCACCAGGTGCACCTTTCGTTCCGTACGTGGGCGCGCAAGGCGCGTCGAACGTTGTTCACGTCAAACCGTCAGGGCAGCCATGGCCCACGCCCGCAACCCTACCGTCCCTCTCGTCACGCTGTCCGCAGGGGGCGGCTAACGTTGCGACGTGGTCAGTCACGATCCGGGAACAAGCCCTGGACAGGTCGCCGCGAGCCCGTCCACCCCGCCCGTCGGGGCTCCCGCTGCCGCTCGCAGACGCCTGCTCGACGCAGCCTCGGGCCCCCTGCACCCGGTCGCCCGCGACACCCTGCTGGCGGCCGTCGAGGTGGGCTGGGCGGACCCGGCACGGCTGCACGCGGAGGGCCGTCGCGCGGCAGCCCTGCTCGACCGGTCGCGCGAGGTCGTGGCCTCCGGTCTCGGGGCGCGGCCCGGCGACGTGAGCTTCCTGCCCAGCGGCCCCACCGCGCTCTCCCGGGCCGTCGAGGGCGTCGCGTATGCCGCCCGGCGGCGTGGGGCGCGCACCGTGGCCTCCGCGGTGGAGCACTCCGCGGTGCTCGTCCCGGCAAGGGCCCGCGCCGCCGCGGCCGACGACCCCGGGCTCCTCGCCGAGGTGGCCGTGGACTCCATGGGGCGGGTCGACCTCGCCGCCTGGCGGGAGGCTCTCGGGGTGCCGGGGACCGTCGTCGCCGCGCTGCAGAGCGCCAACGGCGAGGTCGGCACCCGCCAGCCTCTCGGCGCGGCCCGCGAGGCAGCGACTGCGCATGGCATACCCGTCGTGGTCGACGCGATGGCGTCGCTCGGACGCGACGACGTGCCGACCGACTGGGACGTCCTCGTCGGCGACGCGCGCTCCTGGGGCGGCCCGCCGCTCGGTGTCCTCGTCGTGCGCGAGGGGGTGCGCTGGCACTGGCCGGCCTCCAGGGCCGACGTCGAGCACGGCCGCACCGACGTGGTGCCGTGGGTGCCCCTCGCGCTGGCCGCGGCGGAGGCCTGGCAGCAGACCTCGGCGACTCGAGGGTCCGACAGCAGGCTGACGCGGGCCCTGGTCGACGACGTGCGCTGCGCGGCCGCGCTCGTGCCCGACACCCAGGTCGTCGGCGACCCCGAGGACCGCCTGCCGCACGTCATGACGTTCTCGAGCCTCTACGTCGACGGGGAGGCCGTGGTCGGCGCCTTCGACGCTGCCGGATACGCCGTGGCCAGCGGGTCCGCCTGCACCTCGAGCACGCTCGAGCCGAGCCACGTCCTGGCCGCGATGGGTGTGCTCACCCACGGCAACGTCCGGGTCACCCTGCCCCTCCCGGCGGTCTCCGGCACGCTCGCCGACGACGTGGCGGCGTTCACCGCGGCGCTCGCCCCCACGATCAGGTCGGTGCGCGACCAGCTCGGAGTGGGTGACCTGTGAGCCGGCAGGGCGACCCCGAGCCCGGCTCCCCGTCAGGCCGCGACGAGCGCGTCGTCGACGCCCGCGGCGAGAGGTGCCCGCTGCCGGTCATCCGGCTCGCCCGGCTCGTGCGTGACGAGCCGCGGCTGCACACCGTCACGGTGCTCGCCACCGACCCGGCCGCCGCCCACGACATCCCGGCCTGGTGCCGCATGCGCGGGCAGCGCTTCGTCGAGGCGCGTGCCGAGGCCGACCACACGGCATACGTCGTCGAGCTGGTCAGGCCCAGCACGCCGGAAGCGGTGCGCTGAGCACCACCGGCAGGCTCGCGAGGTACTCGTCGCGCGCGACCTCCCGCACCCCGAGCGTGGCCAGGTGCGGGGTCTGCCACTGCACGTCGACCAGCCGTCGCGGGTCGTCGTCGGCGCACAGCAGCCCGCACAACCCCACGAGGGCCACCTTCGAGGCGTCGCGCACGTGGTGGAACATCGACTCGCCGGCGAACAGGCCCCCGATCGCCACACCGTAGAGACCGCCCACGAGCACGCCGTCCTGCCACGTCTCGACCGAGTGGGCCCATCCGGCACGGTGCAGCGCGTCGTAGGCGTCGACGATGTCGTCGGTGATCCACCGACCTTCGCGGTCGGGCGCGGCACACGCCTCGACGACCGAGCGGAAGTCGCTGTCGACCCTGATCTCGAAGCGGGGTACGGCCTTGCGCAGGGACCGGCTGACCACGAGCTCGCGGGGGCGCAGCACGCCGCGAGGGTCGGGCGACCACCAGCCGATCGGCTCGGCGCCGTGGTCACCGATCCCCATCGGGAACACCCCGATGGAGTAGGCCTCGAAGAGCGTCGCGACGTCGAGGTCGGCTCCGATGCCGATGAGGTCCTCCCCCGGCGGCACGCGGTCCAGCGCGAAGTCCCAGGAGGTGGGCGGCGGAGGCGTGGGCACGGGGCTCCCTGCTGTCGGGCGATGCTGCTCGTCGCGGTCAGCGTCCGGGCGACGGCGTCGTCACGGGCGCGGGCAGGTGATGTGCGGGCCGATCTCGTCGGCCGACTCGTTGCCGTACGCCTCGGCGAGCCGCTCGAGGAAGCGCTCCTTGCCCAGGACGTACTCCTGTGTGCCGACCGTCTCGATGACGTAGGTGGCGAGCATCGAGCCGAGCTCGGCGCAGCGCCGCAGCGGCAGGTCGGCGGCGAGGCCCGTGAGGAAGCCGGCCCGGAAGGCGTCGCCGACCCCGGTGGGGTCGGCCTTGCGCACCTCGCGGGCGATGCCGACCTCGACGGTCTCGTTCTCGCCGCGCACCCGCACCGTGACGCCGTCCTTGCCGCGGGTCTTGACCTGCACGCGCACGCGGTCGGCGAGCTCGTCCTCGCTCCACCCCGTCTTCTGGCAGGCGAGGTGGCTCTCGTACTCGTTGGTGAAGAGGTACTCGGCACCGTCGATGAGCCGGGCGATGGTCGGCCCGTCGCAGAAGGCGAGCTGCTGCGACGGGTCGGCGGCGAACGGGATGTCCCGGGAGCGGCACTCGTCGGAGTGGCGCAGCATCGCCTCAGGGTCGTTGGCGCCGACGACGACGAGGTCGAGGCCACCCGCACGCTTGGCCACGGGGGCGAGCTCGATGTCACGGGCCTCGGTCATGGCGCCGGCGTAGAAGGTGGCGATCTGGGCCATGTCACGGTCGGTGGTGCAGATGAAGCGGGCGGTGTGTTGCGACTGCGAGTAGTGCACCCCGCCGCAGTCGACGCCGTGCCGCTCGAGCCAGCTGCGGTAGTCGGTGAAGTCCTCGCCGACCGCGCCCACGAGCAGCGGCCGCTGCCCCAGGTTGGCCATGCCGAAGGCGATGTTCGCGGCCACCCCGCCCCGTCGCACCTGGAGGTCCTGGGTGAGGAACGAGAGGGAGATCTTGTCGAGCTGCTCGACGACGAGCGAGTCGGCGAAGAGACCGTCGAAGGTCATCAGGTGGTCGGTGGCGATGGAACCGGTGATAGCGATCTGCACAGGCATGAACCTACCCGCCATGGTGGGACTGCCGGTCACGGCGGCACGGACCGGGGCCGGAAGGTCGGGGAACGGCGAAGGGCCCGACCGTGACGGTCGGGCCCTCCGGATGCGGCGTCGCGTGGTGCCGACGCGGTGCGGTTCAGCTGAAGGAGTCGCCGCAGGCGCAGCTGCTGCCCGCGTTGGGGTTGTCGATCGTGAAGCCCTGCTTCTCGATCGTGTCGGCGAAGTCGATCGTGGCGCCCTCGAGGTACGGGGAGCTCATGCGGTCGACGACGACCTCGACACCGTCGAAGTCGCGGACGAGGTCACCGTCGAGGGTGCGCTCGTCGAAGTAGAGCTGGTAGATGAGGCCGGAGCAGCCGCCCGGCTGGACACCCACGCGCAGGCGGAGGTCGTCGCGCCCCTCCTGCTCGAGCAGGCTCTTCACCTTCGTGGCCGCGACGTCCGTCAGGACGACACCGTGGGCTGGAGCCTCGGTCTGAACCTCGGCGGGAGATGCGTTCGTCTCGACACTCATGTGTTGGTCCTTCACGTCGTGGAGCATGGGTCAGGAGTGACAACCCATGCCGTGCCGGATGTGTTCCCGGACCTCCTCAGGATACGTCGGACCGCCGACGATCCGTGCATCGTCCCGGTGCGAGGCCGGTGCGAGGCGGGTGCGAGGGCTCGGTGCGGTGCTCGCTGCGGGCCCGGACCGCTCAGGATGCGGACGGCGACCAGGTGCGGGCCACGCGCGCGGCCCGGTCGGCGAGCCGCTCGGCCGGTTCGGCGAGCGCTGCGGCGACCTGGTCGGGGCGCTCCGCCACGGCATACACGCCCGAGAGTCCCGCCGACATCGCCTCGCGGCGACCGACGAGCGACTGGCCCGGCACGGCGATGACGGGGACCCCGACGCGGGCCGCCGCCTCGGCCACCCCGACGACGACCTTGCCCCGCAGCGACTGCCAGTCGAAGCTTCCCTCGCCGGTGACGACGAGGTCGGCACCGGCGACGAGGTCGGCGAAGCCGACGGCGTCGAGGACGGCCTCGACGCCGGAGACGCGGCGCGCCCCGAGGAGGTGGAGCGCGTAGCCCAGCCCGCCGGCGGCGCCGGCGCCAGGTTCGCGCTCGGGCTTCAGAAGGGTGCCCGTCAGCAGGTCGCGTGCAGGAGGACGCACCCGCGCGACGACGCTGGCGAAGTGGCCCAGAGCGTTCTCGAGCCGTTGGGCGTCCTCCTCCGTCGCCCCTTTCTGTGCACCGAACACGGCGCTCGCACCCTTGAGCCCGAGCAGGGGTGAGTCGACGTCGCTGGCGATGACGAGGTCCACGCCTCGCAGCCGCCCGCGCGCCGCGTCGAGCCCTGCGACGTCCTCCGGGGTCGTCGCCTCCAGGGGCAGACCACCCCGGCCGAGCCGCTCCACCGGTCCGGTGCCCAGGGCGGCGAGGAGGCCTGCGCCCGCGTCGTTGGTGCCCGACCCGCCCAGCCCGATGACGATGCGGCGCGCGCCGGCGTCGAGTGCGGCGAGCACCAGCGTGCCCACCCCGAACGTCGAGGTGCGCGTGGGGTCTCGCTCGTCGGGTGCGAGCAGGTGCAGTCCCGCGGCCTGGGCGGACTCGATGTACGCGGTGCGACCGCCGGCGCCGGACGTCATGAAGATCGTTGCCGGCACCTCACGCCCGAGGGGGTCGGTCGTGACGACGGCGTGCACCTCGCCGTCGAGGTTCTCGGCGAGCACGTCGACGAACCCCGGCCCGCCGTCGGAGAGTGGCACGAGGGTGAGCCGGTCGTTCGGCGCGGTGCGGGCCCAGCCCTCGGCCATCGCGGCCGCGGCCTGGGGCGCGGTGAGGGTGCCGGTGTAGCAGTCCGGGGCGATGATGACGTGCACGTGCGGCATCCTCCCACCAGAATCCTCACGTTCGAACGGGCACTTCGACGCGGTTCCGAGGCGACGCTGCGTTCTCTCGATCGGCGACCGAAGGCGTCCCTGCGTCTCAGCGGCGGTGGGGCAGGAAGAGGCCGGCGTCGCCGAACTCGTGCCACGCGTACCGGTGCGCGACGGCCTCGTCGTAGGCCCGCTGCGTCAGCGCCGCCCCCGCCACCGACTCGACGAGGAGCAGGTGCGAGGCGTCCGGGTTGTGCCAGCCGGTGATGAGCCCGTCGACCACCCGGGCCGGCCGGTCGGGTGAGACGACGAGGTCGGTCCACCCCGCCGCCGCGTGCACGGTGCCGCTCTCGTCCGTCGCGGACTCGACGGCGCGGGTCGCCGTGGTGCCGACCGCGACGACGCGACCACCTCGGGCGCGTACGTGGTTGACGAGTGAGGCAGTCGCGCCCGACACCGCGAACCGCTCGGGCTGCGGCGCCTCGCCGGCCTCCTGCGACGACAGTCCGGTGTGCAGGGTGATGGGAGCGACGAGCACCCCCGAGCTCACGAGGTCGGCGACGAGCTGTGTCGTGAACGGCCTCGCCGCGCTCGCCATCTCGGCGCTGCCCGGCACACGCGCGAAGACCGTCTGGTACGCCTCCAACGCGAACCCCTCACGGAGGTAGCCGTAGGCGACTGGCCGGCCCTGGCCCTGCAGGTGGCGCGCCAGGGCGCCCGCGTCCAGCTCGACGGCCGTCCAGAGCCGGTTGCCGGTTCCCGTCGGTGACGACTCGGCGCGCGGGTAGGGCGCGACGAGGCGCAGACGGGGACCGTCGGTCGCGGCCGCCTGACGGCCAGTCCGGCGCCCCGCGAGCTCCACGACGTCACCCTCGACGGCGTCGAGGACGGGGCGGGCGGCGTCCGGCGCTGTGCGCAGCTCCACCACCCACGAGCGGTCGTCGAGCTCGGTGGCGACGTGCACGACGACGGCACCGCGCCCGGCGAGCCGGCCGTCGACCTCGGCGGCGACGGTGGCCGAGTTGTTGACGAGCAGCAGGTCTCCCGGCGCGAGGTGCTCACCGAGGTGCCCGAAGGTCGTGTGCGCCACGCGAGCCGTGCCGTCGCCGTCCTCGGACGCGACGAGCAGGCGTACGCCGTCGCGCGCGATCCCGCGCAGCTCGGGCGGCGCGTCGGCGGTGAGGTCGTCGGTGCCACCGAAGACCGTGTGCGGGACGTGACCCAGAGTGGCCGTCACGAGCCGGTCCCCGCTCGCCCCGGCCCCATCGACCGGATGATCTCCGCGGCGCGGTAGCGCCCGCTCGGTGGGCGGGCATCGAGCAGCGTCAGCAGCGCCGGGACCGCGACGTCCTCGGGAAGTGGCCGGTCGGAGATGTCCTCGCCGGGGAAGGCGGCCTGGTGCATGGCGGTGCGCATGTCGCCGGGGTCGACCGACCACGCCCGGATGCCGGGCGCCTCGGCGGCGAGGGTGAGCGTGATGTGGTCGAGCGCGGCCTTGGAGGCGCCGTAGCCGCCCCACGTCTCGTAGTGCTCGACGGCGGCGTCGGAGGAGACGTCGACGACCGCACCCCGTGCCTCGAGGAGAGACGGGAGGAGGGCACTCACGAAGGCGTGCGGGGCCAGGACGTTGACGGCGAACACGCGCGCCAGCTCGTCGGTGGTGAGCTCCAGGACGGGGCGCAGCGGCACCGGTCCCAGGCTGCTCGCGTTGTTGACGAGCAGGTCCAGGCCGGCCCGACCGCAGAGCTCGCCCACCGACGCGGCGACCTCCTGCCGGTGTGCCGGGTCGCCGACGTCGCCTGCGACGCCCACCGCGCGGTGGCCGTGCTCACGCAGGCGCGTCACGGTGTCCTCGAGCGCGACCCGGTTGCGTGCGGTGACGACGAGGTCCCAGTGCCGGGCGGCCAGCGCCATGGCGAGGGCACGACCGAGGCCCTGGCCGGCCCCGGTGACGAGTGCGGTGGGCATCATGGCTCCTTGTCGAGATGTCGATGGCCACAGCGTCAGACATCAAGTGTGCTTGAAGTCAAGAGGAGGCTCGCACGGACGCCGGGCGGTGGCAGCAGCATCTCGGCGACCGGCATACGATCTGGGCATGACGACGGCACCGGCCCCGCTCCCCCTCCTCGTGCTCGGGCAGGGCACCGACCTGCACACCGAGCGTGGCGTCGAGTGCCCGGGCGACCTCCCGGCCCCGTCCGACCCCGACCTCGTGTCGCGGGCGAGGGCCGCCAAGGCCGCCCTCGGCGACAGGGTGTTCGTCCTCGGTCACCACTACCAGCGCGACGAGGTCATCGAGTTCGCCGACGTCACCGGCGACTCCTTCAAGCTCGCCCGTGACGCAGCCGCCCGGCCCGACGCGCCCTACATCGTCTTCTGCGGCGTCCACTTCATGGCCGAGTCCGCCGACATCCTCACCAGCGACGAGCAGACGGTGATCCTGCCCGACCTCGCAGCCGGCTGCTCGATGGCCGACATGGCCGCGATCGCCCAGGTCGAGGACTGCTGGGAGCAGCTCACCGCCGCTGGTGTGGCCGACCGGACCATCCCCGTCACCTACATGAACAGCTCGGCCGCCATCAAGGCGTTCACCGGGCGCCACGGCGGCACGATCTGCACCTCCTCCAACGCCCGCACCGCCCTCGACTGGGCCTTCGACCAGGTCGGCGGCGTCGGGCTGGACGGGACCGGAACCGGCAAGGTGCTCTTCCTGCCGGACCAGCACCTCGGCCGCAACACCGCGGTGCGCGAGCTCGGTCTCTCGCTCGACGACTGCGTCCTCTGGGACCCGCACCGCCCGAACGGCGGTTTGACGCGCGAGCAGCTCGAGGCCGCCCGGATGATCCTCTGGCGCGGTCACTGCTCGGTGCACGGACGCTTCTCGGTCGAGGCCGTGGAGGCGGCCCGCCGCGACATCCCCGACGTCAAGGTGATCGTGCACCCCGAGTGCCGCTACGAGGTCGTCGAGCTCGCCGACGAGGTCGGCTCCACCGAGAAGATCATCCAGACCATCGCCGCGGCGCCCGACGGCACCTCGTGGGTCGTCGGCACCGAGCTCAACCTCGTGCGCCGCCTCGCCGGGCAGTTCCCGAACCAGCGGATCGCCTTCTTGGAGAAGAACGTCTGCTACTGCTCGACGATGAACCGCATCGACCTGCCGCACCTCGTGTGGGCGCTCGAGTCACTCGTCGACGGGCGCGTCGTCAACCCGATCCGCGTCGACCCGACCGTCGCGGCCGAGGCCCGCGCCGCACTCGACCGGATGCTCGCCCTGCCCGGCAAGACCCACAGGGACTGAGCCCGTGGCGCTCGCCCTCGACCGCATCGCGGTCATCTCCGACGTCCACGGCAACGTCACGGCCCTCGAGGCCGTCCTCGCCGACATCGAGGCGCGAGGCATCACGCGCGTGCTCAACCTCGGCGACGTCGTCGGCAAGGGCCCCCGGGGGTCCGAGGCCATCAAGCGCACCCGTGACTCGTGCGAGGTCACCGTCCGCGGCAACTGGGACTCCCTCATCGGCGACTGGGAGGGCTTCGTCGCCCGCGGAGACGTCCCGCGCTTCGAGGCCGGTGAGTGGACCCGCGACGAGCTCACCGACGAGGACGCCGCCTGGCTCCTGTCGCTGCCCAACGCGTACGACCTCGTCATGAGCGGCAAGCGCATCCGCCTCTTCCATGCCTCGCAGACGAGCGAGTTCGTGCGGGTCCGCTGGGAGCACACCATGGACGAGTTCCGGGGGATGTTCACCAACACCGACTTCACCGGCCCCTGGGCGCCTGACCTCGCCGGACACAGGGGCGACGCCTGGCCGGAGGGGACCACACCCGACGTCGTCGGCTACGGCGACATCCACGGCGCCTACCTGGAGGCCGACGAGGGGCTGCTCCTCTTCAACGCCGGAGCCGTCGGCAACCACCTCGACGGGCCCACCGCGCCCTACTGCATCCTCGAGGGCGTCACCGACTCCCTCGTGCCGCAGAGCTTCTCGGTCAACTTCGTCCGCGTGCCCTACGACATCGAGGCGGAGGTCGCCGCGGCCCGCGACCTCGGCATGCCCGACGTCGACGCGTACGCCCTCGAGCTGCGCGAGCAGCGCTACCGCGGAGCCGGCAAGCCCGCCTCCTGACGAGGCGGGCCGCCGGCTCACACCGGAAGCCGCGTTCGAGGTGGACTGGACGCGGGTCAGCCGCGGGGCAGAGCGCCCAGGCGGGCGAGGAAGACGGCCTCGGCGACGCAGACCTTCTCGAACTCGCCGAGGTGCAGGGACTCGTTGGCACCGTGGGCACGCGTGTCGGGGTCCTCGACCCCGGTGACGACGATCGCGGCGTCGGGGAACCGCGCGGAGAAGTCGGAGATGAAGGGGATCGACCCGCCGACGCCCATGTCGACCGGCTCGGTGCCCCACGCATCGGCGAACGAGGACCTCGCCTGGTCGTAGACGGGCCCGTCGGCGTCGGCCGCGAAACCGGAGCCGTGCTCCTCGAGCTCGATCGTCACCCGGGCACCCCATGGTGCGTGGGCCTCGAGGTGCTCGCGCACGCGCTCGAAGGCGGCCAGCGGCTCCTGGGTCGGCGCGAGGCGGACCGAGATCTTGGCTGCGGCCTTGGCCGACAAGGTGTTCGAGGCCTTGTCGATGCTGGTCGCGTCGATGCCGATCGTCGTGATGGAGGGTTTGTTCCAGAGCCGCGAGAGGATCGACCCCGAGCCGATGAGCGAGACCCCGTCGAGCAGGCCGGACTCGTCGCGGAAGCGCTGCTCGTCGTAGGCGATGTCGGCGGCCTCGCCTGCGTCGAGGCCGGCGACCGCCACGTTGCCGTCGTCGTCGTGGAGCGAGGCGAGGAGGCGAACGAGTGCCGTGACGGCATCAGGTGCAGCACCGCCGAACATGCCGGAGTGGACCGAGTGGTCGAGCGTCTGCACGCGGACCACCACCCGGATGCCGCCGCGCAGCGTCGTCGTGAGCGCCGGCGTGCCGATGTCCCAGTTGCCGGAGTCGGCGATCACGATCGCGTCGGCGGCCAGCCGGTCGCCGTGCTTCTCGAGGATCGTGCCGAGCGACGGGGAACCCGACTCCTCCTCACCCTCGACGAAGACCGTCACGCCGACCGGCAGGTTGCCCGCGTGCGCCCGCAGGGCGGCGATGTGGGCCATCACGCCAGCCTTGTCGTCGGCCGCGCCACGGCCGTAGAGCCTTCCGTCGCGCTCCTCCGGCTCGAACGGCGCACTGTCCCAGTCGGTCTCGTCGCCGGGGGGCTGGACGTCGTGGTGCGCGTAGAGGGTGACCGTCGGGGCGCCCTCGGGGCCCGCGATGTGGCCGATCACCGCCGGACGGCCGCCCTCGACGACGACCTCGACGTCGAGGCCCTCGCGGCGCAGCAGCTCCGCCACGGCGTCGGCGCTGCGCGCGACCTGGCTCTGGTCGAAGGACGCGGCCGAGACGCTCGGGATGCGCACGAGCTCCTCGAGGTCGGCGCGGACCTGGGGCATCAGGCCCACCACGCGGTCGCGGAGCTGCTGGATCTGGTCGGGAGTGAGTACGTCGGTGGTCACGAGCCGACCCTACCGAGCCGCCCCGACCGAGCCGCCCCGAGCCGCCCCGAGCCGCCCCGAGCCGCCGGGTCGGGCGGGCGTGGGTGGCGGTGTGTACCTTCGGCCGATGGCAGACAACACGTTCCTGGCCGGTCAGCGACCCTGGCTCCAGCGGCTCGGAAACCTCCGGAACGTGGTCCGGCAGGAGATGGTCACGCGCCAGCTGGCCGGCCACCTGCCCCGTGGACCCCTGCGGGTGCTCGACGTCGGGGCCGGCCAGGGCACGCAGGCGCTGCGCCTCGCGCGCCTCGGGCACTCCGTCACGGCCGCCGAGCCCGACGGCCGCATGAGGGCGGCCTTCGAGCAGGCCGCCGCCGGGCTGACGAGCGCCCAGCGCGACCACGTGACGCTCCTGGCGACCGACCTGGCCGGGCTCGCGAGCGTGACGCAGCCGACGGCCTACGACGTCGTTATGTGCCACGGGGTGCTGATGTACCTCCCCGAGAGCCGGCAGGCCGTGGCAGGCCTCGCCCGTCGCGTCGCCCCCGGCGGAGTCGTCTCGATCGTCGCCCGCAACGGCGACGCCATGGCCTGGCGACCCGCCGCCCGGCATGACTGGCGGGCAGCGCTGGCCGTGCTCGAGGAGACCCGCAGTGCGGCTGCGGAGGGCAGAAACGCCCGCTACCGCAACGAGATCGGCGTCGACGCGCGGGCCGACACGAGGACGTCGTTGACCGCTGACTGCGAGGCGGCCGGCCTCGAGGTCACCGACTGGTACGGCATCCGCGTCGCGAGCGACAACGTGCCGGTCGACGAGCCGGCCCCCGAGGGCGACGACCTCGCCGCCCTCCTCGACGTCGAGGAACGGCTGGGCTCGACCGACCCCTACCGCGCCCTGGGCACCCTCGTGCACGTCATCGCCCGCCGCAGGGGATGACGCGCCCGTCGTGTCGTGCTTGGCTCGACGCATGGATGCCGTCGACCGAGCGTTCGAGGCGGTTCCCCGCAAGGGTTTCCTCCCCCGCCTGGCACGGTCGCGAGCCGGCCACGACGGCCCGATCCTCATCGGGCACGGGCAGACGAACTCGCAGCCGCGCACCGTCGCCGACATGCTCCGGCTGCTCGACGTGCAACCGGGCCAGCGGGTCCTCGACGTCGGCTCCGGGTCCGGCTGGACGACGGCCCTGCTCGCCCACCTCACCGGCCCCGAGGGCACCGTCCTCGGGGTCGAGCTCGAGGCAGACCTCGCGCGCTGGGGGGCCCAGAACGTCGCGGCCCTGGGCGTGCCGTGGGCGCGCGTGCGGGAGGCCCTGCCGGGCGTGCTCGGCGACCCCTACGACGCACCCTGGGACCGCATCCTCGTCTCCGCGGAGGCCGACTCGCTGCCGCCGTCGCTGGTCGACCAGCTCGCCGACCCGGGACGTCTCGTCATCCCCGTCGCCGGCACCATGACACTCGTCGTCCGCGCCGACGGGACGACGTCGACGAGTCATCACGGGCGCTACCGGTTCGTCCCGCTGCGACAGCCACGAGCGGACCGGTGAGCAGCCCCGACCACCGCGAACCGCCTGGAGCACCCCACCGCGGGGCGACAGCCACCTCGGCCGAGGCGGTCCCGGCGGGCGCGATGCGGGTCCCCGCCCCCCGACGGCTTAGAGTGGCTCCGTGTTCGGACGCAAGAAGACCCTCAACGACGAGCTCGCCACCACGGTGGAGAACGAGCCGGGCCGGCCCGGTGCCAAGAACCGCCCCACGCCGAAGCGCCGCGAGCAGGAGGCCCTCAACAAGCGTCCGCTGATCGTCACCGACCGCAAGGCCGCCACGAAGCAGGACAAGGTCGCCCGCCGCGAGGCCATGGCCAAGCAGAGGGCCGGCATGCTCGTCGGCGACGAGAAGTACCTCCCGGCGCGCGACAAGGGCCCGAGGCGCCGGTTCATCCGCGACTCGGTCGACTCCCGCTGGAACATCGGCGAGTTCATGCTGCCGATCATGCTCATCGTGCTGCTGCTCAGCTTCGTGCGCACGAACTGGGCGCTGCTGCTCGTCTTCGTCCTCGTCTACGGCCTCATCCTCGTGGCCATCGGCGACGCGGTGCTCATGTGGCGCCGCACGCGCCGCAAGGTCGAGGCGAAGTTCGGCCAGGCCGAGAAGGGCGATGCGTGGTACGCCATCATGCGCGCCTTCCAGATGCGCCGGACCCGCATGCCGAAGCCGCAGGTCGACCGCGGCAACCCGCCGGCCTGACGAGCTCGGCTCGAGTTACCTCGCTCCAGCAGATACGTCGGTCCAGCAGGTACGTCGGTCCAGCGCGTCGGGCTGAGCCCCGTCGCGCCCGTCAGGCCTGCAGGTCGGCGAACGCGAGCGGCGACCTCGTGACGGCATACGTCGCGAAGTAGAGCTTCTCCACCGTGCCGTCACCCGCCCGCACGACCTCGAGCACCTCACCGCGCTCGCGCCCCTCGACCGCCCGGTAGCGGTCGGTGCTCTCGGCGGCATACCTCGTCTCGGAGAGCGGGTCGTCGTCGCCGAGGCGTGACCACAGCTGACCCCCGCGCACGAAGAAGGTGAGCGGCGAGCCCTCGGACCACCACAGCCCGAGCAGCTCCGTGAGCGCGGGCTGCTCCGTCTCCGGAACCCAGGCGTCCTGCAGTGACGGCTCCGCGTCGACGACGGCCTCGACGAGGTCGGTCGCCAGGGCGAGCGTCAGGGCCCCCGACGTCGCATTGGCGAAGACGACGGCGCCGATGCCCTCCTTGCGCCGCACGCGCAGGCCGGTGAGGAACCCGGGCATCGCTCCCCCGTGGCCGACGAAGACGCGGTCGCCGCGTCTTCCCATGCCGAAGCCCAGGCCGTACGCGCCGCCCCAGCCGTCGACGTCGGTCATGATGATCGGCCGGCACATCTCGTCGATGGTCTCGGGCGAGACAACCCGGTCGTCAGGGGCTGCGACATAGGCGGCGTAGCGGGCCATGTCGGCGACCGTGGACCAGAGGCCGCCGAGCGGCGCGGTCGCGTTGAGGGTGAAGAGCGGCTCCTCGCTCGCGGTGCCGGCATACGGGTCGACCTGGTAGCCGTGCGCGCGGCCCTCGGCCGGCGTCAGCCCGGTGCGCGTCATGCCGAGCGGGTCGAGCACCCTCTCGCGCACGACGGCCTCCCAGCCCTGCCCCGTGACGCGCTCGACGACCTGGCCGAGCAGGCCGTACGCGAGGTTGGAGTAGTGGAAGGCGTGGTGGGCGGGCAGCACCTGCTCGGCCTCCTCGACGCCGGCGAGGAACGCCTCACGCTCGGGGGCCTCCAGGCTCTCCCAGATGTTGCCGACCGGCTCACGCTGCAGACCAGAGGCGTGGGCGAGCATCTGCCGCAGCGGGACGCGGGCGTGCCTGCTGCCGGGGACGTAGGCGTCGAGCGTGTCGTCGAGCGACAGCCGGCCCTCGTCGCGCAGCGCCATGACGGCCAGCGCCGTGAACGTCTTCGTGACCGACCCGATCATGAACTGGGTGTCGTCGTCGGCCCGGATGGGTTGTGGGCCGAGGCGGGCCGAGCCCACGTGCGTCGACCACGCGAGGGCTCCGTCGCGCACGACCCCCACGCTGACGCCGGGCGCGCGCCACGAGCGCTGGGCGGTGACGACGCGGGAGAGCAGGTCGCGCTCCAGCCCGGCCGACAGGGCCTCGGTCGCCGGACGGCTCACTCGGACGCCCGCAGGCTCATCGGGCCGTAGACGACGGTGCCGTTCTCGCGGAGCGTGACCGCCTCGACGCCGCTCTCGAGCAGCTCTCGCCACGACTCGCCGAGGTAGCTCTCGGCGTCGCTCTGGGTCGGGAAGCCGGTGGTCGTGAGCCCCTCCCCCTCCATCGGTTCACCGTGGGCGTCGAGGAACAGCCAGGACCAGTCAGCGCTCATGCGGCCACCCTAGACGGCGCCGTGTTTGACGTGCGGCAGGCCACCGTGCCACGGTTCGCCTAACCGAAGGACGACGGGGCAAGCCGGTGTGACTCCGGCGCTGACCCGCAACCGTGATGCCACCTCCGCCGCCGCGCGGCACGAGGTGACCAGCCGGAAAACCCTCGTCCCACCGGCTCCTTTGTCAGTCTGTCGTGGAATGCGGACCGGAGTCACCCGCCGGGCCGGCAGCAGCCACCACCCCGACACGGTGTCCGACCCGCGAGGAGGAAACGTGTCCCCTGCCCGTCGTGCCCCTCTGCGGGTCGTGCTCGTCACCCTGGTGGCAGCCTGCCTGGCCGCCCTGACCGTCGCCCCCGCTCACGCCGCGGCGTTCCGTTTCTGGGGCTTCTACCAGCTCACCAACGGCGCCTGGACGTTCGCCCAGAAGGGATCGGACCAGACCGTCCCGAAGGACGGCAGCGTCGACGGCTGGCGCTTCGCGGTGGCCGACGAGGCCTCGACCCGCTTCCCCCGCGCAGTGCTGACCTTCGACCAGATCTGCGGCAGCACCCCTGCCGAGGCCGGCAAGAAGCGTGTCGGCGTCGTGGTCGACTTCGGCCGCCCTGCTGACTCCGCGGACGGCGCGACGCCCCCCGAGCCCAAGGCGGTCTGCGCCGTCGTCGCCACGGACGCGACGAGCTCCGTCGTGCTCGCCGCAGCGGGCGAGGTGCGCACCGAGAAGGGTCTCGTCTGCGGCGTCGCCGGCTACCCGGCCAAGGAGTGCGGCGCACCGGTCAAGGAGGTCACTCCGGAGGCCAAGGCCGCCGACCAGCCCGTGACCATCGCGGCACCCACCGCAACCCCCTCCGCGGCGGCCACGCCCGCCGCCGGCGACACCAGCGCCCCGGCCGGCACGGCGACGGCGGCTGGCTCGGGCAGCAACGTGGCGGCATACGTGATCGCCGTCATCGTGCTGCTCGCGCTCATCGGCTACCTCGTCATGCGCTCGCGCTCGCGCGCCCGCCAGGACGGTTGAGGACGGGAGGCCACGCCGGCATGGCGCAGCAGCGGGCTCGGCTCCAGCACCCCGCAGCCTGGTGGCTGTGGGGGCTCGGCCTCGCGACCGCTGCGTCACGCACGACGAACCCGGTCGTTCTCCTGCTGGTCGTCGGCGTCTGCGTGCTCGTCGTCGGCGAACGCCGCGACGCGGCCACGCCCAACCCGTTGCCGGCGTTCCTCGTCATCGGTGCGGTCATCCTCGCGTTCCGTCTCGTCATGACGGCCGCGCTCGGCAACGGCATCGCCGGCGACACGGTGGTCGTCACCCTGCCCCGCCTGCCGCTCCCCGACTGGGCCGCCAACGTGCGGCTGGGGGGCGCGGTGACCCTCGAGGCCCTGCTGTATGCCGCCTACGACGCCCTACGGCTCGCCGCGATCCTCGCGTGCCTCGGCGCCGCCAACGCGCTGGCGAGCCCACGGCGCCTCCTGCGCTACCTGCCGGCCACGCTGTACGACGTCGGCACCGCCGTCGTGGTCGGCCTGACCTTCGCACCCCAGCTGCTCACCGACGCCCGTGACGTCAGGGCCGCCCGCACCCTCCGCGGCCGCGACGGCCGCGGAGTGCGCGAGATGGCCCGACTCACCGTGCCGGTGCTCGAGACGGCGTTCGAGCGGTCACTCGGCCTGGCCGCGTCGATGGAGTCGCGTGGCTACGGCCGGGCCGTGCGGTCGTCGGCGACCAGCAGGCGCACGGCCACGGGTCTCGCGCTCGCCGGACTCGTCGGGGTGCTGGCCGGCCTGTACGGGCTGCTGGACGCCTCCGCCGGCGGCCTGCTGGGCCTGCCCGTGCTCGTGCTGGGGGTGGCTCTCGCCGGAGCGAGCCTGCTCGTCGGGGCCACGCGTGACGGGCGGTCCGGCCACCGGCGCGACCGCTGGGCGTGGACCGAGACCGTGACCGTGGCTGCCGGCGCCGTCCCCGCGGTGGTGCTCGTCGTCGCCTCGGTGCAGGGCTGGGACGGCATCGTGCCGTCCCAGCAGGCCGAGCTGCCTGACCTTCCGCTGCTCGCCGTCGTCGCCGTCCTCGTGGCCACCATCCCTGCGTGGGTCACGCCGCAACCGCGGGAGGCCGCGCAGTGATCACCTTCGACCACGTGTCGGTCCAGTACGCCGGTGCAGCGACCCCGAGCCTGCACGACGTCACGCTCGAGATCCCCGAGGGCGAGCTCGTCCTCGTCGTCGGGCCCACGGGGAGTGGAAAGTCGACGCTGCTGCGCACTGTGAACGGCCTCGTCCCGCACTTCAGCGGCGGCAGGCTGACCGGGCGGGTCACCGTCGACGGCCTCGACACCGCCGAGCACCGGCCTCGCGACCTCGCCACGGTCGTCGGCCTCGTCGAGCAGAACCCGACCTCGACGTTCGTCACCGACGTCGTCGAGGACGAGGTCGCGTACGGCATGGAGACGATGGGGCTGGACCCGACGGCGATCCGCCGCCGGGTCGAGGAGACCCTCGACCTCTTCGGGCTCACACCCTTGCGCGGACGGTCGCTGCGGGCACTCTCCGGTGGTCAGCAGCAGCGTGTCGCGATCGCGGCCCTCTTCGCCGCCGGTCCGCGGGTCCTCGTCCTCGACGAGCCGACCTCCGCCCTCGATCCCGTCGCCGCGGAAGAGGTGCTCGCGTCCCTGCACCGCATCGTCCACGACCTCGGCGTCACGGTCGTGCTGGCCGAGCACCGGCTCGAACGGGTGGTCCACCACGCGGACCGGGTGCTCCTCGTCGACGACGGTCGCGTGTCCGAGCTGCTCGAGCCCGCCGAGGCGATGCTGCGCTCGCAGATCTTCCCGCCCGTCGTGGGGCTCTCGCGGCTCGTCGGCTGGTCCCCCACGCCCCTGTCGATCCGTGACGCCCGCCGCAAGGCGGCCGCGCTGCGCGATGCCCTCGGGGCGAGCACGCCAGTCACCACGGCGGACCTCCGGGTCATCGGACCGGACGACTCGGTGGTGCTCGACGGGGTGCGGGTCGCGCGCGGGGGCCGGACCGTCCTCGACGCCATCGACGTCACCGTCTCGCGCGGCTCGATCACGACGCTGATGGGCCGCAACGGGGCCGGCAAGTCGACGCTGCTCGGCGCGATCGCGGCCCAGCACCGCCTCACCGCCGGGCGCGTCCGCCTCGGGGCCGCGGCGACCGACCCGCACGCCACGGCGCCCCGCGACCGGGTGCGCACGGTCGGGCTCGTGCCGCAGCAGCCCGAGCTGCTCCTCTACGCCGACACGGTGGCGGGCGAGTGTGCCGCGGCCGACTCCGACTTCGGCGTCCCGTCCGGCACCTGCCTGGCGCTCCTCGACCGCATCTCGGGCGGCATCGACCCCACCTCGCACCCGCGCGACCTTTCCGAGGGGCAGCGCCTCGAGCTCGCCCTCGCGGTCATCCTGTCCGGCTCCCCGGAGGTGCTGCTGCTCGACGAGCCGACACGTGGGCTCGACTACGGGGCGAAGAAGCGGCTCGGTGAGGTCCTCACGGGTCTCGCGGCCGGCGGGACCACCGTCGTGCTCGCGACCCACGACGTCGAGCTCGCGGCGGAGGTCGCCGACCGTGTCGTCATACTGGCCGACGGCGAGGTCGTCACCGACGGCCCCGCCCGCGAGGTCCTCTCGTCCTCCCCCGCCTTCGCGCCGCAGGTCACCAAGGTGCTCCTTCCCCAGACCTGGCTCACCGTCGCCGAGGTCGCGGGTGCCCTGGAGCGGATCGCATGACCTCCCGTCGGGTCATCCCGCTGCGCTGGCCGGCCGTCGTGGCCGTCGCCGTGGTGGGTGTCGTCGGGCTCGTCGCGTTCACGTGGCCCTTCTTCGTGACCGGTGAGTTCGCACGTGACCACGGCAACGACGCCCCGTGGCTGTTCGCGCTGCTGCTCGCCCTCCTCGCCGTCGTCTGCCTCGCCGAGGTCACGGCGGGGCGTCTCGACGCGAAGACCATCGCCGTGCTCGGCGTGGCAGCAGCGGCCGGCGGTGCGCTGCGGCTGCTCAGCGCGGGCACGGCCGGGCTGGAGCCGATGTTCTTCATCGTCATCGTCGCGGGCTGCGTGCTCGGCCCCGGGGTGGGCTTCGTCTCCGGGGCCCTGGCCGTCACGACCGGCGCCCTGCTGACCGGAGGCGTCGGCCCGTGGCTGCCGTTCCAGATGATCTGCGCGGGCGGCATCGGTCTCGGCGCGGGCCTGCTGCCGGGCCGCCCGGGCGGACGGGCCGAGCGCTGGGTCGTGGCGGCGTACGCCCTGGTCACCGGGCTCGTCTACGGGGTCTTCATGAACCTGTGGTTCTGGCCGTTCCTCGGCACCAGCGCACCGTCGGGGATGGGCTTCGTGCCGGGGGCCCCGCTCGTCGACAACCTCGGCCACTACGCACTCTTCTACGTCACCACCTCCCTCGGCTGGGACCTTCCTCGCGGCGTGCTCAACGCGCTGCTCGGGCTACTGGCCGGCCCCGCGCTGCTCCGCGTCTTCCGTCGCGGTGCGCGACGGGCAGCGTTCGGGGTGCCCGTCGTCTTCGAGGCCCCGTCCGAGAGGCCGCTGCAGGATGCCGGAGGGCCCCGATGACGGCCGGGCCGGCATGGCGCGCGGCCCGCCGCGCGGCCACCACGACGCTCGTCACCGGGCCCGTGCGCAGCGGCAAGAGCCGGCACGCGGAGGACCTCCTCTGGCAGTCCGGGTCGGTCACCTACGTCGCCACCGGGCGCCGCGCCACACCCGACGACCCCGAGTGGAGCCGTCGCGTGGCCGACCACCGCGTCCGCCGGCCCGGTTCGTGGAGCACCGTCGAGACCGCGGACGTCGCCGCTGTGGTCGATGCCGCCACGGGGCCGGTGCTCGTCGACTGCCTCGGCACCTGGCTCACGGCGCTCGTCGACGAGGCCGGGTGGGACGATCTCGTCGTCGCGGCCGACCTCGTCCGTGCGGCCGGAGAACGGCTCGTCGAGGCACTCTGCGCTGCAACGGTGTCCGTGGTCGTCGTCACCAACGAGGTCGGCTGGTCGCTCGTCCCGACCACGGCGTCCGGGCGCTTCTTCCAGGACGAGCTCGGACGCCTGAACGCCCGCGTCGCCTCGGTGGCCGCACAGGTGAACCTCGTCGTCGCCGGTCGCGTGCTCGACCTCTCGAGTGCCCCCGTGGTCCCGACGCAGCCGCGCCCCAGGACCCTCGATGCGTGACGCCTGGCGGCTCGCGCTGGGCACGTTCACCGCCCTCCGCGTCGGCCCGCCGCGCGGTGTCGACGGGCGGGTGCTGGGTGGGGCGATGCTGCTCGCTCCCCTCACGGCTGCGCCCGCGGCCGTCGGCTGGGTCGGCCTCGCGCTGCTGGCCGCGGCCTCGGTGCTGCCGCCCGCCGTCGCCGCGGGTCTGGCCCTCGTCGTCACAGCCCTGCTCTCCCGCGGGCTGCACCTCGACGGGCTCGCCGACCTCGCCGACGGCCTGACGTCCGGTCACGACCCGGTCCGCTCGCTCGAGGTGATGCGTCGCGGCGACACCGGCCCGGCGGGCGCCGCTACGCTGGTGCTCACCCTGCTCGTCGACGCCGCTTGTCTCACAACGCTCTTCGCCAACGGCGTCGGGTCGTCCCTCGCGGTGACCGCCCTGGTGGCCAGCCGCCTCGCATGCGCCGTGTGTGCCCGGCACGGCATCCCCGCCGCGCGCGCCGAAGGACTGGGCCAGGGCGTCGCCGGTACGGTGCCGCGTCGTGCGCTGACAGCCCTCACCGGCGCCGCGGGCGTCGTCGCCGTGGGGGCCGGCGCCCTGGTCGGGAGGGTGGGCGCGCTGTCGCCGTATGCCACCGGGGCGGCTCACGCAGTCGTGGTGGCCGTCGCGCTCGGTGTCTCGGTCGCCGTCCGTCGGCACGCGGTGCGGCGGTTGGGAGGCGTGACCGGCGACGTCATCGGCGCGGCCATCGAGATCTCACTCGCGGGAGCCCTCGTCGCCGCCTCGGTGGCCGTCACCCGCCTGGCCTGACCGCTTGGGCGGCACACACACCCCCGCCCTCCCAACCGGCGAGAGGCCACGAGTGGCCGCCTCACCCATGTCGAGAGGCCACGGGTGGGCGCAGCGGCGCCCACCCGGCATACGGCCTCTGCGGCGGCCGTCAGCCCTCGCGGACCTGCACCTGGACGAACGGCGGCTTGACGACCGTCGCCTCGAGCGCACGGCCGCGCACGTCGATCGCGACGGTGTCACCGTCGGCGACGTCGGGGTGCAGCAGCGCCAAGGCGATTCCCTGCTTGAGGGTGGGCGAGAAGGTGCCCGAGGTGACCTCGCCGACGTTGTCGCCGTCGCGCGACACCGTGCAGTGTGCACGCGGGATGCCGCGCCCCGTCACGAGCAGCCCCCGCATCAGGCGGGTGGGGTTGGCCTTCTCGGCCTCGAGAGCCGCCTTGCCCCAGAAGGTGTCCTTCTTCCAGCCGACGGCCCAACCGGCACGGGCCTGCACCGGGGAGATGTCGAGCGAAAGGTCTTGTCCGTGAAGGGGATAGCCCATCTCGGTGCGCAGCGTGTCACGGGACCCGAGGCCGCACGGCTTGCCCTCGAAGGGCTCGATCGCCGCGACGAGGGCGTCCCAGAGCGCGGGCGCGTCGTCCCAGCGGGGGACGAGCTCGTAGCCGCGCTCGCCGGTGTAGCCGGTGCGGCACACGATGACCGGGCGTCCCTGCCAGTCCGCCTCGACGAACGACATGTAGTCGTGGCCCGTCGGCAGCCCGAGTGACTCGAGCACCTCGTCGCTCTTCGTGCCCTGCACCGCGATGACGCCGAACTCCTGGTGCAGGTTGGTCACGACGATGCCCTCGGGAGCCGCGGCCTGGAGGCGTCGCACGACCTCTTCGGTGTTCGCGGCGTTCGGGATGAGGAACACGTCGTCGTCGGACTTGAGGTAGACGATGAGGTCGTCGACCACGCCGCCGGACTCGTCGCAGCAGAGGGTGTACTGGGCCGACCCGGGCTGGATGCGGCGCACGTCGTTGGTCAGACAGGAGTTGACGAAGTCGGCCGCGCCGGCGCCGACCACCGAGGCCTTGCCGAGGTGGCTCACATCGAAGATGCCGACGCGCTCACGCACCGCGGTGTGCTCGGCCACGACGCCGCCGCCGGGGTACTCGATCGGCATGTCCCAGCCGCCGAAGTCGGCCATCTTGGCGCCGAGGGCGACGTGGCGGTCGTGGAGGGGTGAGGTCAGCGGGGAGGTCGTCCCCGACGTCGCTGTCGTCATGGGCGCCAACCTACCGGTCGCCGGGTGTGCCGCCCCCGCTCGTTATCATCGAACGCCGCCACCAGCGGCAGCGTGGTGCGCACGACCTCGAGCGAACCCGCACGCCGACTCATCCTGTGGGCGCGCCGTCATCGTGCGCCCTGAAGCACACCGACGAAGGAGTCCTCGTGGCCAACCTGACCATCTCGAACCGCTCGGCCGCCGACACGGCCTGCGACGCACTGGTCGTCGCCATCGTGCCGGGCGAGAGCGGCGCCGCTCTGGCCCCCGGTCACGGGCTCCCGCGCAAGACGGTCTCGCACCTGAAGTCGGTCATCGCCGACCTCGAGCTCGCCGGAAAGGTGGGCGAGGTCACGACCCTCGCCGCCGTGCCGGAGGTGACGGCCAAGATCGTGGTCCTCGCCGGCGTGGGTGCGCTGTCGTCCCAGCCCGCTGCCCTCGAGGAGGTCCGCAAGGGACTCGGCGCCGCCATCCGCGCCCTGGGCAAGAAGAAGAAGGTCGCGGTCGTCGTGCCCGGCACGTCCGTCGACCTGGTCTCGGCCGTCGCCGAGGGCGCCGCCCTCGGGGCGTACGCCGTCTCCAAGGCCGGCACGACCAGCACCGACGCCGTCGCCGCAGTCGCGCTCGTGGGTCCCGCCGACGCGGCCTCGCGTAAGGCGGTCAAGCGAGCGGCCGCGCTCGGCGACGCCGTCGCGTACACCCGCGACCTCGTGAACCTCCCGCCCAACCTGCTGTACCCCGAGACGTTCGTCGACTCCCTCACCGACCGCATCAAGGGCACGAAGGTGAAGCTGAAGTCCTACGACATGAAGGCCCTGCGCGCTGGGGGCTTCGGTGGCACGGTCGGCGTCGGGCAGGGGTCGGCGAACGAGCCGCGCATCGCCGTCCTCAGCTACTCCCCCAGCCGCCCCAAGGCGTCGATCGCCTTCGTGGGCAAGGGCATCACCTTCGACTCGGGTGGCCTGTGCATCAAGCCCGCCAACGGCATGCTCACCATGAAGTGCGACATGGCCGGTGCGGCAGCCGTGGCCGGGGCCGTCCTGGCCATCGCCGAGCTCGGTCTGCCGATCGCCGTCACCGGCTACCTCGGCCTCGCCGAGAACATGCCGAGCTCGACGGCCCAGCGCCCGAGTGACGTCGTGACGATGCGCGGCGGCAAGACGGTCGAGGTGCTCAACACCGACGCCGAGGGGCGCATGGTGCTCGGCGACTGCATCGCCCTGGCGTCCGAGACCGCGCCCGACGCGATCATCGACGTCGCCACCCTGACGGGCGCGCAGGTCGTCGCGCTGGCCAACACGGCGGCCGTCATGTCCAACGACGACGCGTTCCGCACCCGCGTGCTCGACGCCGCTCAGACGGTCGGCGAGGCCATGTGGCCGATGCCGCTGCCGGCCGATCTGCGTCCCGGCCTCGAGTCGATCAACGCCGACCTCGCCCACAAGGGCGGCGCCGAGGGCGGCATGCTCACGGCCGGCCTGTTCCTGCAGGAGTTCGTGGGCGAGGGCATCCCGTGGAGCCACCTCGACATCGCGGGCCCCGCGTTCAACGACAAGGCCCCCGCCGGCTACTGGCCCAAGGGCGGCACCGGCTTCGGCGTGCGCACCCTCGTCGGCGTGGCCGAGTCGTACGCCTGACCAACGCCTCCCACACCCGCCCCACACTCACCGTCGAGAGGCCATTCGTGGCAGGGTCGGGGCAGTCGAAAGGCCAGAACGCTCGACGCGTTCTGGCCTTTCGACGTGGGTGAGGCGACACCTGGTGGCCTCCCGCCGGTTGCAGCGGAGGGGCCGGTCAGCCGACGGACTTGCGGCGGAACATCTGCTGGGCCTTGGCGGGCCCGTGCGCACCGTGCACCTTCGAGCGGTCGTGGTCGTCCGAGACGTCCTTGCCGCCGTGCGCGTGCTTCTTGTCGAGCGCCGCACGGAACTTGGCCTTCATCTCTTCGCTCGGGCCGCTCTCTGAGCCGTCCTGCTTCGACATTCGTGGACCTCCTGTGTGCTGTGGCGCCGGATCCGGCACGGACTGAACGACTTTCACCCTGTCAGGCCGGGGCGGACGGGTCCACCCCTTTAGGTCACGCGTCGCCCCGTCGGCGGCGCTTGCTCCACTCGCGCATGCGGTTCGGATAGCCGGTCTTGTTGACGTCGTACACCGGGACGCCCAACTTCTGGCTGATGTCGAACCCGTCCCTCGGCGAACCGACCGCGCGGCGTGTCCACTCGCCGTCCCAGGCGATGAGCACGATGGTCGTCGTGGTGACGCTCGTGGCCGGCTCGACGTACGCCTCGACCCCGCGCTTCGAGTCGACGAACGCACGAAGGTGCGCCTCGACCGCCTTGCGGTCGATCTCCATCTGCGGACCGTCGGAGCGGGCCTGACGGCCCTCGCCCTTGCGGCTGCCGCGTCGCGAGAACCAGCCCATGGCGGCACTGTACGTGGTCCGACCGTGCCTGCGAGCGGACCTCGCCGCGCGGCTTGACCTGCCTGTGACGTCCCAGTCGATCAATGACAAGATGCTGTGTGCACGCCCACCCGCACGTCCCCGGACTCCGCTGCACGACGGTCGGAACCGGCGGTCCACCAGAAGGAGCCCATGCACATGTCGGCTGATGCCGCAGGCGACTACGACGTCGTCATCCTCGGTGGGGGGTCGGGCGGCTACGCCTGCGCCCTCCGGTCGGCAGAGCTGGGCCTCTCGGTGGCCCTCGTGGAGAAGGGCCGTCTGGGCGGCACGTGCCTCCACCAGGGGTGCATCCCCACCAAGGCCCTGCTGCACGCTGCAGAGGTCGCCGACGTCGCCCGCGAGGGCGCGTCCTTCGGCGTCAAGACCACCTTCGAGTCGGTCGACATGTCCGGCGTCAACGCGTACAAGGACGGCGTCGTCAGCCGGCTCTACAAGGGTCTGCAGGGGCTCGTGAAGGCCGCCAAGATCGAGTACGTCGAGGGCGCGGGCGTCCTCGACGGGCCCAGCACCGTCGTCGTCGGCGACCGCCGCATCACGGGCCGCAACATCGTCCTCGCGACGGGCAGCTACGCGAAGTCGCTGCCCGGCCTCGAGATCGGTGGCCGCATCATGACGAGCGAGCAGGCGCTCACGATCGACCACGTTCCGGCTCGGGTCGTGGTGCTCGGCGGCGGTGTCATCGGCGTCGAGTTCGCCTCTGTCTTCAAGAGCTTCGGCGCCGAGGTGACGATCGTCGAGGCCCTGCCCCGCCTGGTCGCCGCCGAGGACGAAGCCATCAGCAAGCAGCTCGAGCGCTCCTTCCGCAAGCGCAAGATCGCCTTCAAGACCGGAGTCCGCTTCGCCGGCGCGACCCAGCAGGGCGACGTCGTCACCGTCTCGCTCGAGTCGGGCGAGACCATCGAGGCCGACCTGCTGCTCGTCGCCGTCGGTCGCGGACCGGTCACCGAGGGCCTCGGCTACGAGGCCGCGGGCGTCACCGTCGACCGTGGGTTCGTGCCCACCGACGAGCGGCTGCGCACCAACGTCGCGGGCGTGTATGCCGTCGGCGACATCGTGCCCGGCCTCCAGCTCGCCCACCGGGGCTTCGCCCAGGGCATCTTCGTCGCCGAGGAGATCGCAGGTCTCTCGCCGGCCGTGATCGACGAGCCGGGCATCCCGCGGGTCACCTACTGCGACCCCGAGATCGCCAGCGTCGGGCTCACCGAGGCCCAGGCACGCGAGAAGCACGGCGACGTCGCGACCTACGAGTACAACCTCGGCGGCAACGGCAAGTCACAGATCCTCGGCACGCAGGGCTTCGTCAAGCTCGTCCGCCAGGTCGACGGCCCCGTCGTCGGGGTCCACATGATCGGCGCACGCATGGGCGAGCAGATCGGCGAGGCACAGCTCATCGTGAACTGGGAAGCGCACCCCGAGGACGTCGCCGGTCTCATCCACGCGCACCCCACACAGAACGAGGCCCTCGGCGAGGCACACTTGGCCTTGGCGGGGAAGCCCCTGCACGCACACGCTTGAGCCAGACACTGGGAAGAGGAGAAAACACGTCATGTCAGAACGCGTGACCATGCCGGCCCTGGGTGAGTCAGTCACCGAGGGGACCGTCACCCGCTGGCTGAAGAGCGTCGGCGACCAGGTCGAGGTCGACGAGCCCCTGCTCGAGGTGTCCACCGACAAGGTCGACACCGAGATCCCGTCCCCCGTGGCGGGCACGCTGCAGGAGATCCTGGCGCAGGAGGACGACACCGTCCCCGTCGGCGCCGACCTCGCGGTCATCGGCGATGGTGCCGCTCCTTCCGGCGGGGGCGAGGCGCCAGCGACCGAGGCTGCCCCCGTGCCGGAGGCAGCACCTGCTGCTCCCGCCCCCGAGGCGCCCAGCACCGACCAGGAGCCCCAGGCCGCGACGAGCGAGCCCGAGGCCGCTCAGGCCGAGCAGCCCCAGGCCGGCGCGTCGTCGTCCGAGAGCGGCGAGGGCCAGACGGTCACGATGCCGGCTCTCGGCGAGTCCGTCACCGAGGGCACGGTCACGCGGTGGCTCAAGGCCGAGGGCGACGAGGTCGCCGTCGACGAGCCTCTGCTCGAGGTGTCCACCGACAAGGTCGACACCGAGATCCCGTCGCCGGTCGCCGGCACCCTGACCAAGATCCTCGTCCAGGAGGACGACACCGTCCCGGTCGGCGCCGACCTCGCCGTCATCGGCGGGGCCCCCTCCTCCGCGCCAGCGCAGGCCCCGAAGCAGGAGGCCCCCCAGCAGGAGGCACCCCAGCAGGAGACACCCCAGCAGGACACCTCGGCCCGGGCCGACGCGGCAGCCGCGCAGCAGGCCGCCGCTCCGTCGCCCGCTGCCCAGGCTCCAGCCCAGGCAGCGGCCCAGTCGGGCGAGCAGCAGGCCGCGGGCCTGCCCGCCGAGGCATCGCGCCCCGCCGCGCAGCAGTCCCCCGAGTCGGCAGCACCGGCTGCGGCCTCGTCCCGTGACGACGCCGCCGCGTACGTCACGCCCCTCGTGCGCAAGCTCGCCTCGCAGCACGGTGTCGACCTCGGCTCCATCACGGGCACCGGCGTCGGTGGACGCATCCGCAAGCAGGACGTCCTCGACGCCGCCGAGGCCGCGAAGGCACCGGCCGCGCCTGCTCCCGACGCTGCTCGCGCCGCAGCTGCGGCGGCCGCGCCGAGCGCCCCGGCGGCCCCGGCGGCCGCCGCCGTCTCACCCAAGCGCGGCACCCGCGAGAAGATGAGCCGCCTGCGCAAGGTCATCGCCACGCGCATGGTCGAGTCGCTCCAGGTGTCGGCGCAGCTGACCACCGTCGTCGAGGTCGACCTCACGAAGGTCGCCCGCCTGCGCGCCAAGGTCAAGGGCGACTTCGAGGCGCGCGAGGGCACGAAGCTCAGCTTCCTGCCCTTCCTGGCCCTTGCCGCCACCGAGGCGCTCAAGGCGCACCCGATGGTGAACGCCAGCATCGAGGGCGACGAGATCGTCTACCACGGCACCGAGAACCTCTCGATCGCCGTCGACACCGAGAAGGGCCTGATCGTCCCGGTCGTCAAGAACGCCGGCGACCTCAACATCGCCGGGCTCGCCCGGGCGATCGCCGACGTGGCGGCGCGCACGCGCAACAACAAGATCACGCCCGACGACCTCGCCGGTGGCACGTTCACCATCACCAACACCGGCAGCCGCGGTGCCCTGTTCGACACGCCGATCATCAACCAGCCGCAGGTCGCGATCCTCGGCACCGGTGCGATCGTCAAGCGCCCCGTGGTCGTCACCGACGCCGACGGCGGCGAGACGATCGCGATCCGCTCGATGATGTACCTCGCGCTGTCCTACGACCACCGCATCGTCGACGGTGCCGACGCCGCCCGCTTCCTCGGCACGATGAAGTCGCGGCTGGAAGAGGGGCGCTTCGAGGCCTGAGGCCTCCCCCCCGTGAGGAGCACGACATGACGAGGCGCGTCGCCGTCACCGGTTCGTCCGGACTGATCGGCGGCGCGCTTCGTCGTCACCTCGAGGCGCGTGGCGACGAGGTGCTGCGTCTGGTCCGGCGCCCGGCGACCGCGCCGGGCGAGGTCGAGTGGGACCCCGCTGCGGGTCGACTCGACGAGTCCGCCCTCGACGGTGTCCACGCCGTCGTCAACCTCGCCGGCGTCGGCATCGGTGACCGCCGCTGGGACGCCGAGCACAAGCGCGAGATCGAACGCTCCCGCACCGACGCCACCGGCACCGTCGCCCGCGCCCTCGTTGCGCACCACGAACGCACCGGCCGAGCCATCCGGCTCGTCAACGGCTCCGCCGTGGGCTACTACGGCGACCGCGGGGACGAGCTCCTCACCGAGGACAGTCCACCGGGCCGCGACTTCCTTTCCGGGGTCGTGGCCCGGTGGGAGGCTGCTGCCCAGCCGGCCGTCGACGGCGGCGTTCCGGTGGCCTGGCTGCGCACCGGCCTGGTGATGGCACCTGACGGCGGCGCGTTCAAGCCGGTGCTGCTCCTCGGTCGGCTAGGGCTCGGTGGCCCCATGGGCTCGGGCCGCGAGTGGTGGCCGTGGATCAGCCTCGTCGACGAGGTCCGCCTGCTGACCCACCTCGTCGACCACCCCGAGCTCGCGGGTGCCTTCAACGGTGCGGCTCCGGGCAGCGCCCGTCAGAAGGAGATCGCGGCGGCCGTCGGTGCGGCCCTGTCGCGGCCCGCGGTCCTTCCCGCGCCACGCCTGGCGTTGCGGGCGGTCATCGGCGAGTTCGCCGACTATGTGGTCGCGAGCCAGCGGGTCCAGCCGACGGCGCCTCTCGCGAGCGGGTTCACCTTCGAGCACCCCGACCTGACGAGCGCCGTCAGCTGGCTGGTGCAGTCGTGATGCTCGTGAGCCGCCAACCCTGAGAGCCCCGGGTCAGGGCGAAGTCGAGGCGGCGCCCGGTGTCCGCCGGCCGGTCGGAGCGCCTGCCGTCACGTGACACGACGACGTATGCCGTCCAGTCCACGCGGGCGCGCAGCACCGCCCTGCCCGTGTCACCCGACACGTGGATCGCCTCGGCGACCTCGAGCCGCAGACCCTCCCAGCGCACGCGCGACTCGCGGAGCCGAGCGACGAGAGCGGCATCGCTCGCGGCGCTCGGGGAGCCACTCGCATGGACGCTGCCCAGAGCGCTCTCGTCGAGACCCACCAGGGCTCGCGCCCGCCGGTCGCTGAGCGCCTGCAGGAGGTCCTCGGGCCGACGTGCCGGGCTGGTGGCGTCGCGGACCACCTCGTCGGAGGCCGAGGGCGGGGTCGCCGAGATCGACGGAACAGGCGTCGGGCGCGCCGTCGCAGCCGTCACTGCGGCGCCTGCGGTCGGGGCCTGGCGAGCAGCCAGGGCCCATCCGGTGACACCGAGCACCGGCACCGCCACCACGGCAGCCACGAGGACGCGCGTGCGCCACCGGGCGCCTGCGGTGCCCGGCTCGGCCGGCGCATCGCGCCCGGCTTCGGCGCGAAGCCGGTGGGTGAGGGCCGACGCCTGGTCGGGGCCGACCACGACCTCCACGGCTTCGACCGGCGCGGCGTCGTAGAACAGTCGCGCCAGCTCGGCCGCTGCCGGGCGGCGCTGCGGATCGGGGTCGATGGCCTGCGCGATGACCTCGGCCATCTCGGGGCCGACATGGCTCACGACGGTGTCGAGGTCGAGCCGGGTCATCGTGTCGGGTGCACCGTTGCCCGTCAGGCAGAACCACGCGACCGCCCCGAGCGAGTACACGTCGGCCGCCTCCCCGGGCTCGTCGCCGAGCAGCACCTCGGGGGCGACGAAGCCGGCCGTGCCGTGCACCGCGCCGGGCTCGCGACCTGCCACCCGGGCGGCGCCCAGATCGAGCAGGACGGGTCGACCGATGCGCGTCAGCGTGATGTTGGACGGTGAGATGTCGGTGTGCACGCCACCTGCCGCGTGCACGTGCGCGACAGCCTCGCAGATCGGCGTCAGGACGGTGACCACCTCGCCCGGGCGCAGGTGTCCGCGGCTGGCCACCATGCCCCGGAGCACGGCCCCTCGGACGAGGTCGAAGACCAGCGCCTCTCGCCCGTCGGACAGCGGGACGACTGACCGCAGCCGCACGAGGTGGTCGTGCTGGACCGCGGTCAGCACCTGCTGCTCGACCAGTGCCTGCCGGGCGTCGGCGCCGTCGCGGGCGCGGTGCGGCACCTTGACCGCCACCGGGCGCCCGGTGGCGTCGACGCCCGACCACACGACGGCGGACCCGCCAGCGCCGATCACCGCGTCGAGGCGGTGCCCGGGGACGTCGGGGACGTCGTCGGACAGGTCCTGGGTCGGCTCGCGGGTGCTGTCGCTCACCCGTTCATGCAACCAGCGTCGGCCGGACCCACGAGCCCGTCGTCCACAGGCTCGCTCAGGGGGTCTGCCCGGGCGTGACGACGTCGACCACGCGCCGGTCCCGCGCGCTGATCCGGGCTGCGTCGATGACGGCGAGCACGTGCACGGCGTCACGCGGGTCGACGGGCATCGTGGCCTGGGGGTCCCTGCTGGTCAGGGCCGCCGCGACGGCGCGGTAGAAGTCCGCCTGGTCGGCGTCCGTCACGACCGGACCGGGCTCACGCTCGTCGCCGCGCACGATCCAGCCGACGGCGTCGCCCTGGTTGGCGAACTCCGTGAACGAGCTGACGTCGTCGAACTGCTTGCCGATGACGTAGGCCCCGGCGGAGCCGTTGACGCGGGCCCGCGGACCGGGGGCGCCGTTGACCGAGCTCGCGATGACGTGGCTCACGACACCGGACGTGTGACGGCAGGCGAGGAAGGTGTCGTCCTCGGCCGTCACGGTGCGGGAGTCGAGCTCGGCGAACACCGACTCCACCTCGCCGTGGAGCAGCACGGCCTGGTCGATGAGGTGGCTGTGGAGGTCGAGCAGCAACCCACCGCCCTCGGCCGGGCCGACCGTCTCGCGCCAACGCTGCCTGGGCACGGGCCGCCAACGGTCCCAACGGTATTCGGCGCGCCAGATCTCTCCTACGAGCTCGCCGTCGCGGACGGCACGCAACGCGGCCAGCTCGGGGTCGAAGCGCCTGTTGTTGAAGACAGTCAGCGGCACGCCGCGGTGGGCGGCCTGGTCGACGACGTCGAGAGCTCGGCTCGCGTCGACCGCGAGCGGCTTGTCGACGACCAGCGGCAGCCCCGCGTCGATGACCCGCTCGGCCTGCTCGGCGTGCACCCCGCTGGGCGATGCGAGCACGACGAGGTCGATCCCGTCGACACCGAGCAGCGTCTCCAGGTCGGGCACCACCTCGGCATCGGGCAGGTCGGCCCGTACCTGGTCGGCGCGCGTCGCGTCGGAGGTCGACACCGCCGCGACGGTCAGCCCGGCGCGCTCGATGAGGGGCGCGTGGATGCCTCGGCCGGCCGAGCCGTACCCGACGAGCCCGACGCGCAGGGAGGTGGACGGGACGGCTTCGGCAGAGGGCATTCCGGCATCGTATGCCGCTCGGCGTACCCTGACCGCATGCGTCTCGTGCACCTCGGCCTCGACCCCGACTTCGTCGACTACGAAGAGGCCTGGCAGGTGCAGCGCGACACGCACGCGAAGGTCGTCGCCGGCGAGGAGCCCGACACCGTCTACCTGCTCGAGCACCGAGCCGTCTACACGGCGGGCAAGCGCACGGAGCCCCAGGAACGCCCCAACGACGGCACCCCCGTCATCGACGTCGACCGCGGCGGCAAGATCACCTGGCACGGGCCCGGGCAGATCACCGGCTACCCCATCGTTCGTCTCCCGGCGCCCATCGACGTCGTCGGCTACGTGCGCCACCTCGAGGAGATGATGATCCGCGTGTGCGCCGACTTCGGGGTCGAGGCCGGACGCGTCTCGGGCGAGAGCGGCACGTGGATCGCCGCCGACGAGCGTGGGCCGCGCCGCAAGATCGGGGCCATCGGCATCCGCGTCAGCCGGCAGGTGGCGATGCACGGCTTCGCCTTCAACTGCAACCCCGACCTCTCGTGGGGCGACGTCATCATCCCGTGCGGCATCGTGGGCGCGGGCGTCACGTCGCTGTCGTTCGAGCTCGGCCGTGACGTCCCGGTGACCGAGGTGCTCCCCCACGTCGAGAAGCACCTCGCCGACATCCTGCCCACGCTGCAGCCCAACCGCCGCGCACTGACCTGACCGACCCCCTAGGGTGTCGACCACCAACCGGTCGAACCAGGGGGATCGATGGACGCCGCCGTCCGCACCGTCAACCTACGCAAGACGTACCTGTCCCGCGGCTCGCGGCGGGTCGCCGTCACGGGACTGTCGATGGCGGTTCCGCTCGGTGGGGTGCACGGCTTCCTGGGGCCCAACGGGTCGGGCAAGACGACGACCATCCGGATGCTCCTCGGCCTGGTGCGGGCCGACTCGGGCACGGCGGAGGTCTTCGGCGAGCCGGTCCCCCGGCGGCTGCCCCATGTCATCGACCGGGTCGGCGCCATCGTGGAGTCGCCGAAGTTCTTCCCCGCCTTCACGGCCCGGCAGAACCTCGGCCTCCTGGCGGGCGCCATCGGCAGCCCGCGGCACCGCGTCGACGAGGTGCTCGAGGCAACCCACCTGGGTGACCGTGGCCGTGACAGGTATGCCGGGTTCTCCCTCGGCATGAAGCAGCGTCTTGCGATCGCGGCGACCCTGCTCAAGGAACCCGACCTGCTCATCTTCGACGAGCCGACGAACGGGCTCGACCCGGCGGGCATCCGCGAGGTCCGCGACACCATGAGATCGCTTGGCGCACAGGGTAAGACGGTCCTGGTCAGCTCACACATCCTGGCCGAGGTCGAGCAGGTCGCCGACACCGTCTCGATCATCGGCAACGGCACGCTCCTCGCCGAGGGGCACGTGCGCGACATCCTCGGTGGGCAGGCACAGGCACGAGTGCGCGTCGGCGTGGCCTCACCCGAGCGGGCCGCGCAGATCCTCCAGGCGGACGGCTTCACGCTGACCCGCGAGGGGCAGCAGCTGCTCGTCGGGGCCGAGGACCCGTCCGCGATCACACGGTCACTCGCCGGTCACGGCCTCTACGTCAGCGAGCTCGTGCCGGTCCGCCCCGACCTCGAGTCGGCGTTCCTGGCCCTGACCGCGGACCAGGGGCTCGGCAGCGACTCCGACCGGACCGCAGGCGGGGTCCGGGCAGGGGGTGCGGCATGAGCGAGACCCTGGCGCCGTCGGATCCCCGACCGCGCACCGAGCGGCGGCCGTTCGGCACCTCGTTCGCCGGTCTGGTCGGTGTCGAGCTGCGCCGTCTCTGGTGGCGGCGCCTCACGAGGGTGGCCGTCGTCGCGCTCGTGCTCTTCACGGGCGCGGCCGTCTACAACGCCTACAGCTCGAGCACGCCTGAGCGCCTCGCCCAGCAGCTCGACGACTACAAGGCCCTCGTGGCCGACACGAAGCGCCAGCAGGCCGAGTTCAAGGAGCAGCTGCCACAGATGCTGGCCCAGTGCCGGCAGGACCAGGCAGCCGAGCGGGAACGCTCCGGTGACCAGTCCATCGACTTCGGGTGCGACGCGATCACCGGCCCCACCGAACCGACCCTGGAGCAGTTCGGCCTCGTGCCGCCGGTGGCCGACGTGATCACCGCCGGCATCGCCACCTCCGCCGCCTACCTCGTCGCCTTCCTCGCCTTCGTGCTCGGCGCCAGCGCCGTCGGGGCCGAGTTCACGACCGGGTCGATGGGCAGCTGGCTCACCTTCCAGCCACAGCGCGTCAAGGTCGCGGTCACGAAGCTCGCCGCGGTCGCGCTCGGCGGGGCAGGCCTCGCCGTCACCTTCGGGCTGCTCACCAACCTGGGTGCCCGCATGGTAGCGGTGGTCAACCGGCCCGGTGAGGAGCTGGTCCTTCCCGAGCCCGACGCCGTGACCGACTCGGTCCCCCAGCTGCTCCTGCGCGTCGTGGCGCTCGGGGTCCTCGCCGCGGTCTGCGGCGCCGCGCTCGCTCTGGTGCTGCGCTACACGGCAGGCGTCGTCGGGGTGCTCCTCGCGTATGCCATCGGCGTCGAGCTCATCGCGGCGCAGGCCTTCCTGCAGGGCCGGCTCCGGCCGTGGACCGTCAGCACCAACGTCGAGGCCTTCCTGGGCAAGGGGACGACGTACTTCGCCGAGACGTGCGACGCGAGCACGTGCACGTTCGCCTCGCAGCCGCTGTCCTACACCCATTCCTGGGTCTTCCTGCTGGTGCTCGGGGTCGGGCTCACCGCCGTGGGCGTGCTGACCTTCCGCCGCCGCGACGTCGCCTGACGGGCAGACCGAAGGGCTGATCGCCCCGCGCGACCTGTCGATGTGCGCGCGAACCGTTCGTCGTAGGGGTAGCCGGACAGCCCGGCGGACACGAACCAAGGAGAGACCGACATGGCCAAGTACCTCGTCCTCATCTACGGCAGCGAGCAGGAGTGGGACGCCCAGACGCCTGACCAGCTGCAGGCCAAGGAGGCCGGCCACATCGCCTTCTCCCGCGCAGCCGGCACGGGGCGCCTGAGCGGGCAGGAGCTCGAGTCGTCGACGACCGCCACGACCCTGCGCGCGTCAGGCAACGGCACGCCGATCGTCACCGACGGGCCGTTCATGGAGACGAAGGAGGCGCTCGGTGGTTTCTACGTCCTCGACGTGCCCGATCTCGACGCCGCCGTCACCCTCGCGAGGATGCTGCCCGAGCTGCGCGAGCAGCACGGGGCCGTCGAGGTGCGTCCGATCGTCGACCACGGTTGAGCCGGCCGCGATGACGTCCCGAAACGGCCCGGGGGCTGGCTGACCACCGTCGCAGTCAACCGCGCCCGCGACGTCGTGCGCCGCGAGGCGCACGGGCGGCGCCTGCTCCCGATGCTCGTCGTCGACGAGCACGACCCCGAGCCGTATGCCGTGGGCGAGCGCACGGTGCCCGACGACCGGCTGCGGCTCGTCTTCACCTGCTGCCACCCGGCACTCGCGCCAGAGGCCCAGGTCGCGCTCACCCTGCGGCTCGTGTGCGGCCTGTCGACCGCCGACGTCGCACGCGCCTTCCTCGTGCAGGAGTCGACGATGGCGGCGCGCATCACCCGCGCGAAGAAGAAGATCGCGACGGCGCGCAATCCCCTATCGGGTCCCCCTCCCTCCGAGCTGCCGGTGCGGCACGGTCCCGTGACCGACGTCCTGCACCTCGTGTTCACGACAGGACACACGGCGCCGAGCGGCAGCGACCTCGTTCGGCAGGATCTCGTGGACGTCGCGATCCGGATGGGCCGGATGCTGCACCGGCTGCTGCTCGGCGAGGCCCTCGCGCAGGGACCACCCGACCGCTTCACGGTCGAGGCGGCGATCGCGGCCGTCCACGCCGAGGCGCCCACGTGGGAGCAGACGGACTGGGCCGAGGTCGTCGGTCTCTACGACGTGCTCGTCGGCCTGTGGCCCTCCCCCGTCGTGGCGCTCGGCCGCGCCGCGGCGCTCGGGTTCCGCGACGGCCCCGAGGCCGGGCTCGGCGCGCTCGAGCCGCTCCTCGACGACCCGACGGTGGCGACCTACCCCTACCTCAGCGCCACCCGGGGCGACCTGTTGCGGCGGCTCGGGTCGTGGCACGAGGCAGCCATCGCGTACGGGGAGGCCCTCGCCCTCGCGGACAACGAGGCAGAGCAGGCGTTCCTGTCGGCGCGCCTCACCGAGGTGCGTGCACGCGGCGGCGGCTGACCCGGCGTCATGGCATACGGGGGTGGTCGGGAGCGTTGTCGATCAGGCGTAACCTGTGCGAAGCAGCAAAACCCGACCTAGGAGTTCGTGTGTCTGTCGTTCCCGACGGCCGTCGTCTGCTGCGCGTCGAGGCGCGCAATGCCGAGACCCCCATCGAGCGCAAGCCCTCGTGGATCCGCACCACGGCGAAGATGGGCCCCGAGTACACCGCGCTCCACTCGATGGTGAAGTCCGAGGGACTGCACACGGTGTGCCAGGAGGCAGGCTGCCCCAACATCTTCGAGTGCTGGGAGGACAAGGAGGCCACCTTCCTCATCGGTGGTGACGTCTGCACCAGACGCTGCGACTTCTGCGACATCGCGACGGGGCGCCCGACCTCCCTCGACCTCGACGAACCGCGCCGGGTCGCCGAGTCCGTCGCCCGGATGGGGCTGCGCTACTCGACCGTGACCGGAGTCGCGCGAGACGACCAGCCCGACGGCGCCGCCGGGCTCTACGCCGAGACGATCCGCCAGATCCATCTGCTCAACCCGAACACCGGCGTCGAGATCCTGCCGCCCGACTTCGGCGCCAGGCCGGAGCTCGTCGGCAAGGTGTTCGACGCCCGCCCCGAGGTGTTCGCGCACAACCTCGAGACGGTGCCGCGCATCTTCAAGCGCATCCGCCCCGCCTTCACCTACGAGAAGTCGCTCACGGTGCTGACGATGGCGCGCGAGGCGCAGCTCGTCACGAAGTCCAACCTGATCCTCGGCATGGGCGAGACCGACACCGAGATCGAGGAGGCCATCCGCGACCTCCACGACGCCGGCTGCGACATCCTCACGATCACCCAGTACCTCCGGCCCTCGAAGCTGCACCACCCCATCGACCGGTGGGTCAAGCCCGAGGAGTTCGTGCACTGGTCCGAGGTCGCCGAGGAGATGGGTTTCAAGGGCGTCATGGCCGGCCCGCTCGTGCGTTCGTCCTACCGGGCGGGCCGTCTCTGGGCGACCGCGATGCGCAAGTGGGGCCGCGAGATCCCGGCCCACCTCTCGCACCTCGCCGAGGCCGCCGAGGCCCCTGCGCGCCAGGAGGCGGCGTCGTTGGTGGCCCGCGCGCAGAGCGCCGTATCCTGAGCACCATGGCACGCAACAAGGACGGGGACGCGTCGAGCGCACCCCTGGAGAAGAAGCAGGGACGGCTGTCCCAGATCCGCGACGTCTACCGGATCTCGAGGCAGGCTGACCCGCTCATCGGCTGGTACATGCTCCTGGCGTTCCTCGTCACCCTCGGCGTACTGCTGGGGGTCGGTTTCCTCGTGAAGCTGCCGTGGATCTTCGGCGGCTTCGGCGTGCTCTTCGGCATCCTCGCCGCGACGATCATCATGAGCCGGCGCGCCGAGCGAGCCGCGTACGGCCAGATCGAGGGCCAGACCGGCGCTGCCGGCGCCGCGCTCACCTCGATCCGGCGCGGGTGGTACACCGACCGCGAGCCCGTCGCCGCCGACGTCGCGCGGGCAGGCGACATCAGCTCGGCCGCCATGGTCTACCGCGCCCTCGGCCGCCCCGGCGTCGTCCTCGTCGGCGAGGGCCCGACGTCCCGGGTGCAGAAGCTGCTCGCCGCGGAGAAGAAGCGCGTCGAACGCGTGGCCCCCGGAGTGCCCGTCACGACCCTCCGGGTCGGCAACGGCGAGAACGAGGTGCCGCTGCCCAAGCTCGCGAGCAAGGTCCAGCGCCTCAAGCCGCAGATCACCAAGGACGAGATGGCCATGGTCAACAAGCGCCTCAAGGCGCTCGGTGGCCTGCGCGCTCCCCTGCCGCCGGGCGTCGACCCGACGCGTGCCCGCATGGACCGCAAGGCACTGCGCGGCAAGTGACCCCCGATCGAAAGAGCAGTTCGTCCCTCGTGGGCGGACTGCTCTTTCGCTGTCACGGGACGAGCTGGACCATCTGTCGTCGAGCGTTCAGCGGGTGCGGACGACGACGGTGCCGGGCACCTTGTCGTGCAGCCCGCGCCCGTCACGGTCCCAGACGACCGCGGGGATGAAGATCGCCAGCAGGATGGTGCGGACGACGGCCTGCACCGGCATGACCCGGCCCGACGCCAGCGACCGCACCTGCAGCCCGACGATGCGGTGACCGATGGTGTAGCCGAGCGTGCCGACGAGCAGCAGGTGCATGACGGCGAAGACGCCGAGTACCACGAAGTTCTGGCCGCCGGTCGCCGGCGGCTGCGAGAACGGCAGGGGCACGGCGAACAGGCCCCGCGCGATGACGGAGGCTATCCCCCAGTCGAGGAGCACCCCGACGAGGCGGATGCCGAAGCCGGCGACCGAGCCCGGTCCCTTCTCGGGGAGCCCGAGGTCGCGGCCCCGGTACTGTCCGTCGGTGCTCGTGCGCGCTCTCGGGCCCTGGAGCCAGGAGCCGAAGTCCTTGCGGTCCACCACGGCCCCAGCCTAACGAGATGCGACTCGTGCGCTTTGCCCGGGCCTGTCCATCCGTAACACCCGCGAAACATCGGGGTCATGGACGAGAAATCGCGAGTCGATAGTGTCATCGACGACAGCACGAGGCCGTCGCTCGATTCCTGCCGCGCTCACGAGTGCCCGGGAGGCGCGTGACGACCTCGCCCCACATCAGGAGGTTGGATGTTCAGCTCAGCTGACGAGGTCCTCAAGTACATCAAGGACGAGGACGTCAAGTTCGTCGACATTCGGTTCTGTGATCTGCCCGGTGTCATGCAGCACTTCAACGTGCCGGCTGAGTCGGTCGACGAGGACTTCTTCACCGTTGGTCAGATGTTCGACGGGTCCTCGATCCGCGGTTTCCAGGCGATCCACGAGTCCGACATGAAGCTCGTCCCGGACCCCGCCACCGCGTTCATCGACCCGTACCGCGCCGAGAAGACGCTGGTCATGAACTTCTCGATCCTCGACCCCTTCACCGACGAGCGCTACAGCCGCGACCCCCGCAACATCGCGAGCAAGGCCGAGGAGTACCTCAAGTCGACGGGCATCGCCGACACCGCGTACTTCGGCGCCGAGGCCGAGTTCTACGTCTTCGACGACGTGCGCTTCGAGACGAAGGCGAACGCGTCGTACTACTACCTCGACTCCATCGAGGCCGCGTGGAACACCGGTCGCGAGGAGGAGGGCGGCAACCGGGGCTACAAGACCCGCTACAAGGGCGGCTACTTCCCCGTCTCCCCCGTCGACCACTTCGCCGACTTCCGCGACAAGATCTGCCTCGAGCTCAAGGAGGTCGGTCTCAACGTCGAGCGCAGCCACCACGAGGTCGGCACCGCGGGCCAGATGGAGATCAACTACCGCTTCAACACCCTGCTGCACTCGGGCGACGACCTCATGAAGTTCAAGTACGTCGTCAAGAACTCCGCCTGGGCGCAGGGCCACACCGCGACGTTCATGCCGAAGCCGCTCTTCGGCGACAACGGGTCGGGCATGCACACGCACCAGTCCCTCTGGAAGGACGGCGAGCCGCTCTTCTACGACGAGCGCGGCTACGGCGGCCTGTCGGACATCGCGCGCTGGTACATCGGCGGCCTGCTCAAGCACGCCCCGTCGCTCCTCGCGTTCACGAACCCGACGGTGAACTCCTACCACCGCCTGGTCCCCGGCTACGAGGCCCCGGTCAACCTGGTCTACTCGGCCCGCAACCGTTCGGCGTGCGTCCGCATCCCGATCACGGGCACGTCGCCGAAGGCCAAGCGCATCGAGTTCCGCGTGCCCGACCCGTCGGCCAACCCGTACCTGTGCTTCGCCGCCCAGCTGATGGCCGGTCTCGACGGCATCAAGAACCGCATCGAGCCGCCGGAGCCGGTCGACAAGGACCTCTACGAGCTGCCGCCCGAGGAGCACGCGGCCATCGAGCAGGTCCCCGGCTCGCTGCCCGAGGTCCTCGCCGCGCTCGAGGCCGACCACGACTACCTCCTCGAGGGCGACGTGTTCACGGCCGACCTCATCGAGGCCTGGATCGAGTACAAGCGCAAGAACGAGGTCGACCCGATCCGCTTCCGCCCGCACCCTCACGAGTTCGAGATGTACTTCGACCTCTGACCTCGCTCCGCGCCAAGCACTATTCCGAAGGGCGGTCCACCACGGTGGGCCGCCCTTCGGCGTCGGGTAGGACGGTAGGTATGGACGACGACCCCTACGACCTCGAGCGCTTCATCCGGGCCCAGGACCGCGGCGGCGCCTACGCTTCCGCCCTGGCCGAGCTGCGTGAGGGCAGCAAGCGCGGCCACTGGATGTGGTTCGTGCTGCCTCAGGTCGCCGGGCTGGGTCGCAGCGACATGGCGAGGGCGTATGCCGTGTCGGGCCTTTCTGAGGCGCGTGCCTACCTGCGTCACCCGGTGCTCGGGCCTCGCCTGCGCGAGTGCGCCGCCGCGCTGGACGCCCTGGGGGCGACCGATCCGGTCGAGGTCCTCGGCGGCATCGACGCGAGGAAGCTGCGCTCGTCGATGACGCTCTTCGAGCGGGCTTCCGACGGCGAGCAGGAGGCCGAGCCGTTCGCCCGCGTGCTCGAGCACTTCTTCGGAGGTCGCCGGGACGACGCGACGAACGGGATCCTCGGCTCGTGACGAGCGAGCCGTCAGCAGGGCCGACACCCGACGACGCGCCCGACCCCAGACGCTGGAAGGCCTTGTGGGTCTGCCTCGTCGCGGGCTTCATGACGCTGCTCGACGTGAGCATCGTCAACGTCGCACTCCCCTCGATCCAGAGCGGGGTCGAGGCCACGCCGAGCGACCTGCAGTGGGTGGTGTCCGGCTACGCGCTCGCGTTCGGCCTCACCCTCGTTCCGTCGGGCCGCATCGGCGACGCCGTCGGCCGGCGCACGGTCTTCGTCGTCGGGGTGGTGCTCTTCGGCCTGTCGAGCCTGGCCTGCGGGCTGGCACCGAGCGCGGAGCTGCTCGTCGTGGCGCGGCTGGTGCAGGGCGCGGCAGGCGGCATCCTCAACCCGCAGGTCTCGGGCCTGATCCAACAGCTGTTCCGCGGCGCGGAGCGCGGCCGGGCCTTCGGTCTGCTCGGCGCGACCATCGGGATCTCGACGGCGGTCGGCCCGGTCGTCGGTGGTCTCCTGCTCGCCGCCCTGGGGGCCCAGTCGGGGTGGCGGTGGATCTTCTTCGTCAACCTGCCCGTCGCAGCCGCCGCGGTCGTGCTCGCGATGCGTTGGCTACCCGACCCGCCGGCTCGGGTCCGGGGCCGACGCATCGACGTCGACCCGGTCGGCGTGCTGCTGCTCGGCGCAGGCGTGCTCGGCATCCTGCTACCGGTCGTGGAGTCGGGGCGAGGCGGCTCGACGGTGCCGTGGTGGGTGGGCCTGGTCGGCGTCGTCCTCGTGGGGGCGTTCCTGGCGTGGGAGCGTCGCTACACCAACGAGGGCCGCGAGCCGCTCGTCGACCTCTCGCTCTTCACCGTGCGGGGATACCCGTCCGGAGCGACCGTCGGCACGATCTACTTCGGCGGCTTCACGGGGATCTTCTTCGTGCTGACGATCCACGTGCAGCAGCAGCTGCACTACTCGCCGCTGCTCGCGGGCCTGACCGTCACGCCGTTCGCGCTCGGCTCCGCCGTCACGTCCGCCCTGGGTGGGCGCCTCGTGAGCCGCTACGGGCGCCTGCTCGTCACCGTTGGTCTCGTCGTCGTGCTCATCGGCGTCGTCGCCGTCGCGATCACGGTCGCCGCGGGAGACGGTCCGGACCTCGGGTGGCGGCTGCTGGCGCCGCTGCTCGTGGCCGGCATCGGCAGCGGCTTGGTCATCTCCCCCAACATCACCCTGTCCGTCGACGGGGTTCCGGTCGAAAGAGCCGGGACCGCGGGGGGTCTGCTCCAGACCGGCCAACGCATCGGCACAGCGATGGGCATCGCCCTCGTCGGGGCCGTCTTCTACGCCGGGGCAGCGGGAACAGGTGAGCTCGATGCCGGCGGCGCGCTCAAGGTCTGCGCCGCGCTGGTCACTGCAGCGCTCGCTGCGAGCGCGGTAGACCTGCGCAACCGACGGCGCGTGAGCGGGCCCGCCTGACGGCATACGGCGCCTCAGGACCACCTGACGGCACGCGCCGCGCCAGAAGTCGCGGCGTGTCGGTCCCACCGTTTCGCCGATAACTGTGCAGTAACCGGACATATGGGGTTTGAATGGCGCAACCCGCGTTCGCCGGCCCCGACGGCCTCCTCTCCACGCGCCCGGGATCACAACACCACACCCCTCGCGCCCCGCCACCCTGCCTCGCGTCCGGGTGGATCTCGACAACCCTGTCTCGGAGACCGTCATGAACCACACCGCCATGTCCCGACACCGATCCCGGCGCGGCGTCGTCGGCCTGCTGCTCCCGGCTGTCGCTGCGCTCGTGCTGGGCTGGACGACCGCGCCGGCCGCAACCGCCGGAGGTACTCCCCCGCCGCCGGTGCCGGCCACCCCGACGGGCCTGCCGACCGCCCTCGAGGACCTCTCGGCCTACGTGCCGCCCACCAGCTGCGACGCGCGCAGCAGGCCCGGCACCCTCAAGCTCGCCCAGCTCCTGCAGGCCACGTACGGGGCGACGTACGGGCTCTCCCGCAGCTGCACCTCGGCGACGTCACCGTCGGAGCACTCCGACGGTCGTGCCGTCGACTCCTTCTTCAACATGCGCAACACGGCCGAGCGTGCCGAGGCGAACGCGCTGATCACCTGGCTCCTGGCCAAGGACAAGGCCGGCAACCCGTACGCCAACGCCCGCCGCCTCGGCATCATGTACATCATCTGGAACGACAAGATGTGGAGCTCCTACCGGACCTTTGAGGGCTGGCGCCCCTACAGCACCTGTGCGACCACGCCCGCCTCCTCGTACGACACGGCCTGTCACCGCAACCACATCCACGTCAGCCTCTCGTGGGAGGGCGCGACCGGTCGCACCTCCTTCTGGACCAAGCAGGTGGCCCCCGTCGACTGGGGCCCCTGCCGCCTCCCCGACCTCAACTGGGCCGTCGGCTGGTCGGCCCCCAACCCGGACCGCTGCCCGAGCTACCCCGTGGTGAAGGCCCCCGCCGGCGCCGGCGCCCTGCTCAAGGAGCTGGTGCCCCGCTCGGGCATGGTGCTGCGTCCGGGCATGTCCGGGACGGCTGTCACGACGCTGCAGAAGGCCTTGGGCGTCTCGCCCACCGGCAACTTCGGCTCGACCACGACGGCTCGCCTCAAGTCATGGCAGAGCGCCCACCGCCTGCCCGTCACAGGGATCACGTGGCCGGCGACGTGGCGCGCGTTGCTCTCCGCCAACGGCATGCCCCGCTGACCTCCAGCACCCGAGCCCGGGTCGGACACGCCCGGCTCCCGGCGACCTCCCGGGTGGCTCAGGCCGCGTGGGAGGTCGTCGGTGCGTAGGCCCGGTCGACTGCGGTGCGCACCCGCCGGTGGGGCCAGGTCGCGGCGAGCAGGGCGACGAGGGCCAGGCACACCGCGGCGCAGATCGTGACGCCGAGGTAGGCGTTGGTGTGCTGGCCGACCCAGCCGGCCGCTAGGTAGGAGGCGCCGGCTGCGGCGATGGAGACGGAGCCGGCCAGGCTGAAGATGCGGCCTCGCAGGTCAGGCTCGGTGACCAGCGCGAAGGTCGCCTGCAACGGGACCATGAACGCCTGGAGCATGCCCGACCCGAAGAACAGGGCGGCCACCACCCAGATCGGGGGGTGCAGGGCCGTGATGAGCAGCGGCAGGGGCATCGCGAGCGCCAGGGGCACGATCGACCGGTTCTGCTGATGCACGTCCCACCGGCCGATCAGCACGATGCCGACGACGGCGCCGATGATCGGGGCGGCCATCAGCACCCCGCCCCAGCCGTTCTGGCCGGCGATCGGGATGGCCAGCGCCTCGGGGGCCGCGATGCCCAGGCAGGCCACCGCGCTCAGCGTGACGAGGCGGGCTAGCACGGGGTGCCGGGCCAGGTCGGCGGCCGCGGTCGACAGGTCGCGTGCGAAGCCGCGAAGCCCGCGACCGCGCTCGCCCGACACGGGCCTGAGCTGCGCGACGAAGAGGATGACGAGCGCGGCCACGACGAAGGTGACGAGGTCGAAGAGCAGGCCGGTCTCGGGACCGAGCAGGGCGACCAGGGCACCCCCCACGGCCAGCCCGATGGCCTGGTTGAACTGCTCGGACATGGCCCCGAGCCCGACGGCCCTGGCATAGAGGTGCCGGTCGTCGAAGAGGTCGGTGACCAGCACCATGTTCGACGCCGACGAGGCGCCCCCGATGAGCTCGAGGGCGAAGAGGACGAGGAACATCACCCAGAGCGCAGAGCCCTGCATGACGAGCCACATCAACCCGAGCACGCAGGTGGCGCGCAGCAGGTGCGACCAGATGAGCACCCACTTGTAGGGGAAACGGTCGACCACCGGCCCGATGAGGCTGCGTCCGAAGAAGGTCGGCACGAGGCTGACGGCGAGGGTCGTGGCCGTGGCGAGCGGGGACTCGGTGCGTTCGAACACCACCGCGGCGATGGTGATGCGCGCGATGTAGTCGCCCCACATCGACAGGGCGTTCGCGAGGAAGATCGGCAGGAACCGGGGGACGCGGAGGACGTCCGCGTACGTCGGCACGACGCTGCCGGTCCCCTGACTCGAGCTCACGGGACGACGCTACCCCCAGGCGGGGAGTCGTAAAAGTTGAAATCAGCGGCGTGGCGGGAGCGCCGTGCCACGCGTCGCCACAGCTCCGCCAGGGCGGCCCCTTCGCCCGCCTGCCGGCCCATGATCCGACCGATCCCGTCGAGGTCGCGTACGTCGGACGGCACGCTGTCGATCGGCCTGCCCCGCCAGAGGACGCCGGCGTTGCGCATGAGCGAACCGAGGCGCCAGGCCTCCCGAAGAGCCTTGACGTCCTCGGCGGACACCAGCCCCTCTGAGGCCAGCGCCGACAGGCCGGCCATCGTGCCGGCGACACGCAGCGCGGGGTGCGCGTTCGCGTGCTGGAGCTGGTGCAGCTGGACGACCCACTCGACGTCGCTCAGACCGCCCCGGCCCAGCTTGAGGTGGGTGCGGGGGTCGGCCCCCCGCGGCAGCCGCTCGCTCTCGACACGGGCCTTCATGGTGCGGATGTCCCGCACCTGGCTCGCGTCGATGCCCCCCTCGGGCCAGCGGAGCGGGTCGATGAGCTCCAGGAAGGCATCGGCGATCGACTGGGGGCCGGCGATCGGCGTGGCGCGCAGCAACGCCTGGAACTCCCAGGTCAGCGCCCAGCGCTCGTAGTAGGTGCGGAACGAGTCGATGCTGCGCACGAGCGGCCCGGCCTTGCCCTCGGGCCGCAGGTCCGGGTCGAGCCCCAGTGCGGGGTCGGGCCCGGAGCCCGAGAGGAGCTTGCGCAGCTCCTGGACCACGAGCGTGGCCCGGGCCTGGACGTCCTTCTCCTCCGAGCCGGGATGCGGCTGGTGGACGAACATGACGTCGGCGTCGGAGGCGTAGCCCAGCTCTCGACCGCCCAGGCTCCCCATCCCGACGACGAGGATGTCGCCACCGATCGGCTCACCCTCCCGGCGTTCGACCTCGCGGGTCGCGACGTCCAACGCCACCTCGATCGTGGCCGCGGTGAGGTCGCTCAGCGCGGCCCCCACCCCGGGCAGGTCGACGACGCCGACCAGGTCTCCCATGACGATGCGGAGCAGCTCGTGTCGACGGATGGCCCGCACCGCGGCGGCTGCGTCGGCCGCGGACTCGCGGCGCCCGGCCGCCGACTGCATGGTCGAGGCGATCGCCTCGCGCGACCGCGGTGTGAGTCCGTTGTCGTCGCCGAGGATCGACACGCTCTCGGGCGACCGCACCAGCAGGTCGGCGGCATACCGGCTGCGGGCGAGGCAGTGCGCCAGGCGGTCGGCCGCGCGCCCCTCGTCGCGGAGCATCTTGAGGTACCAGTGGGTCGTTCCCAGCTCGTCGGAGACGCGGCGGAACGACAGGAGGCCGGCGTCGGGGTCGGCCTCGTCGGCGAACCAGCCGAGCATGACCGGCAGCAGGGTGCGCTGGATCGCCGCGCGCCGGCTCACACCGGTCGTCAGCGCCTCGATGTGGCGCAGGGCGCCGGCGGGGTCGCGGAAGCCGAGCGCGAGCAGCCGCTGCTTCGCGGCCTCGGGGCTCAGGCGGGCCTCGGTCGGGCTCAGCTTGGCGGCTGCGGCCAGCAGGGGTCGGTAGAAGAGCCGCTCGTGCAGCCGCCGCACCTCGCGCGCCGACGCCTGCCGGTCGGCGACGACCGCGCTCTCGGGGTGGGTTCGATGACCCATGGCCCGCCCGAGCCGGCGCAGGTCGGACTCGGCGACGGGCATGAGGTGGGTGCGGCGAAGCCGGTGGAGCTGGATGCGGTGCTCGAGGCAGCGCAGGTGACGGTAGGCCCGGTCGAGCGTGGCCGCGTCGTCGCGACCCACGTAGCCGCCGCGGGCCAGGGCCGCCAGGGCCTCGAGGGTCGTGGCCGAGCGGAGGCTGGGGTCGGTGCGTCCGTGGACGAGCTGCAGCAGCTGGACGCTGAACTCGACGTCGCGCAGCCCGCCGGGGCCGAGCTTGAGCTGGCGCTGCGCCTCGTTGGCCGGCACGTGCTTCTCCACGCGGCGGCGCATCGCCTGCACGTCCTCGACGAAGTGGTCGCGGCCGGCCGCCTCCCAGACCATGGGTGAGATCTCCGCCTTGTAGCGAAGGCCGATCTCCTTGTCGCCCGCCGAGACCCACGCCTTGAGGAGGGCCTGGAACTCCCACGTCTTGGCCCAGCGCTCGTAGTACGCCTTGTGGCTGCTGATGGTCCGCACGAGGGGCCCCTGCTTGCCCTCGGGGCGAAGGGCAGCGTCGACGGGCCAGAGGGTGCCCTCCGGTGTGGGGGCGGAACAGGCCCGCATGGTGGCCGTGGCCAGTGCGGTGCCGACCTGCAGCGCGGTCTCCTCGTCGACGCCCTCGGCCGGCTCGGCGACGAAGATGACGTCGACGTCGCTGACGTAGTTCAGCTCGCCGCCGCCGGTCTTGCCCATGCCGATGATGGCGAGCCTGCAGGCCTCGTGCCCGTCGCCGTACTCCTCACGGGCGATGGCCAGGGCGGCGTCGAGCGCAGCCTCGGCGAGCTCGGCCAGCGCCTCGCCCACGGCCGGCATGTCGGCCAGCGGGTCGGCGGCCGTGACGTCGAGCGCCGCGATGTGCAGCAGTCCCCTGCGGTAGGCGATGCGCAGGGCGTCGAGGGGCGAGCGCTCGCCCCGACCCCCGGTCACCGCGTGCACGAGGTCGGTGCGCACCTGCTCACCGGGCCGACGCTGCGCGTTGACGGTGTCGACCCAGTGCTCCGGGTGGCGCACCAGCTCGTCGACGAGGGCTGTGGAGGCACCGAGCACACCGAGCACGCGGGTGCGGCCCACTCCCTCCGTGGCGAGCTCGCGGGCGAACGCCGAGATCCCCCAGCCGGGCGGGTCTCCTTGTGCCGCAAGGGACTCCGCAACCCTGACGAGGCCGAGCAGCCCCTGGTCGGGGTCTGCGGTGTCACCCACCACGGCGACGAGGTCGTCGAGCCTGCCTTCGGGGAAGGCGGCGCGCAGCGGCAGCAGGGCGCGGTCGTCAAGCAGGCTCGCGGCGCGCTTGGGGTCGGCGAACCCGAGCCGGGCGAGGGTTCCCTCGGTGGTGCTGGTGCGTGAGGACATCGGAGTCGGGCGCGTCACAGCCTCGGCAGGTAACGGGTCAGCTCGAACTGGCTGACCTCGTGACGGTAGTCGAGCCACTCCTGCCGCTTGTTGCGCAGGAAGAAGTCGAACACGTGCTCACCGAGCACGTCGGCGACGAGCTCGCTCTCCTCCATCACCTCGAGCGCGCGGCCGAGCGAGGCGGGCAGCGGCTTGATGCCCATGGCTCGACGCTCGGCGTCGGTGAGGCTCCACACGTCGTCCTCGGTCTCGGGCGGCAGGTCGTAGCCCTCCTCGATGCCCTTGAGACCGGCACCGAGCATGACGGCGAAGGCGAGGTAGGGGTTGCAGGCGGCGTCGAGGGACCGCACCTCGACACGCGTCGACTGGCCCTTGTTCGGCTTGTGCATGGGCACCCGGACCAGGGCCGAGCGGTTGTTGTGGCCCCAGGTCAGGTGCGCGGGCGCCTCTCCCCCGCCCCAGAGGCGCTTGTAGGAGTTGACCCACTGGTTGGTCACCGCCGCGATCTCGGCGCCGTGGCGCAGCAGCCCGGCGATGAACTGCCGACCGACCTTGCTCAGCTGGTAGGGAGCACCGGCCTCGTAGAACGCGTTGGAGTCGCCCTCGAAGAGCGACAGGTGGGTATGCATGCCCGAGCCGGGGTGCTCGGAGAACGGCTTGGGCATGAAGGTCGCGTAGATGCCCTGGGTCAGAGCCACCTCCTTGACCACCGTGCGGAAGGTCATGATGTTGTCGGCCGTGCTCAGGGCGTCGGCGTAGCGCAGGTCGATCTCGTTCTGGCCGGGGGCGCCCTCGTGGTGGCTGAACTCGACCGAGATGCCCATGTTCTCGAGCATCGTGATCGCGGCGCGGCGGAAGTCGTGCCCGGTGCCGTGCGGCACGTGGTCGAAGTAGCCGGCGTCGTCGACGGGGACCGGGCGTCCGTCGGGTCCGCGGCCCTGCTCGAGGAGGAAGAACTCGATCTCGGGGTGCGTGTAGAACGTGAAGCCGAGGTCGGCGGCCCTGCCGAGCGCGCGCTGCAGCACGTGCCTCGGGTCGGCGAAGCTGGGCGTGCCGTCGGGAAGCTGCAGGTCGCAGAACATGCGGGCCGTGCCGGGCGGGTCGCCGCGCCACGGCAGGATCTGGAAGGTCGACGGGTCGGGCTTGGCGAGCATGTCGGCCTCGAAGACCCGGGCGAAGCCCTCGATGGCCGAACCGTCGAAGCCGATGCCCTCGGCGAACGCACCTTCGAGCTCGGCCGGCGCCACGGCCACCGACTTGAGGGTGCCGAGCACGTCGGTGAACCAGAGACGGACGAAGCGGATGTCGCGCTCTTCGATCGTGCGCAGCACGAACTCTTCCTGACGGTTCATGTGTCGATCCTGCCGCATCGCTGTTTCGGGCATGTGACGTGACACGGTTTGTGGACGCCCCTGCTGCCCTGTGCCGCCCGCCCGCCCTGTCCGGAGCGCCGGCGACGTGGGTGAGGGGTGACGCCGGCGGACGCAAAGGGCCCCCGGGAAAGTCCCGTGGGCCCTCGCGGTCATGACCCTGAGGTCACCGGAACTTGACCTGCACCTGCAGCTCGTTGCCGCCGTCGACGGTCTTCCTGACCGTCATGGTCGTGCCCGAGCCGGCCACCTTGGTGGATGCCCACGGGTTGGCCGACGACCAGTAGCGGTTCGGGTCGCGGTCGTCGAACGTCGCGATCGCCGGCTGCGACGGGACGGCGAGAGCCGTGCCGTTGCGGTGGAAGGTCACCGCGTCGGTGGCCTCCTGGCCGAAGGTGGCGTCCCACGGCTGCCGACGGTTGCCGAGGCGGACGCCGTCCTGGAAGGTGACCGGTGCCGGACGTGCGTCGACCGGCAGGACCTCGCCACCACCCGGGTGGTCCTTGGTGTTGTTGTCGGAGTACTCACCGTTGGCGAACCACACGAGCATGCCGTTCTGGTACGGGAACCGCTCGACCCAGTCGGGACGCGTGTTGCTGAAACCGAAGTTGTACGGGCCGGTCCTCAGCGTCGCGTCGTAGCCGCTGTAGACGCGGTTCTCGGCGTAGTACACGTCCTGGACCTGCTTGGACGTGGTGCCGCTGCTCACGGAGAAGCCCTTGGCCGTCCAGGCGCCGGTGCCCGACTCGACGTCGTCCACCGTGCCGGCGACACCGTCGACGCTCACCGAGATGTCGTCGACGAAGGCCTCGCTCGCGACACCACCGTCGGTGGCGACGCGCAGGCGGAACTGGACGCTCTGACCCTTGTAGGCCGACAGGTCCCAGCTCTTCTGGGTCCAGGCGAAGGCGCCGTCGATCGGGGCCCCTGCGTCCTTCCAGGTGGCGCCGTTGTCGGTGGACACCTCGCCGTAGAGGAAGTCGTAGCCCTTCTCGAGGTTGCCCTGGACCCACGCGTCGACCGAGGCCGACGTGGTGGCAGAGGTCAGGTCGATGGTGCGGGTCAGCGTCGAGCTGAGGTTGTCACCGAAGCCGCTCCACCACTCGGCCGCGCCGGAGTGCGGCGTGTTGCGCTTCGTGGTGACCGTGCGCTCGGGCAGCGGCACGACGAGCGCCTGGTAGTTCGTGTTGCTGGCGCGGTCGGCCGGGCCGAGCTTGACCGTCGAGTCGGTGCCGTACGGCACGACCTTGTAGTCGAGCCAGCCGAGCTGCAGCTTCTCCCACGGGCCCATGTAGCCGGGCGTCGTGCCGATGGAGTCCGTGCCGTGGTTGAGCCACGACCCTCCGCTCATGAGCGTCCAGAACGCTGTGCCGTTGTCGCCACCGTTGGTGTCGTAGAGGTCGGGCAGGCCGAGGTCGTGGCCGAACTCGTGGGCGAAGACACCGAGGCCGCCGTTCTCGGGCTCGGTGGTGTAGTCGCCGATCCACATGCCGGAGTTGCCGAGCTGCACGCCGCCGAGCAGGTTGCCTTCGGGGCCGGTCTTGCCCTGGCCGTTGGAGAAGGCGTACCAGCGGTGCGACCAGATGGCGTCGGTGCCCTGGGCGCCGCCGCCGGCCTCCTCGCCCTCACCGGCGTGGATCGCCTGGAAGTGGTCGATGTAGCCGTCGGGCTCGTTGAAGTTGCCGTCGCCGTCGTAGTCGTAGCGGTCGACCCTGTCGAACTGCGCGAGGTACGCCTTGACGTCGGCGTCGCTCTTGCCGGCCGCCTTCTGCGCGTTGTACCAGGCGGTCGCGGTGTCCCGGATGTAGTTCCAGTAGCCGTCGGCGTCGTTGTTCTTGCCGTAGCGGGCCTCGTTGTAGGGCACGGTCACCCAGTCCGACACGTCGCCCTTGGCGAGGAAGCGGCCGTTGGACTGCTTGAGGTAGAAGTCCTTGAACGACTCCCCGTCGCCGAACATCATGTCCAGGTAGTGCTGGCGGTTGAAGTCCTTGGCCCAGTACGTGGAGTTGTCGTCGGTCTTGTCGCCGTCCCAGTTGCGGTCGGGACTCGCGATGGTGTTGTGCACCGGACCGGGCGACGCGTCGAAGCCTGCCTTCGTCTGCGTGCCGAAGTCGGTGAGGATGGTGAAGATGTCCTCCTCGCGCGTCACCGGGTAGTCGATGTAGCGCGACTTGCCTGCCTTGCCGTTCCTGGCGGTCGTCTTGACCTCGATGACGCGGTTGCCACCGATGGTCTTCGTCGTCGCCTCGCCCTTGATGAGCTTGCGGACGGCGTCCTGGCGCTCCGCGGTCTTGGCGTCGGCGAGGGGGTTGGGCAGGTTGTCGTGCTGCGAGGCCTGGATGGCAGCGGGGTCTCCGCTGACCGGGGCCTTCGCCACAGGTGTGGCCTGAGCCTGCATCGGCGCGGTGAGGCCGGTGACGACGAGCGCCCCCACGGCCAACCCCGAGACAGCACTCCACTGGCGCTTGTTCAAGATCTGTCCTCCTGGTCACGGACGCCGTCCATCCGGCGCCTCCGGTATGACAACACAGACGCCGGACAATGTGGCCGCTAGCAGGACGGAAAGTGAAAAAAGTTGTGACACAAGGCAGTTCGGGGCAAAGAACGTAAATTCTTCGTAAAGAGGATTCGCCCCACCCTTCCCAAGATGCCTCTGCTTCAGATACGGACCACAGCCGCCACAGCGGTCTCAGGGGTGCTGCGTCCGGGTCACCGAGACCCCGTGGGCTCCGCCGTTATGCTCCGGCCATGAGCACTGACGCGCCCGAGGAGCAGAGTCCCTACGGTTCGGGCAGCCGCGGCCAGGAGCCGACTGCCGCATCCGGCGAGGCAGCCCCTGCACCACGACGCGTGCGCATCCCCCACCTGCAGGCGATGAAGGCGGAGGGGCGCCGCTGGGCGATGCTCACGGCATACGACATGTACGCCGCCCAGATCTTCGACGAGGCCGGCATCCCGGTCCTGCTCGTCGGCGACTCGGCCGGCAACAACGTCTACGGGTACGAGACGACGGTGCCGGTCACGCTGGACGAGATGGTCCCGCTCGTGCGCGCAGTCTCGTCGGCCGCCCGTCGCGCCCTCGTCGTCGCCGACCTGCCCTTCGGGTCCTACGGTGCCTCGGTCGAACAGGGCTTCGCGAGCGCCGTCCGGCTCATGAAGGAAGGGCTCGCCCACGCCGTCAAGCTCGAGGGCGGCACCGCGATGGTGCCCCTCGTCAAGGCCCTCACCGACGCCGGCATCCCGGTCATGGCGCACGTCGGCTTCACCCCGCAGAGCGAGCACCAGCTCGGCGGCTACCGCGTCCAGGGCCGCGGCGACGCCGCCGACGCCCTCGTCGACGAGGCCCGCGCCCTGCAGGAGGCGGGCGCCTTCGCCGTCGTGCTCGAGATGGTTCCCTCACCCGTGGCGTCGCGCGTCACCGAGGTGCTCGCCATCCCGACGATCGGCATCGGCGCCGGAAACGGCACCGACGCCCAGGTGCTCGTTTGGAGCGACTTCGCCGGCCTGCGCAGCGGCAGGGCGCCGCGCTTCGTCAAGAAGTACGCCGACCTCCGCGGCACGCTGCTCGATGCGGCCAGGGCGTATGCCGCCGACGTCGAGTCGGGCGCCTTCCCGGACGCCGAGCACTCCTTCGAGTCCTGAGACGGTCGCGCCCACCCGGTCTCGGACCGGGCGGGCGCGAGCGACCTCGGGTCAGGACGAGTCGCCACCGCCGCCCGAGCCGGCGGCACCGCGGTCGTTCCACTCGCGGTCCTCGGCGTCCCAGTCCTCGGTCTTCTTGTGGGCGGTGTCGAGGGCGGCCCGCGCCTCGGCCTCGGACGCGTACGGGCCGAGCACCTGCTCGCCGCGGCTGCGGTTCTCGTCGGTCTCGACCTGACCCGTGTCGACGTTGTACCAGAAGCTCACGAGCACACTCCTTCTCCTCGGGATCTCGTCGCGGAGCCGTGGCCGGACGAGGGGTCCGTCTCGTGGGCGCCCCTCGTGGACGCCACCCGCGGACGACCTAGACTCCACCGTATGCCGTTGCTCCACCCGCGGGTGTCCCCGCACGCCGTCAGTCCGCGCCGAGCCGTGCCGGCATCGATCGAGCGCCCCCACTACGTCGACGTGGACAACCCGCGCGAGGACGGCGACGTGCACGTCAAGGACGCCGAGCTGGTCGAGCGCATGCGGGTGGCCGGACGCATCGCCGCCAACGCGATGGTCGAGGCGTCCAGGGCGATCGCGCCCGGTGTGACCACCGACGAGCTCGACGCCGTCGCCCACGAGTACATGCTCGACCACGGCGCCTACCCCTCGCCGCTCGGCTACAAGGGCTTCCCCAAGTCCGTGTGCACGAGCGTCAACGAGGTGATCTGCCACGGCATCCCCGACGGCCGCCGCCTCGAGGACGGCGACATCGTCAACATCGACGTGACGGCATACATCGGCGGGGTGCACGGCGACACCGATGCCACCTACCTCGTCGGCGACGTCGACGAGGAGTCACGCCTGCTCGTCGAACGCACGCACGAGGCGATGATGCGGGGCATCCGCGCCGCGCGTCCGGGCCGCCAGCTCAACGTCGTCGGCCGCGTCATCGAGAGCTACGCCAAGCGCTTCGGCTACGGCGTGGTGCGCGACTTCACCGGTCACGGCATCGGGCTCGAGTTCCACTCGGGGCTCATCGTCCCGCACTACGACGCCGCGCCCCACTACGACACCGTCATCGAGCCGGGCATGACCTTCACCATCGAGCCGATGCTCAACCTCGGCACGCACGAGTGGGACATGTGGGACGACAGGTGGACCGTCGTCACCCGCGACGGCTCCCGCTCGGCCCAGTTCGAGCACACCATCCTCATCACCGACGACGGCAACGAGATCCTCACCGTGGCCGACGGCGCCCAGCCGTAGGCGCGTCCGACAAGCACGTACTCGCTCCACTCGAACCACCCCGAACGACCTCAACGTCCTCGACAAGGAAGCAGGGACCATGGCCAAGAAGGGCACGCCCCTCGGCATCGACATCGGCGGCAGCGGCATCAAGGGCGCACCCGTCGACCTCAAGAAGGGCGAGCTCGCCGGCAAGCGGCTGCGCATCGACACCCCGCAGCCGGCCACGCCCGACGCCGTGGCCGAGGTCGTCGACGAGATCGTCGACCACTTCGCCGACGTCACGGGCGACTCCCCGATCGGGGTCACGATCCCTGCCGTCGTCATCCGCGGCACCGTGCTGTCCGCCGCCAACATCGACCCGACCTGGATCGACACCGACGCCGAGGCACTCATCCAGGAGCACACCGGCCGGGCGGTCACCGTGCTCAACGACGCCGACGCCGCGGGCCTCGCCGAGCTCTACTACGGCGCCGCCAAGGGCGTGAAGGGCCTCGTCATCCTCACCACGCTCGGCACCGGCATCGGCTCGGCCCTCATCCACGACGGCCGTCTCGTGCCCAACTCCGAGCTCGGCCACCTCGAGATCGACGGCTACGACGCCGAGGACCGGGCGGCCTCCTCCCGCAAGGACATCGAGAGCCTCTCCTGGGACGAGTACGTCGAGCGGCTGCAGGTCTACTACGACACGATCGAGAAGCTCTTCTCCCCCGACCTCGTCGTCGTCGGTGGGGGCATCAGCAAGGACGGCGACGAGTTCATCCCGAAGCTGAAGATGCGCTGCCCGATCGTCGCGGCCCAGCTGCGCAACCAGGCCGGCATCATCGGCGCCGCGCACCTCGCCGTCGACCGGGCCTGACCGCCGAGCGACCGAACGAATGCGACGAGCCGGCAGGAGGGCATCGTGACGGAGCAGCCTGACCTCGTCATCGCCGGGCGCTACCGCCTGCTCGAGCGCATCGGGGCCGGTGGCATGGGCCACGTCTGGCGTGGGCGCGACGAGCGGCTGAGCCGCACCGTCGCCGTCAAGCTGCTGCACTCGCCCGTCGGCCTCTCCCAGGCGGAGGCCGACGTGGCGAGGCAGCGCGCGATGCGCGAGGCCCGCATCACCGCACGCCTCCAGCACCCCAACGCCGTCCCGGTCTTCGACGTCGTCGACCACGAGGGTCGCCCGTGCCTCGTCATGCAGTTCCTGCCCTCGCGCAGCCTGCAGGACCTGCTGGCCGAAGCGGGCACCCTTCCGGCGGAAGAGGTCGCGCGCCTCGGCAGCGAGGTCGCCGCCGGGCTCGCCGCCGCCCACGAGGCCGGCATCGTGCACCGTGACGTCAAGCCGGGAAACATCCTCGTCGGCGACGACGGCGTCGCCCGCATCACCGACTTCGGCATCTCGCACGCCCTCGGTGACGCCTCGCTGACGTCCACCGGGCTGGTGACGGGGACGCCCGCCTACCTGGCGCCCGAGGTCGCCCGCGGGGCCGCGTCCTCGTCGGCCTCCGACGTGTTCTCGCTCGGCTCGACGCTGTTCGCCGCACTCGAGGGCACGCCGCCCTTCGGCCAGGGCGACAACGCCATGGCGCTGCTGCACCGGGTCGCCTCGGGCACCGTCGCCGAACCGCGCGCGAGTGCCATCTCGCCGCTGCTGGTGCGCATGCTCAGCGCCGACCCGGCCAGGCGCCCGTCGATGCACGAGGTGGCCCGTTCGCTCGCAGACGTGGCGGCCGGACGCACGGTCGCCCTTGAGACCGCCGCGGCGCACACCCGCGTGCTGCCCGTGGCCACTGCGGCCGACGTCACGCGTCCAGACCTAGCGAGGGGTCCGCACGCGGTCACCACGTCGGGGACCGGAGGCTCGGCGCGAGAGACGTCCAGCCGCCCGCGCGCGAGGGCGGCGACTGTTCCCCCGTCCGTCGGGCGCCGTTCGCGCGCATGGCTGCTCGCCGCGCTCGTGGCCCTCGTGCTCGTGGCCGGCGCCGTCGCCTACCTGGTCTCTCTCGACGGGGGCACGGCGGGTGGCGCCGCGACACCGCCGCCGTCCGGAGCGGCCTCCTCGTCGAAGCCGTCGCCGGCGCGCACCAGCTCACCGCCGACGAAGACCGCGACAGCACCTGCGACGCGGACCGCCCCGCCCTCGAGCACGGCACCCGTCGCCCCGGCGGCCACCGCGCAGGAGCTCGAGCGGGCGATCCGCGACTACTACGCTCTGCTGCCCGCCGACCGCGACGCGGGCTGGGAGCGGCTCACGGAGCACTACCAGAAGACCACCGCAAAGGACCGCGACACCTACGACGGCTTCTGGAAGTCGGTCGACAAGGTGAGCACCCACCAGGTCCGAGGCAGCGCGCCCGACTCGGTGACGGCGACGGTCCGCTACGAGTTCGGTGACGGACGGCGCATCGACGAGGTCACCAGCTTCACCCTGGTGCGCGAGGGCGACGCCCTGCTCATCGACAGCTCGACGGTCCGGTCGAGCCGGTCCGCCTGACCCGCGGGGCCGCCCGGCCAACCGGCACACGGCACACGGCACACGGCATACCTCACGCGGCACACGGCATACGGGCCAACGGCGCCCGCGTGTCAACGCACGGCAGAGTGCCCCGGGTCCGACGTGGACCCGGGGCACGCTGTCGTGCCGTGTCAGGAAGTGGGGGCCCCGACGGGCAGGGCCCCCACCCCGCTCATCGCGCCGTCACGAGGTTGGACCTCGCGGAGGCGGCGCTGTTGCCGGCCGCGTTGACCGCCTGGACGCTGAACCGGTAGTTGCCGGCGGCCAGCGTCGGCGACGCGGTGCGGAGTGTCGACCCGACGGTGACCACGGTCGTACCCAGCACGGTGACACCGTCCGCGGCCATGCGGAGCGCCGACACCCGGTAGCCGGTGATCGGTGATCCGCCCGTGGCAGCCGGAGCCGTCCAGTTGGCGGTCGCCGTGACCGTTCCACCGGCCACCCCCGAGACTGCTGTCCCGATGGTGGGGGCGCCCGGCACGGTGCGCGGCGTCACGGTCACCGGAGCCGACAGCGCGCTCGCACCGAAGGCGTTGACCGCCTGGACCCGGAACGTGTACGCCGAGCCGTTGAGCAGTCCGGTGATCGTCCACGTGGTGGGTGCGCCCGTGGTCGTGACCGTGCCGACGACGACGCCGCCACGCACCGCCTGGATGCGGTAGCTGGTGATCACCGAGCCACCGTTGGCGGGTGCGACCCACCCGACGGTTGCCGAGGACGGTCCCGGCGTGGCCGTGACACCCGTCGGGACGCCGGGCAGACCGCGCGGGGTGACGGCGGCCGACGTGGCGACCGCGCCCGCACCCGCGGCGTTGACCGCGTTGACCGACAGCGTGTAGGCCGTGCCGTTCGTCAGACCGGTCTGCGTGCTGCTCGTGGCCGTGGGGGCGATCCCCGTGACCGTGCGCACCACGGTGGTGCCGGCCCGGACCACGACGGTGTAGCTCGTGATCGCGGCACTGCCGTTGGGCAGCGGTGCCAGCCAGCTGACCGTCGCCGACCCGGTGGTGGTCGCGCCGGAGGTGGCCGTGGCGGTCACGCTCCTGGGCGCTCCGGGCACTCCGCCGACCGGTGTGACCGTGTTCGATGCCACGGCGGTGCCGTTGCCGAACGCGTTCACGGCGTTGACGGACAGGGTGTATGCCGTCCCGTTCGTCAAGGCGGTCTGCGTGCTGGTCCTGGCCGTGGGGGCGATCCCCGTGACCGTCCGGACCACGGTGGCGCCGCTGCGGACGACGAGCGTGTAGCTCGTGACCGCCGAACCGCCGTCACTCGCGGGTGCGAGCCAGTTCACCGTCGCCTGGGCGTTGCCGGCCGTGGCCGTCACTCCCGTGGGCGCTCCCGGGAGACCACGCGGCGTGACCGCGTTGGAGGTTCCCTCGGGGCCGGTGCCGAGCGCGGTGACCGCGCTCACCGACAGGGTGTACGTGGTGCCGTTGACCAGTCCGGTGACCGTGCGGCTCGTCGCCGTGGCGGGGATGCCCGTGATGGTCTGGACCACCGTGGCACCGTCGCGCACGACCACCGTGAAGCTGGTGACCGGCGAGGCGGTGGCCGCCGGGGCCACCCACGTGACCGTGGCGGAACCGGTGGCGAAGGCACCTGCGGTCGCCGTCGCCGTGACGCTCGTCGGGGCGTTCGGCACCGTGAGCGGCACCGTCCCGTCGGAGAACTTCAGCAGCTCGATGTTGCGCAGGGTGTCGACACCGTCACTGACCTTCTGCCCGACCACGTTCGCACCGGTCTGGGTGACCCGGATGCTCGCGAGCGTCGTGCCGGAGGCGGCGACGGACGTGATGCTGTAGTTCGACAGCGGCCCGCTGAAGACGGCGGTGTCGCAGTTGACCGAGGTGGCCGTCGGAGCCGGCGCGGTGGTCGAGCAGTCCGGAGCAGCCGTGCCTGCGGTGATCTGACGGACCGCCACCAGGTTGCCCGGGTCGACGAGACCGGCGAAGACCGCCTGCTGCAGGGTCATGCCCGTGGTTCCGGGACCGAAGGTGCCGGTCTTCGCGGTGCCCTCCATGAGGTCGGTGGAACCGAGCTCGACACCGGCGGCGTTGCGGACGCTGATCCGCACCGAGAGAGCCTTGTCGCCGTCGATGATGTCGTCGGCGCCGCGTCCCTCGAGGGTGTCGTTGCCGGCGCCGCCGATGAGGATGTCGCCGTCGCCCCAGACCGGACCGGTGACCGGGCAGAACCCGGCAGCAGAGGCCGCGACCACCGGAGCTGCGTCACCCGTGAGGGCGGGCAGCAGGGGCTGGAGCCCGCTGATCCGGTTGAGGCCGGCCTGGTCCAGCACGTCGCAGCCTGCGAAGCCTGCGCCACCGATGGTGATCGGAGCCGTGCTGGTGCCGCGGATGACGTCGTTGAACGCGGAGCCGGAGTTGGCCTCTGTCTCCTGCCAACGGTCGCGGTTGACGACCACCTGGATCGGCACGCCGACGAGGTTGTTGTTGATCTCCATGTCGTCGTCCGCGCCCACGGTGTCGTACTGGTGGATGGCCCAGTCGAAGCCGGCGGCACCGGCGTTGCGGTCGATGGCCGCGTTCTGGGACATGATGTCGTCGCCACCTTCGGCGTCGTAGTCGTTCTCACCGACCTGACCGACGAAGATGTCGTTGCCCGGCGCGACCTGGCCCGGGTCGTCGAAGAACGGCGCACCGTGGTCGCCCTGGAGCAGGTCCTGCCCGGAGCCACCCTCGATCCAGTCGTCGCCACCGTCTCCGAAGACGGCGTCGGCGCCCTGGCCGGCGATGATGAAGTCGTTGCCGGGACCGGCGAACGTCTCGTTGTCGTTGGCGCCACCGTTGATGAAGTCCTGGCCGTCGCCGCCCATGAAGATGTCGTCGCCGATACCTCCGTCGAGGGCGTCGTTGCCCGGGCCACCCTTCTCGACGTCTGCACCGCTGAGGTCGGTGATGATGTCGTTCCCGTCGCCGCCGAGCGCCACGTCGTCGCCGCCGTTGCCCTCGATGATGTCGTTGCCGGCGCCACCCCAGAAGGTGTCGTTGTCGTTGCCGCCGAAGATGCGGTCGACGGCCGCGGTGCCGTTGTACACGCTCTGGCCGTTGATGCCGGGCGGGTCGACGCTGTTGAACTGGCGGTACTGGATCGTCCCGTTCGGCTGCTTCAGCAGGAGCAGGTTCTCGTCACAGTCGGGCGTGCTCGGGTCGTCCACGAGCGACCCCGCTCCGGTGATGCTGGCGGGGACGGTGGGCGTCGCCGCGCGCACCACGGTGTTCGGAGAGTTGACCGGGTTGTTGAGGAACGACATCTGGAACTTGCAGTCGGCCGTGGCGAAGGCGTCGGCCTTGAGGGTGTTCGTGCCGTCCGTGTTGCGCTGGATCATCTCGGAGAAGCTGTTGCCCTCGAGCTGGGTGCGCAGGTTCATGCCCGGCGTGCGGTTGAGGTAGTACAGCCGGTCGAAGTCCTGCAGGTTCTCCAGCGACGTCTGGAAGACGTAGTTGAAGGTGCTCCCCAGCAGGCCGCCGAAGAGGTTCGTCACCTCGGCCAGGCCGCCGACCCACAGGTCGACGCTGTCCAGACCCGTGGTCGTCACACCGCTGGCAGGCGTCGCCCAGGCACCGGTGCTGAACATGAAGTCGGCTGCGTCGGCAGGCGGAACTGCACCCGCCGGCGGGTCGACGATGAGCTTCGCTGCTGCGCGCTTGGCCGCAATGGTGGTCACGTCGTCGGCGTTGCCCGAGATGCCGTCCGGACCAGCGTCGCGGATGGTCGGGTGCGTGCCATAGGCCGCGACGAAGTTGATCAGCGACGCGGGGTGCTTGAGGTGCTGACCGAAGTCGGTCCAGCTGGTGTAGGGCGCCAGCTGTCCGTCGTTCGTCTGGGCGAAGATCTGCCGACGCACGTCGTTGAGCGGCGGGATGCCCTCGGACCGGGCACGCGTCATGTTGATCGACGGCAGGTCGAGCGGGAGCCCGAGCAGGTTGTTGCGCAGGGTCTCGGTGACGAACTCGTCGAGCTCGTTGCCGACCTGGTCCGCCGAGCCCATCACGATCTGCCCCGCAGCCTGCTGCGGTGTCAGCGTGCCCGTGATGCCCTGGCCCCCGCCGTTGTAGTACTCGGGTGGGTTGAGGAAGGCCGTCAGCAGCGGGACGGTGTTGTCCGCGCCCGTGACCACGTTCGTGCGCGCCACGTCGTCGTCGAGCATCGAGTGCCCGAAGCGGTAGACGGCGTGAGCGAACTCGGCCGGGATGGCGGCGTTGATGTCCGGGTTGTACACGTGGAACGGTCGGATCAGCGGCTGCATCTTGCGAGCGAACTCCTCGAACACCAGGTGCTGGTACTCCATCTCGGTGACGAAACGGGCGGCCTGGAAGAGGCGCTCGCCGTTCCAGCCGGCCGGGTTCTGCGCGACGGCGAGCTTCCACTCGGCGAGCGCCGCGACGCCAGCCGGCGACGTGTCGTTCGTCAGGGTGTTCTTGATGTCGTCGACGAGCCGGTCGTGCTCCGAGTGGAAGATCTGGTGGATGGCGCTGAGCGCGATGTTCTCGTTGCAGCGACCGTCACCACAGGCGAAGTGCATGTCGAGCATCTCGTCGTCGTAGGTGCCGGCCGGCTGGTGCGCGAAGTCGGCCGAGGGCACGGCGTCGGCGTCCGGGGTCGGACGGACTCCGGTCCGCGGGTCGGGGCTCGGGTCGGCGTTGTGCGCGATGTCCGTCAGGAACGGCGTGTCGAAGTGGACCACGTTCGCCGGGACCGGGACCGGAGCGGCGGTGTTGCCCTCGACCAGACCGGTGGCCGTGACGTACTGCGGCAGGCCGCGGGCAGGGCCCGGGATGAACTTGCCGTAAGGGTCGGTGGCCAGCATCGGGATGTTGGTCACGTCGGCGTCGGTGAGCAGCAGGCCGAGCCTGGTTGCCGCCTGGATCTTGACCGCCTTCCACGTGCCGATGCCGTCGCGTCCGTCGGGCGAGCCGGCGTACTGCGCACCGGCCGGCAGTCCGCCGAGGAGCTTGCCGGTCGAGACGGGGCGACCCAGCGAGTTGAGCACGTACTCGCGCAGGAAGACCTGGTGTGAGGCGTGCGAGGTGTAGGTCTGGCTCTGGTCGACCCACGGGGAGTCGGTGTTGTTCGCGTCCTGGATGTCGTCGGCCGTGCCGAGGATCTTGTCCGGACCGGGCTGGTTCTGGCCACGCGTGAGCACCATGAAGGCCTGGCTCGCGGGCACCTCGTCACCGGTGCCGGCCTTGCCGTCCGGGCCGAGGGTGCGCAGCGGGTCGTCGGCCCGCAGCGGCACGAACACGGTCCCGCCGCTCTTGACCGTCTGGTCGACGCCGTGGTCGAAGAACTGGCCGAAGAAGGTGAACAGCGAGTTGTACGGCGGCGAGAGGCCGACGTCCGTCGTCACGTTGGGGATGAACAGGGTCTTGTGCGACGGCGTGCAGCCTGCGGGCACGCCGACGACCCCGGCTGCGGGGTCGGGGTCGGTGGTGCACGGGACGACGCCCGTGTTGCCCTGCGTGCGCACCGGGAAGCCGGCCGCCTGCACGGCTGCCGGGTTGGTGGACGTCTGGTCGACGATGAGGTTGCTGATGACGCGTGGCTGCGAGTCGATGACGACGTTGTTCGCGAGCTTCTGCGCATAGCTCGTCGGTCCGGGAGGCCCAACGGGTAGGGCCGGTGTGATCGGCTCCGCAGCACGGAACCTTGGCGTCGTCAGCCGCGGGAACGGCTGGTCGGCCGTGGCGAAGGTCTCGCGCCCCGGGAACAGGTTGTTGCACGAGCCGTCGACCGTTCGCAGGCCGTAGGCCGAGAGCCGGTCGGGGATCTGGTCGGGGCCGGGTCCCACGAGGGTTCCGCAGGGGTTGGCCGGGGTGAGCGTGGCCGCGTGCCGCTCGGCGATCTTGATCTGCTTGAGGATGAACGCCAGGTCGGACGGTGTCACCGTGAAGCCCTGACCGACGGGGGCCACCGCCGCGTTCGCCATGAGCGAGGCAGAGGGAGCGAGCATGGCCATGGGCAGCGCGATGGCTGCACCCGCGGCGACGCGACGGAAGCGCGTGGCAACCGTGGGATGCCACGCCGCGCCGACATGTCGGCGCGCTCCCCAGAGGAACCGCGTCTTCGGCGCTCCGGGTGATTTGCCAGTGATCCAGTTCATGGCATCCCTATCTCGTGAGAACTGCTGTTTGGAGTCGTGAGCTGCTGATGGAGGACGCCGGTCGGCGCCCACCGGAGATCGGCCGGACGCGCGAGGAGGCGTCCGGCGAGGCGACGGCGTGAGAGCGCGAGAGCCCGCGGAGCAGCGCGTCGATGTTGCGACGCGCCTCCTCGACCGAGGGGCCGACCCCGTGGAGAGGGGTCGGCAGACCGGCGGCGACGGCCGTCGGTTCGCCGGAGACCGTGACGTAGAGGCGGATGACCGACTCGATGAGCTGGGCGAGGTCCGGAGCGGATTCTGACGGGCCCCCCAGCAGCCGCGTGTAGATCCCCTGCAGCCGCGGGCCCGGTTGGCAGCCGAGCTCGCGAGCGAGCTGCCGGCGGCACTCCTCGTAGGACCGCAGGGCGTCGGCGTGCCGCCCCTGGACCTCCGCGCTGCGCAGCAGGGCCCACCAGGCGCCCTCGTCGAGCGGGTCGTGGTCGATCGCCGCGCGCGCCCAGACCGCGGCGTCGGCAGGGGCGACGTCCACGACCTTCTCGGCGGCGGCGACGAGCCAGGAGCGCACCTGACGGCCGTGCCTCCACCGGGCGTCCTCCAGCCAGGCCGCGTCGCCCTCTCCCGGAAGGAAGGGGCGGAGCAGCTCGGAGAAGGACGACCGCAGCTGGAGGACCGCCGCCTCGGAGTCGACCCGCGACAGTGCGTGCTCGACGAGGCGACGGTGACGGTGCAGGTCGAGGTCCACGACGTCGGCGTCGAGGCGGTAGCAGCCCGAGCCGGTCTCGATCGGGCTCCAACGCGGGGCGCCGGCCGGCCGCAGCCGCTTGCGCAGCTGGCAGACGTAGGTCTCCAGCGTGGCGCCGCAAGCGGACCGGCGCTCGCCGGGCCACAGCATCGAGATCAGCTCGTCCTTGGGAACGGGCACACCGTCGGCGAAGAGCAGCGCGAGGAGCAGGTGGCGCACCTTGGTGCCGCCGATGTCCCGAGGACCCATGTCCCGGTCGTCCACGCGCACGCTCACGCCGCCGAGCACCTGGACGGCGATCGGTTCGCGCACGTCGATCACGCCGCTCACAACTGCGCTCATCGGCCCTCCCCGCCCATGTCGCCCGGACGACGTCCGGTTCCCTCGGGGGGCCGAGCCGGTCGACCCTCCCGAGGGCCTCGGGTGGCGCGCGAGGCGCCACCGAGCTCTCGACGGGCGACGTTCGGAGCGATGCGCCGGGTGCGGTGACCACGGTGCTGCGCACCGTCAGACCATCTGCGCCTGACGCCTTTGGGCGTTCCTGGAGGAACGGCATGGCATGACCCATCACCGCGCGCCTACGTGTCCCCCACGGCTGCTTGCGGTCTGGGTGTCGCCCCCGCGACTCGTTCCCCCAGGGAGCCCAAGGCCCCTCTGTCCCCCGTTACCTACCTTGCTGTTGTCTGCTCTGCAGTGTGCTCTCAGTCGCATCACAGGCGACGTAAAACAAGAAAATTGCTTCGCGTGAGGGGCACCGGATCGATTGCGACAGAGGACAATTCGGGCACCACGTGACAACTCGCCCAGCGCTATCCCCGCCCTGGACGGAGATCAGGTGCGACGCAGCGACGACAGCAGCTCCGGCGCCCGCCGGTCGTAGATGCGAGCACCCAGTCGGGTCCCGGTGACGGCGGCGGCGATCCCCACGACGGCACCGACGACGGCCGCACCCCACGTGGCCCAGGATGACCCGCCCCAGGCGGACAGGGCGAGCAGCAGGACCGGCGACGACAGCAGCACCGTCCCGACACTCGCGAGCGACTGCGCCCCCATGGCGATGCCGGCAGCACCGGGTGGCGTGCCGAACGGGCTGGCGCCCGGTTCGGGCACGGGATACGGCAGCACGACGCTCATCACCGCCGAGACGGCGAGCCCGGTGCCGAGCAGCGCGGCGGACACTCCGATTGCCGCCGGCGCGAGCGTCCAGCGGCCGGTGACGGCGACACCGACCAGCGTGTAGACAGGCACGAGCAGCAGGGCGAGGAGCACGTCGGGAACGGCCCGCCCGCGACGGTCGTCGGCTCCGCTCGTTCCTGCCACGACGTGGAGCCACAGCGCGTCGGAGTCGTAGGAAACGGCGTTGTGGCCGCTGCACCCGATCAGAAACGCGAGGAGGGGGCCCATGAGCAGGGGCGGCCACGTCTGGTCGGTCGTGAAGAAGGGGATGAGCAGCGCCAACGGCAGCACCGGCGTCATCGCCATCGCGGTCTGGTAGCGAGGATCGCGTCTCCAGTAGGTGAGCACCCGCGCCGCGACGGCGCCCGTCGGGCTGTCCGGGAGGCGCACGAGCAGCCCCAGGTCGTCACCCGCCGACGTCGCGGAGTCGGTGCGCGAGACCGCACGTGGGTTCTCGACCTGCGTTCGCAGCACACGTGACCAGAGCGCCGACACGGCGGCGAGCAGCACGACGGCGAGAGCGAGTCGCACTGCACCGGTGAGCGGTCGGCCTTCAGCCACGTCGCCCGGTGCCGCCCAGGCCCAGCCGAGAGGCGACCAGGCGACCACCCGCGCCGCCGAACGGGCGGCCGGCCCGAGGCCGCCACCCAGGTTGGCCACGATCGTGATCGCGGGAGCGACGAGGCCGAAGAGGACGAGGCCGAGCACGGCGACGACGTCACGCCCACGACGGCTCGAGAGGGCGTTGGTGAGCAGCGCGCAGACCCACCGGCTCGTCGTGACGGCGGTCAGGAGGCCGACCGCGGTCGAGACCAGGGCGACGAGCGTCGAGCCGACCGTCTGGGACCAGGCGAAGACGACTCCCGACGCCAGCACCATGGAGGCGAAGGACGGCAGACCCACGAGCGCTGCGACGACCAGGCCGACGGCGAGGTCACGGTGCGGCACGGAGTAGGTGGCGAACCGACCGGGGTCGAGCGTCGGGTCGGAGCCGAACGAGAACAGCGGAAGCACGGTCCACAGCACGATGCCCGCGGCTCCGGCGAGCGGGATGACGACCCGCGCCGCCTCGAGCGAGCTGCGGAAGGACGCGATGATCACCGTCAGGCCCACGACGAGGAACGAGAAGTACACGATGCCCACGACGGCGCCGATCGCCTGCGCCCGACTCCGCCGGAAGATGTTGCGCAGCAACGCCAGCTTCAGTCGGACGAGGTGCGCAACCACGACAGTCCCACCACTTCGGTCGAGCCGCCCACGAGGTCGACGAACCGTTCCTCGAGCGACTGGCGCCCGCGCACGGCGTCGAGCTCACCCGTCTCGAGGACGACCCCGTCGGAGATGACCGCGACATGAGTGCAGGTGCGCTCGACGAGGTCCATGACGTGGCTGGACAGCACGACTGTGCCACCGGACTCGACGTAGCCCGAGAGGATCCGCCGGATCGTGGCCGCGGAGATCGGGTCGACGGCCTCGAACGGCTCGTCCAGGACCAACACCCTGGGGCCGTGGACGAGCGCCGAGGCGAGCGTCACCTTCTTGGTCATGCCCGCGGAGTAGTCGACGACGAGCTTGCCCTGCGCGTCCGCCAGCCCGAGGGCGGCGACGAGCTCCGCGGCGCGCTCGGACGCGAGCTCACGTGGCAGGCCACGGAGCAGGCCGGCATACGTGATGAGCTGGAGGCCGGTGAGGCGGTCGAAGACCTTGAGCCCGTCGGGCAGCACGCCGAGCAGTCGCTTGGCGGCGACCGGGTCGGCCCAGACGTCTCGCCCGAGCACGAACGCCTGCCCCGCGTCGGGCCGCAGCAGGCCTGTGACCATCGACAGCGTCGTCGTCTTGCCCGCCCCGTTCGGACCGACGAGCCCGAAGAAGGAGCCACGCGGCACGTCGAGGTCGATGCCCTTCACCGCGACGAGGTCGCCGAAGCGCTTTCCGAGACCACGTGCAGCAATGGCGGGACCATCCATCGGGCTGCCTTGCGGCGCAGGCAGATCCGTCGCGTCACTCATGCAGTCCCCGAATGTGGAGTCAGAACGTCGCGGACTCTGCGTCGCGGAGCGGGGTGTACGTGAGACCGTCGACACCCGCGAACTGCTCGATGTGGCCGGAGTACATCCGGTGCCCGACGTCGCTGAGCAGCGCGTCGTGGATGGGGATGAAGACCTTCGGCGCGATGCGCCCGACGAAGGCGATCGAGTCGCGGCTGGCCGCCCACGGGGCGCTCAGCGGGTGGGCGAGCACGTCGACGTCGCCCGGCTCGCCGTCGTAGGCGTCACCGGGGTGGAACAGGGAGGGCTCGCCATCGGCCCGGAGGACGACGCCGATGTTGGGGATGCGTGGCATGTCGGGGTGGTTGAACGCGTGCAGCTGGCCCACCGGGCTCACTCGCACGTCGCCGATCGCGAAGTCCTCCCCCTGGCGCGACGGGACCGCCTCGAGACCCTCTTCGCGCAGCTTCTCCGCCGTGAGGGGATCGGTGTGGACGGTGGCCGAGGGGTTCGCGCGCACGAGAGCCGCCGCGCGCGCCGGGTCGAAGTGGTCGGCGTGGTTGTGCGTCACGAGGATCGCGTCGAGACCGGTGAGCTGCTCGAAGCCGGTCGAGAAGCTGCCCGGGTCGACCAGGATGCGCCGGTCGGCGAGCTCGACGAGAAGACAGGCATGTCCGAGATGAGTCACGCGCATGTGACCACCTAACCACGCACCGCGGGAGTCGCGGCGGCCATGTTCTCGTGGCGCTCGCGGGTCAGGGCAGCGCTGCGCGCGAGGGCTGCCGCCGCACGGCTCGGTCTGTCACGGGGGCGCCACCGATGCCAGAGGCGACGCGGATGCCGCTGTCACCACAGCCAGCAGACCCACGACGACGAGCAGTGCGAGCCCCAGCACCCTTGGGCCACGGTGCAGCCCGGCCTCACCCGTCGGAAGCCGGATGGTTGCGATGTGTCCCGTCGAGCGGCGGGCAGACCGCGGCGCGGCGGTCGCGTCGACCCACCCGTCCCACGCGTGAGGTGCGCGTGAGACGTCGTCTGAGCTCGGCCGCCGGCCACGTCCAGCACGGCAGGCGCGGTGCGGGACTCGGCACTCCGCAAACGTGGTCTGACATCGCCTGGTCCTCCAGTCGGCCCCCGTCCGGAGAACGACGCATGCGCGGCGGGGGTTACGCGCGAGCATCCCGGGGTACGCGGCCACCGTGGGCGGTGGTCAGTGCGGTCGTCGTTCGGCGGCCGCGGCCAGCGCCTCCTTGTCGACGTCCGACATCGCGCGGGTGTCGCGGGGCTCCGCGAAGGGCTCGAGGTCCTCCGGCACACCTGCCGCGATGGCGCGCCCGCGGTCGAGCTCGGCGTTGACCTCGGCGCCGAGCAGGATCGCGATGTTCGTGAGCCACAGCCAGACGAGGAAGACGACGACGCCGGCCAGCGAGCCGTACGTCTTGTTGTAGGACGAGAAGTAGGCGACGTAGACCGCGAAGAGGCCCGAGACGGCGAGCCAGATCAGCACCGCGATGATGCCACCCGGGCTCACCCACTTGACGCCACCCTGGCGGGCGTTGGGGCTGGCCCAGAAGAGGACCGCGAACAGCACGGACACGAGGAGCAGCAGCACCGGCCACTTGAGGATGTTCCAGAGCATCAGTCCCGTGTCGCCGGCGCCGACGAGCTGGCCGATCTGCCGGGCCACCGGGCCGCTCACGATGACGATGACGGCACTCACCACCATCACGACGACGGCGAAGACCGTCACTCCCATGCGGATGGGGATGGTCTTCCAGATCGGGCGCCCTTCGGGGATGTCGTAGATGACGTTGGAGGCGCGCATGAACGCGGACACGTAGCCCGACGCGGACCACAGGGCGACAAGGAGGCCGAAGACGGCTCCGAGCCCGGCGCTGGTCCGGTTGGCCTGGGCCTGTCCGATGAGCGTGCGGACGAACTCGGCGCTGGACCCCGGCGCCACGGCCTGCACCTGGTCGATCACCTGCGTGGTCGCGTCCTTGCCGAGCAGGCCGAGCGCGGCGACGAGGACGACGAGGGCAGGCGCGATGGAGAGGAGGCCGTAGTAGGTCAGCGAGGCGGCGAGGTCGGTGAGGTTGTCACGCTTGAACTCGCGCCGGGCGCGCTTGACGACCCCGATCAACGACGGCTTGGACAGGTCGGTCGGCGACTCGGGTTCCTGGGGCGTCGACTCCGGTCGCGAGTCTGCTCCCGGATGGGTGTGCGGATGGGTGTGCGGATCGGTCCGCCGATCGGTGTTCGGGTCGGTGTTCGGGTCGGTGTTCGGGTCGGCCCGCGACTCCGGATCGCTGGGAGGGGTGTGCTCGCGGCTGTCGCCGCTGGGGGTCGGTGACATACAGATGGCGTACCCCCTCGGTCGCCCGGCTCACCGTCCCGGGGCTACCCAGGTCACGGCCGGGGCGTCACCCGCGAGGGGTCACTGGCAGCGCCACATGCCCGAGGAGCGGCCCGTCTGGTTCGCCCTGTGACGCCGGCTGCGCACGGGGGCGACCACGCTCGTGTCACAGGCCTCGGTCAGCCGGGCGATCATCGCTGCACGCTCACTACCGGTCATCACCGTCACCGCGGTGTCTTCGTCAACCAGCGTCGGTGTGCTCATGCGGGTCTCCTGCTCAGGTCGGCCGGCGCGGGGGCTCACCGGTGCTGGTGCAAGGTGTACCAGCCGAAATCGGGCAATAGGTCGCGAATGCCCGAATTAGTGCAAGAAAGTCCAAAGAAATGTGCAAGTGAGCCGGTTGGTGTTTGGGCGAAATCCCGGTCGGGGCGCCGAGGGCGTGGCACCGTTGTCCTTGTGCCTCCGCGCTTGCAACGGGCGTGAGGACCACCGGATGAGGGCGCTGCGGGCAGCGACCGCGCCCCTGCGGTGGAGGTGGGCGCTGCCGACTCCAGGGGCAGGGAGTCGGCAGCGCTGCCCCACCGGACGCGGCTGGCTCAGGGCGCGATCTCGACGTCCCCCGCTGCGACCACCGCCCTGAGGTCCTGTCCTTCGACCATGAGCGTGGCCCTCCACGTGCCACTGAGCGGGAAGCTGTAGCGCGCCTCCCAGAACTCGTTCCTCTCGACGAGCGGGACCGGGATCGCGCCTACGCCCCTCGTCGGGTTGCCCAACGTGAGCGCGACGCGCGCGACCGCGGCAGGTGCCCCCGTGCTGGTCGTCACGAGCACGCGCAGCGTGCTGCCACGGGTCGTAGCGGGCAGGACCGCGAGGACGGCTGCCCGGCCGTCTCCGAGAGAGATCCTGACCTGTCGGTTGGCGTCGACCGTGGCTGCCGGATCGGCTGGTCGAGTCGTGACTGCTGAAGCGACCGTTGGTGGGGGTGTCGTCGTGCCGAGCAGGGACGTGACGCCAAGGACGCAGACGGTCAGCAGCGCCTCGGCCCGGACCGAGCGCAGCGGCGACTCGCTGCGTCCCACCCGACTGCGCGACACCGCAGCGGCCGTCAGAGCGGTCGCGACGAGAGCCAGCTTGCCGAGCAGCAGCAGCCCGTAGCGCGTGAGGAAGAGCTGCTCGACGGCGTTCACGTGCTGGAGCGTGTTGAGCAGGCCCGTCGCGACCACGGCCAGCACGGAGATCATCGCGAGCCGCGAGAAGTCGAGCAGGGCACGCCGCTCGACAGAGCGTCCCACGATGACGAGGACCGCCAGCCCACCTACCCAGACCGCGGCGGTCATGGCGTGCACGGCTACCACCGCGAGGTCGAGGGGAGAACCCGAGGAAGCTCCATGGCCCGATGCCGCGATCGTCACGGCGACGCCGGCGACGGCGAGCGGAACGAGACGCCGCCGGGGCCCGCCCGTGATCGCCGGCAGCCGCCATGCCAGGGCTGCGAGAACGCCATAGAGGGCGAGTCTCCACAACGTCGCCAGCCCGAACGACGTGTCCAGGGTGTCCCGCACCAGCTGCGGGTCGACCGCATCGACGAGAGGACGCCCGGCCGCATACGGGCCCTGGACGAGCAAGCTGGCCAGCGCGAAGCCCCCACCCCCGACCATCCCGGAGCGCGCCAGGCGTTGCAGGGCCGGGTCGTTCCTCGCGCCCGCGGCGCACCACAGCAGGAACGCGGCGACACCCGCAAAGGCGGCCAACGACAGGTAGCCGCCCAGACGCGCGACCACCACGTATGCCGGAGCGGTCGAGGACCGGCCCGACGAAGCGGCGCCCGCGGCGTCAGGGAGCGCCGACGGGGCGGTCCCGATGCCGAAGGTGAAGGCGCCGTCGACGGGGTGGCCGTCCGAGGAGACCACGCGCCACGTCACGACGTAGGCGCCCTTGCCCAGGCTCGACGGCATCGGCCACGTGACCGTGTGCCCCGTCGCCACGGGCTGCGATGTCGAGACCGTGCGGCCTGCGCCGTCGAGGAGGCGTAGGCCGCCGTCGACGAGGTCCACCGACTCGGTGAAGGTCAGCTGGATCGACGGAGGGGGCGCCTCGAGACGGGTCCCGTTGGCGGGTGTGCTGCTGACGAGCTCCGCGTGGGCCCAGGCCGGGGTCGCGAGCACGATGCCTGAGAAGGCCAGCGCGAGGGTTGCCAGGACGAGGCGCACCAGACGTCGTGAGGTTTGCATGGCAGGGCACCGGCCCGGTCAGGGCCGCGCGTCCTCGGCTGCCGGTTCGGACGACGTGGCCTCGACGGGCGGGGCTGCGCCCGGCGCGGCTGCCAGCGGCGTCGCCGCACGACCCCGACGCCAGGCGAGCGTGGCCGCGAACAGCGACACGGCCAGGGCTGCCCCGGACAGGGCGAGCGAGGCGGTGCCGGAGGTGTCGGAGGCACCGGCGGGAGCCGTGCTGGCCGTGTTGGCGGTGGTGGCCCCGGTGGCGCCGGGCGCTGCCGTCGGCGCCGCCTGCGGGGTGATCTCGAGAACCGGGGCAGGGTGCTCGGGCTCGACGGTCTTGTCGGCGCTCACCTCGTTCCAGCTGACCGTCTCACCGCCCGAGTATGTCTGCAGGGCGGTGAAGACGAGATGACCGGACTCGGGCAGGGGCCCGAGGCTGAGGTTGAAGTCCTTGTACTGGCCGGGGCGGATGCCGACGCCGTCGGTGGCGGTCCAGGTGACCTGCGAGACCACCGTGTCGACCTTGCGGCCGAACACGTCGATCGGCTGGGCCAGCTTGCGTGTGGCGGTGGTCGCCTTCCACCCGGGCAGCTCGGTGGTGCGCACCGACCCGATCGGGTTGTCGGCGGGTAGGACCAGTCTCAGCCGGGTGGTGCTCGCGTCGTCCCGCTCGTTGGGCACCCGGACCGCGATGACCGCACCTTCTCCTCCCTCGACGGTGCCGGGCTGGATGCTGACGTGGGCCGAGGCGGTGCCCGGCAGTGCGAGCGCGGTGGCGAGGGCCACGCCGGCGCCTGCTCCGATGCGAGTGATGTTGCGACGCAGGGTGGTTCGTGAGTTCTGGAACATGACAGGGCTCGATTCTGGCGATGGGTCTGCAGGGTTCATGGCTGGATGACGTCGCGCCACAGCCCCCTCCGACGCGCCGCTACGAGACTCGTCTACAGGGGGCGGGCGGAGCCTCGCTCCGGCGGCCCGCGACGGGTGATCCCCGTACCCGCAGGGTCGAACGTGAGCGCCACGGGCACGGCAGGCCACGAGGGCAGCCCGGTCCGGACGAACGAGGTCGCGAGCGAGGCGCCCAGGGCGTGGCGCATCCGGAGCCAGGCAGCTCTCATCGTGCCGAGTGCGAGTGCCGCCAGAGACCAGGCGGCACGCTCGCCCGCAGCGAGCCAGGCGCCCACGAGCAGCGCGGCGCCGAGGTGGGCCGCGGCCATCCGGGCGTCGAGGCCGCCGTCGACCCAGGCCGTCAGGGCCGGTCCGCCGGCGTCCGGGGCGGCGTGCACCGCCGCGTCACCGGGCACGTGCCCGCCGCGACCTTCCATCAGGGAGGCGGCAGGCACCAGCTGTAGCACCCCGTGCAAGGCGGCCTGTCCGGCCAGCAGCACGGCTGCGGACCACCACCACGAAAGGGGCCGGCCGAGCAGTGCCGCGGCCGAGAGGGTCACGAGCGCACATACCGGCAGCAGCGCCGAGAGCTCGGGTAGCGCTCCCCCGCCGGAGACGTGGGCGGCCAGCGTGGTCGCCACGACGAGCAGCGACAGCACGGCGGCACGCACCCAGCGCACCATCGTGAGGTTCCCCACCGGCTCCACCCCCTCGAAGCGGCCCTCGACGGCATCGACGCTACCCCGACGACCTTGAGCCTTTCTTGAGCCGGTCGATGGGGCCGATTATCACTTGACGTTTGGCCTCCTATAACCTGATGTTCGCGACGGATCGCGCGATCCTGGTGCAGGAGACTGCGCTCCGGCCGCGGTCGGCCGCCGCCCCCGCTGGCAGGCGGCTCGTCCACGGCCACGACCTGCCGCGCCACCCGCTCCAGCCGGCACCGTCGCCGACGGGTGGGCCACGGCCGTGTTCAACCGACCGCGTCTCGTGGCCCGCTCCGCCCTGCCCTGATCCGACCTGCTCCGACCCCGAAGGAACCCCGAATGAACCTGTCCCGCCGGACGCTCACCGCCTCCGTCGTCGCCCTGGCCGCCCTGTCCCTCGCTGCGTGCGGCGGCGGCTCGTCAGCCGGCTCGGGCTCGGCCGACAACCCGTACGACCTCCAGCAGGCCGGCGTGCTGCGGGCCGGGACGCTGACCGACGCCCCGCCGAACGTCTTCCTCAAGGACGGCAAGTTCACCGGTTTCGACAACGACCTCCTCACCGCCGCCGCGGGCAAGCTCGGCCTCAAGGTCGAGTTCGTCGGCACCGAGTTCAGCTCGCTGCTCGCACAGGTCAAGACGCGCAAGTTCGACGTCGGGTCGTCCTCGATCAGCATCACCGAGGCCCGCAAGAAGACGGTCGACTTCACCAACAAGTACGACTTCGGCTTCCTCGGCCTCGACGTGCCGAAGGGCTCGACCATCACGTCGTTCGAACAGCTCGCCGGCAAGCGCGTCGCCGTCGTGCAGGGCACCGTGCAGGACGACTACGCCACGCGCTCCAACCTCAACCCGGTGCGCGTCCCCGACTACAACGCGGCCCTCAACCAGCTGAAGGCCGGGACCGCCGACGCCTGGATCACCCCCGCCGAGATCGGCGAGAAGACCGCCGCCGACTCGGGTGGCAAGGTGCTCTCGGTGGCCAAGCAGCTCGACCCCGGTGGCATGGCGTACGCCGTGGCCCCCGGCAACGACAAGCTGCGCGCGGCGCTGGACAAGGCGATCGACGAGGTCGTCGCCGACGGCACCTGGGCCAAGCTGCAGAAGCAGTACTACCCGGGCCGTGAGATCCCCGCCGACTTCAAGCCCGGCAGCGGCAGCGCCCAGTAACCAGCACCTACCGCAACACACACCCCGAGAGGAGGGCCGGATGGATGCCCTGAGAACCGTGTGGGACACCTTCTTCGACACCGAGGCCATGCGCGCCGCGCTACCAGACATGCTGAGCGTCGGGCTGCCCAACACACTCGTCCTGGCCCTCTTCTCGGCTCTCATCGGCACCGTGCTCGGGATGGTGCTCGCCGTGTGCGGACTCTCGCAACGGCGCTGGCTGCGCTGGCCGGCACGCGTGTACACCGACATCTTCCGCGGGCTGCCTGCCGCCGTGACGATCCTGCTCATCGGTGTAGGTCTCGCGCCCGTGGGCCTCGAGATGTGGGGCCCCAACCCCTATCCACTGGGCATCCTCGCCCTGTCGCTCATCGCGAGCGCGTACATCGGCGAGATCTTTCGTTCCGGCATCCAGAGCGTCGACGCCGGCCAGCTCGAGGCGGCGCGCGCCCTCGGGTTCAGCCGGCCCTCGGGCATGCGGCTGGTCGTCATCCCGCAGGGCGTGCGGCGGGTGCTGCCCGCCCTCGTGAACCAGTTCATCGCCTTGATCAAGGAGTCGTCGCTCGTCTACTTCCTCGGCCTGCTCGCGAGCCAGCGTGACCTGTTCCGCATCGGGCAGGACGCAGCAGCCAACACCGGCAACCAGTCGGCGCTGGTGCTCGCCGGCCTCTTCTACCTGCTCATCACGGTGCCCCTGACGCACGTCGTCAACGCCATCGACCGCAGGCTGCGCGAAGGCCGCCGGGCCGACGGTGCAGCAGCCGAGGGATCTGACGGCGCAACGGTTTCCGCGTCCAGTGCCCAGCTCGCGATCAGTCAGGAGCCCCGATGACACAGCAGACCCAGGAGTCCCGAACGGGTCGTCCGGCCGAGGGCGTCGGCGTGGCCACCCGCGACATCCACCTCTCCTTCGGCTCCAACCACGTCCTGCGCGGCGTCGACCTCGACGTCCCGGCGGCCTCGACCGCCTGCGTCATCGGGCCCTCCGGCTCCGGCAAGTCCACCCTGCTGCGCGTCGTCAACCGGTTGCTCGAGCCCGACAGCGGCGACGTGCTGTTCGACGGCCGCAGCGTCCTGAAAGACGACCCCGATGTGCTTCGCCAGCGGGTGGGCATGGTGTTCCAGCACTTCAACCTCTTCCCGCACAAGACGGTTCGCGCCAACATCACCCTCGGGCTGACGCGTCTCAAGGGTCTCTCGAAGGATGAGGCGGCCGAGCGAGCCCTCGTCCATCTCGACCGTGTCGGCCTCGCCCACAAGGCCGACGTGCGGCCCGGAACCCTGTCGGGCGGCCAGCAGCAGCGGGTCGCGATCGCGCGCGCCCTCGCGATGGAGCCCGAGGTGATGCTCTTCGACGAGGCGACGTCCGCGCTCGACCCCGAGCTCGTCAAGGGTGTCCTGGCCACGATGGCCGACCTGGCGGCAGAGGGCATGACGATGCTCGTCGTCACCCACGAGATGGGCTTTGCTCGCTCGGTGGCCCAGCAGGTCCTCTTCATGGACCAGGGCCGCGTCCTCGAGGCTGGCGAGCCCGGCGCGGTCTTCGAGGCGCCACGGACGGAGCGCCTCCAGCGCTTCCTCTCGCAGGTGCTCTAGCCCGGCGGACCATCGGGCCCATGCGTCTGCGTCGAGTCGGTCCGGGCGAAAAGTCCTTGGTGGCCGACCCCCCGGCGAGTGAGCATGGGCCCGTGGACCCGCATCCCCGGCTACCCCTGCAAGGGGGGCTGCCCCCGCTCGAGACGGCCGGCAGCCCGGTCCTGCCCGTCATCGAGATTGCGTGCGACGAGTCCGGGTTCTCGGGCAGCAACCTGCTCGATGCCGCCACTCCGGTGTTCACGCACGCCAGCGTCGACCTCGGCCTCGACGAGGCCGCCGCGCTCGTCGAGGAGCTCAGGTCTGGGTTCCATTGGCCCCGTGGCGAGTTCAAGTCAGGGCAGCTGCTGCGCGGCCCGCGCGCGAGAGACGTCTGGGAGCCGCTGCTGGCTGCGCTGACCGACCGGGCGCACGTGCAGGTGGTCGACAAGGAGTTCTTCCTCGTGACGCGGGTCGTCGACCTCCTGCTGGCCGAGCCGACGTACGCCGCGGGCACGCGCCTCAGCCAGCACCTCCGCCCCGCGGCACTCGCCCTCTACCGAGCGGGACGACGGAGGGGAGCCGACTGGGACGCCTTCCTCACCGCCTTCGTCGAACTGGTGCGCCCCAAGAGGCGGCGGCAGCCGGGCCGACGCGTCGTCGACGCCTTCTTCCGGGCCCGCGACACCCTGGCGGCCGGCCTCGACGATGAAGCCGGAACGGTGCTCGCCTCCCTGACGCGCACGCGCACTCGTGCCGTCCTGGCGCGACTGGACCTCTACGACGCGGCCATTCCCCCACCGCTCGAGCCGATGCTCCCGGCGCTGGCCGAGACCGTGCTGTTCTGGAGCGGGAACCACCGGCAGGTGCGCGTGGTGCACGACGAGCAGAGCGCGCTCACCGCCACCCGTCTCAGGCGCCTCCAGCGGGTCCTCGCGCAGGGGCGCGGTCCGGCTGCCGGCTGGGGCGGGCCGGAGGACCCGCTCGAGGAGCAGGTGTCGCCGTTGGCCGGCCTCGTCACCGTCGACTCGCGCGACGACCCCCGGGTGCAGGTTGCCGACATCCTCGCGGGCATTGCCCGGCGATCACTCGACATCGGGCCCGACTCGCTGCTCTCGCCCTTCCTCTCCCCGACCTCGCTGCGGGACCCAGAGCGCAGAGCACCGCTCCCGGCGGCCGCCCCGGTCCGGCAGGCGGCGGACGGCTCACCGGCCCGTCCTGGGCACCCGGCCCGAGCAACCGGTCCTCGAGCCTCTGCAGGGTGAGCATCAGCACCAGCCCGGCCACGGGCATCGTCAGCGTCAGGATCGACATCCTCGTCCTTCCTTCCCGAGCGCCGCTGCCGGATGACCTGGCCCACGGCGTCCGGGCTCTTCACCCCTGACGACGCCTCCGGCGGGTACGCATGACGCGGGACGAGCCCGGAAGGCGCTTTCGGGGCGTCCGCGCCGAACCTGCCCGGCGTCGGACGTCTGCCGGATGGGTAGGAGTACGGCGTGATCGCTCGCCTCTCCCTCAGCGGACCCGCGGGACCGCGGCGTGCTGCCGAGCACCGGCCCAGCGGCGCAGACCGGGCGGACGTGCCTGGAGGTCCCCCGCGGGCCCTCGGCGCCGCGCTCGCCGCAGCCCTGGGCGCGGTCGCCGCGGTCACCCGCCGCAAGCCGCTCCACGCGGCCGGCACGACCTGGGCTGCACGACTGCGGGTCGACGCGCCACTACCCGACCTCGGGGTCGCGGTGCTCGAGGACCGTGGCGCGCACGCGTGCACGGTGCGGGTCTCACGGGCGCTCGGGATGCCGAGCGGGTGGTGGGACGTCGGTGGCCTGGCGCTGCGGCTTCCCGGCGCCGGCTCGCACTCCGGGCCCGCCGACCTGCTCTTCGCGACGACGGGCACGGGACGGGCGACCCGACACGTGCTGCGACCCGTCCGTCACGCGACCGAGCGCCCCCTCACGACGCTGCTGCCGACGACGGCCGGAGGACGTTCGCTCGTGCTGCTCGTGCGTCCGACGAGCCGCGAGGCCGAGCCACGGCAGTACGAGCTCGCCGTGGCTGCCGATGGCGGGGACTGGCAGCCGGTCGGGCTCATCGACCTGCTGCACGAGCAGCCGGCCGACGAGCAGCGGTTCGACCCGATCGTCAACGAGCTGTCCGGCACCAGGCCACCGTCCTGGGTGGTCGCGATGCGTGAGCCCGCGTACCGCTGGGCTCGCCGCCTCGGCCGGCATGACCTCCAAGACCCCCCGGGCCCCTGACCGGCGGGACCGGACATCACAGCTAGCCGTCGGCCGACGGCGGGTACGCGTTGGCGGCGAGGAGGCCGGCGAGATGGGCAGCGTTCGCGGCCAAGGTCTTCGTCGTGCTCGCGACGGCGTCAGGCGTCTCCGGGAGGTCCTTGAAGTCCGTGCCGTGCATGGCCTCGCCGTTCCAGTAGGTGACCCCGCCGGCCGGGATGGTGAAGCCGACGTCGTTGAGCGCCTGGAAGCAGACGGCGCTGACGTGGTGCGCACCGTCCTCGTTCCCGACGACCACCACGACCGCGACCTTGCCGTACGTCTGCAGGCGGCCCTCGTCGTCCTTCTCCGACAGCTCCGCGTCGAGCCGTTCGAGGACGCGCTGGCACACGCTGCTGTGCTGTCCCAGCCACGTCGGCGTGGCGAGGACCAGGATGTCGCTCGCCATGACCTGCTCGCGGATGCCGGGCCACGCATCCCCCTCCCCCATGTCGAGGTCGACTCCCGGCCGCACGTCGTGGTCCACGACGCGGACCATCGAACCGGTCACGTGGTGCTCGGCGAGAGCGTCCAGCACCTGCTGGGCCAGCAGCTCGGTGCTCGACTCCGCCGGTGTCGGGTTCAGCGTGCAGTTGAGGGCGACGGCGGTCAGCGTCATCGGGCAACCTCTCGATCGGGTGCGGTGGAGTGGTTCGTCCTTCGCCCCGTACCCTTCCGGTCGCGGCCGCAACGGCCGCAACGGCTGTCGCCCCGACGCCGCCGGCGCTCGAGGTCCAGGTGCTGCTGGCCTTCTCGGGCTGGGGTCGCAGGGGTCAGTGGTTGCGCAGAGCGGAGATGAGCTCCTTCTTGGTCATCCTCGACCGCCCCTTGATGCCGATGTCGCGGGCACGGTCCATCAGCTGGTCCTTGCTCATGTCCTCGTAGTCCCCCGCCCGGCCGCCCTTTCGACCCACCTTCGAGCGAGAGCTCCCGGCGGCGGCGTTCGAGATGCGGGCAGCCTTCTCCTTGCTCGCACCGTCGTCGCGGAGAGCCTCGTACATGTCCTTGTCCTTGACCGACGGTCCGGGGTCCTTGCGCGGCATGGCGCCTCCTTCGGGTCTCGACGTCTCACACGGCCCTTACCCTCAGGCCCGGGAATGCACGCAGGCTCGCGCGAGCGCCTCGCCTGCGCCTCGTGCACGGCTGCGTTGCCCGCCGCCGCGCGGTCACTCGTGGTTGCGGCGGGCAGCGGCGTCGCCGAGGCGCGAGAGCACGTGCACGACCCGCGAGCCCACACGACGGCGCGCGTCTACGCCCTCGACCGTGCGGGCCCCTCCTCGCTGCGGCGGAGCCGGGAGCAGCCGCCCGGCCAGCCCCATGAGGCGCGTGGTCATGCCGGGCGCCAGACCACGCACTCGGATGCCCAGCCAGGCGAGGGGCGTCAACACCACCATCGGCCTGCCGGCCAGCACTGCGTCCACGATGCGCCGTGCCGCCCGGTCCGCATCGACCGACAGCAGCGGGAGCGAGGCTGCCGGTGCGAACCACGAGTACTCTGCGGCCGCGTCTCCGCCGAACCTCGCATGCTCGTGACCTCCCGTACGCATGAGCCCCGGCACGACCGTCGTCGCGGTCACCCCGGTTCCGCTCAGTGCCGACGCGAGACCGTCGGAGAAGCCGACCGCGGCGAACTTGGCCGTGGCGTAGGGCAGCAGGTGCGGAGGAGACACCATCCCGCCGATCGACGTGACCGTCCCGATGCGGCCACGGCCCCGCCGGCGCATGTGCGGGAGCACGGTCATCGCGGCATTGATCGGACCCCACGCCATGGTGTCGATGGCGTCCTCGAACTCGTGGAGGACCAGAGTCGCCGCCGGCGCGACCTGGATGATGCCCGCCACCGTCAGCAGCACCTCGATGGGGCCCAGCGTGTGCTCGACCCGGCCGACGAGCTCCCCGACGTCGTGCCGGTCACGCACGTCGCAGGTCTCGCCCGTGACGTCACCTCGGCGGCTCAGCTCGGCGACGGCCTCGTCGACCTCCGAGCGGTCGCGTGCAGCCACGACGACGTGGTGACCGCGGTCGACCAGCTCGCGGGCGACGAGGAAACCGAGGCCGCGTGACGCCCCGAGGACGACAGCCACAGGGCTGGTGGCGGTGAGGCTGTCGGTGCCGGTGGGATGTTCAGTCATGGTGCCTCCTCGGCGTCGGTGGGTCGGGACGTGGGCCGCCGCCCTCGTCGTTTCCGGGACTCCGGCCGTGGGTAGGAGGCCGGACGTGAGAGCACTGACCTGGCACGGCATCGAGGACGTCCGCGTGACCGACGTACCCGACCCACGGATCGTCGACACCACCGATGCGGTCGTCCGCGTCACCTCGACGGCGATCTGTGGTTCGGACCTGCACCTCTACAAGGTGCTCGCCCCCTACCTGGCACCGGGCGACGTCCTGGGGCACGAGTTCATGGGCATCGTCGAGGAGGTGGGGCCCGACGTCGCGACCCTCTCCCCCGGGGACCGCGTCGTCGTCCCCTTCAACATCTCGTGCGGGCGGTGCTGGATGTGCCAGCGCGGGCTCTTCGCCCAGTGTGAGACCACGCAGAACACGGCGGCGGGCAAGGGGGCGAGCCTGTTCGGCTACACCAGCCTCTACGGAGCGGTGCCCGGTGGGCAGGCGGAGTACGTCCGCGTGCCGCACGCCGACTTCGGGCCGATCGAGCTGCCGTCCGAGGGTCCCGACGAGCGCTACCTCTACCTCTCCGACATCCTGCCGACGGCATGGCAGGCCGTGGAGTACGCCGAGGTCAACGGCAACGACACCCTGGCGGTCCTCGGGCTCGGCCCGGTGGGCCAGCTCGCCGTGAGGAGCGCGCTGCACCGCGGGGTCGGGCGGGTCATCGGTGTCGACCTCGTGTCCGACCGCCTCGAGCTCGCGCGCCGCACCGGCGCCGAGGTGGTCGATGCCTCGGACACCGACGTGCCACAGGCCCTCATCGACCTCACCGACGGTCGCGGGCCCGACGCCGTGATCGACGCGGTGGGGATGGAGGCGCACGGGAACCCGTTGGCGGAGAGGGCGATCGGCGCGACAAGCCGCATGCCCAAGCCCCTGGCTCGGGGAGCGATCGAGCGCTTCGGCATTGACAGGCTCGCTGCTCTCCACACCGCAGTCGCGGCCGTGCGGCGAGGCGGGACGCTCTCGATCAGCGGTGTCTACGGGGGCATGGCCGACCCGATGCCGATGATGGACCTCTTCGACAAGGGCCTCACCATAAGGATGGGCCAGTGCCATGTGCGTCGGTGGAGCGACGAGCTGCTCGACATCCTCAGGGGCGACGAGGACGTGTTCGGCCTCGAGTCCCTCGCGACGCACCGTGCGTCGCTCGAGGACGCACCCGCCCTCTACAAGCTCTTTCAGGAGAAGCAGGACGGCTGCCTCAAGGTCGTCCTCTCCCCCTCGCCCGCACGACCGGTCTGGGTTCGGCGCCCCGCCGGCCGTCGGCACCAGGCACAGCATGAGCACCAGGCTCAGCCATCAGCCAACAGCGAAGGAGAACCGATGAGTGTCACGAGCTTCCAGGACCTGCCCCTCGCCGATCGCGACCGCGAGTGGGACGGCGACGCCGCCGAGAAGCGGGTCCGCAGCTGGGCCGGCGCCGATGACGAGCCGAACGAGAAGTACCGCGACGCCCACGTCTGGTACGACGCCGAGAAGAAGGACAACTTCACTTCCTACAAGCTGCTCATCGCCGACGTCGTCGACGGCCGGCTGAGGGCCGTGCCCCGGGGAGTCATGGCGGCCGCCGCGGTCCTGCAGGGCTCGCGTGGTGGCGTCGACCTGCCTGACAAGGACCGCGACCGCGTGCGCAGTCACCTGGCGAAGTACTACGCCAAGATGGACGAGACCCCACCCTGGGATCGCGACGACGGCTGAACGCACCTTCACGACAAGGGCGCCGACGGCACGGTCGGCGCCCTTGCTGCTGCTCGCCGGTCAGAACACCGCGCCGCCGCCCGTGACGCCGACGACCGTCCCTGACACGTAGCTCGCATCGGACGGCGAGGCCAGGAAGACGTACGCCGGGGCGACCTCTCCCGGCTGACCGGCTCGGCCCAGCGGTGTGTCGGCCCCGAACGTCTCGATCTTCTTCGCCTCGCGCGTTGCCGGCTGGAGCGGCGTCCAGATGGGTCCCGGCGCCACGGCGTTCACACGGATCCCTTTGGGGCCCAGTGCTGCCGCGAGGTTTACGGTGAGGTTGTTGAGGGCCGCCTTGGTGGCTGCGTAGTCGAGCAGCGCCGGCGACGGGTCGTAGGCCTGGATGGACGTCGTGTTGATGATCGAGGAGCCGGGCCCGAGGTGCGGCAGGGCGGCCTGGCAGAGCCAGATGACGGCGTGCAGGTTCGTGCGCAGAACGCGCTCGACGTGCTCGGGCTGGAGACCTTCGAGCCCGCTCGGGCCGCGGTCCCAGTGGTATCCGGCGTTGTTGACCAGCACGTCGAGCCCGCCCAGGCCTCGTACGGCGTCCGCGACCACCTGAAGGCACGCCTGGCGGTGGACCAGGTCGACGGGCAGCAGCACGCAGGTGCGCCCGGCCGCCTCGACGAGGCGGGCCGTGTCCTCGGCGTCCGGCTGCTCCTCCGGCAGGTAGCTGATGGCCACGTCCGCGCCCTCACGGGCGTACGCGATGGAGATCGCGCGACCGATCCCGGAGTCGCCACCGGTCACGAGCGCGCGCAGACCCTTCAGCCGGCCGTGGCCCCCGTAGGTCTTCTCGCCGTGGTCCGGCACAGGATCCATCTGGCTCGTGAGCCCGGGGGGCTCCTGCTGCTGGGCCGGGAATCCGCCCTTGTCGTCGTGGCGCACGAGCTGGTCCGCACGGTCGGCGATCTCTGACCCGGCACGTCCTTCCTGCTGAGGTCTCGGTGTCGTCCCCGGCTTCGTACCCAGCGGCCCGGGGCCCAGTCGCAATCGGCCGTGCGCAGGGAGGGCATTGCGCGGATCCCCATCTCGTGACACGCTCGAGGTGGCCGAGCGGTCCAACACCAGCGCCGACTCCGTCACCCATTCGATGGGAGATGAGTCATGGCGTTCTCCGACTCAACCGACCCCGCCCACCTGCGTCCCTCGTTCGCCGAGCGTGACGCCGAGACCACCATCCTGTTCCAGCGGCTGTCCGTCGCGTCGGGCCACGAGGCCGAGCACGTGGTGGAAGAGATCACCTTGCTCTACCTCGACCTGTGCACCCGCATGGCCGCCCGCTACGACGGCCGGGGCATCGAGCACGACGATCTCGTCCAGGTCGCGAGACTGGCTCTCGTCAAGGCGATCCGGCGCTACGAGCCCGGACACGCGCCCTCGTTCGCGGCCTACGCCGTGCCGACGATCAGCGGCGAGCTGAAGCGCTGGTTCCGTGACCGCGGATGGGTCGTGCGGCCGCCGCGTCGGCTGCAGGAGCTGCGAGCCGACGTGAACGCGACCCGGGCCGCCCTGGAGCAGCAGTCGGGAAGCACGCCCAGCGACGCACAGGTCGCCGATGCGGTCGGCTCGACGGTCGCGCAGGTGCGGGAGGTCGACGTGGCAGCGACCGGGTTCAGCCCCCTCTCGCTCGACTGCAGCCCTGCCGACGACGACCGCCCCGGACTCGAGGCGTTCCTGGCCTGCGACGACCACGCCCTCGAGAGCGCCGACGACCGTGTCTGTCTCACCGAGGCGCTCACGGAGCTCGACGACGGGGAGCGCGAGCTGCTCCTCATGCGTTACGTGGAGGGCATGACCCAGCGTGAGATCGGCGATGCCCGCGGCATCAGCCAGATGCAGGTCTCCCGCACCCTGCGCCGCATCACGGTGCGCCTGCACGACCACCTCGTCGACGACAGCGAGGACGTGGACGACACCCTCGAGCCACCACTGACCACGGCCTCCTGAGGGCCAGTCAGTCGTCGTAGCGGTGCCGCGGACGCGCTGCCGGTGGCTCAGTCGTCTGCCGTCGTCACGTCGTGCGGCATGCCGACGGGCTTCGACTCCGGTGACCCCCGTTCGCGCAGGTAGATCGCGAAGACGGCCATCGACGCGATGGCGAGCATCTCGGACTGCCAGTTCTGCAGCGTTCGCGACCAGAAGTCAGGGCTCACCAGGTAGTCGCCGAACGACACCGGGTCGAGCAGGTCGCGCATCCGCTGCTCGCTCTCGGCCACCCGGCCGGTCACGGCCTGTGCGAGCCACGAGAGCACGAACACCACGGTCATCGCGATGACGAGGGAGTGCGAGTACACGGCGCGCCGCCAGCCACCGACCTGCGCCCAGCGGGGTGAGTCCGGCCTGGCGAACCGGCCGACGAGCTGCTCCTCGTCGCTCTCGCGCCCCGTCTCCCCCGGCTTCTTCGACTCGGAGGAGCCGCGCTGGACGAGCCAGATCGTGAGCAGGATGTAAAGGGTGAACTGGAGATACTCCGACTGCCAGTTCTCGACGAGGTCGACGAGGAACGACGACGAGGAGACGTAACGGGCGAAGGAGATCTGCTGCACGCCGTCCGTGCGGGCGGTCTCGTTGTACTCAGCCGTACCGGCCACAGCCTGCCCCACGACGAAGAGGAGCAGGAGCAGGCCGAACACGATCGTCAAGCTGTGGTGCCGCCAGGCTCCGCCCGGACCGGTCTCGTGTCGCCTGCTCATCGGCCCGCCAACCCGACAGCGAAGGCGGCGGCCAACCCGGCCGCGATCACGACGACGTAGAGGAGGAACATCGCCTTCACGTCAGGCTCCCTTCACGCTGCAGTCGTACGGCACGGCGTCGTCGGAACCCTGCCGGCTGCAGCCCGCAGCCAGCACCTTCCAGCCGCTGTCGAAGCGGGCCAGGAAGACCACCTGGCCCGCCATCACCACCTGCGCTCCGTTGATGGCGACCGACACCGACGTCACCTCGGTGGGCGCCTCGGGAGAGTCGGACCTCAGGCCCTCGGCGCAGTCTCCGTCGCCGTCCTCGGTCACCTGCTGCAGGGTTCGCGGGGCCAGCAGGGAGCACGCAGCACCCGGGTCGGTGCCTGCGAGGCGGGCGAACTCCGTGGCGACCCGCTGCGCCTCGGGCTCGTCGACGGACGAGCACGCCGTCAGGGTCAGGGCAGCCGCGAGAGCCGCCACCGCGCGCAAGGTCGTGGTCACGCAACATCGATACCCCGTGGGCCGCCGACCAAAACTTCGACGTAGAAAGCTCGAGGGGGAAGAGCCTGGGTTTGCCGCTGCTCCGGCACGGGTATCCCCTCGACACAACGGAACTCGCCGTCGACCGAAGCATTGGAGGTGCCTCATGGCCAGGTGTGACATGTGCGGCAACGACTACGACAGGTCCTTCACCATCACTCGCGGGGACCGCACCGCGACCTACGACAGCCTCGAGTGCGCGATCAGCGCCTGGGCTCCGGCGTGTGGCAAGTGCGGGTGCCGCATCCTCGGCCACGGGGTGGAGGTGGGCGACGACGTCTACTGCTGCTCCCACTGCGCCAGGGACGCCGAGGGCGTCACGCACAGCGACCACGCGCGCGCCCAGCTCTGACCACACCGCGCAGGCCCGCTCGGCGGTCAGCGGCCGAGATGGCCTCCCGGCGCGGTCATGGCACGTCGGCCCCGGCGCGCTCCACCAGGATCGCGAGCCGCGCCAGCGCCTCGCGGTTGCGCTGGTCGAGGGCAAGGTCTCTCAGGACGCGTGGGACGAGCAGCGCCGGGCCCTTCTTGGCGTCCTCCTCCATGGTGACCTCGGTGTCCTCGCCCTCTGCGCGGCAGGTGACCCGCACCACACCTTCGCCCGAGGGCCACGCACGCACCGTGAGCTCGAGCAGGTGGGGGCGTTCGGACCGCACCACGGTGGTGAGGTCGTTGATGAGCAGCGGCCAGGCGCCCACCGAGTGGTGGATCTCGGCGCCCTCTGCGGGCCATCCCGGTGTCACGTCGCGCACGCGCGACGCGCCCACGACCCACTGGCTGTAGCTCCAGCCGTTTGCCAGGACGTCGAAGACCCTCTCGGGTGGGGCGTGGATGATCCGTCTGGTCGTGCTCACGTTCGCCTCCAGGATGTGCGGAATCGGTTGTGCCACAGGGCCGCTCTGGCCGCGTTGGAGCCACAGGCGCCGTGCACCCCGCCCCCCGGGTGCGCCGAGGCAGAGGCGAGGTAGAGGTTGCGGACGGGCGTCTCGGCCCGGCCCGACCCTGCGACGGGGCGGAAGACGAGCTGCTGGTGCAAGCCCGCCGTGCCGCCGTTGATGGCGCCACCGGCAAGGTTGCTGTCCAGGGCCTCCAGCTGTCTCGGACCCAGCACCCGGCGCGCCGTGATGCGGTTGCGGAAGCCCGGCGCCCGGCTCTCGATGCGGGCCTCCACCCGTTCGGCCATGGCCTCCAGGTCTGCGTCGTCCCACGTGCCGCGAACCCTGGGTAGCCCGTCGCCGTCGGTGGCGGCGTCACCACGGACGCGTTGCGGCACATGGGTGTACGCCCACAGTGACTCTCCCCCGGCCGGCACGCGCGTGGGGTCGGCGACCCCCATCTGGCCGACGAGCAGGAACGGTCGCTCGGGCACCAGGCCGGCCGCCACCTTGGCGCCGGTGAGCGACAGCTGGTCGAGGGAGTCGGCGACGTGCACCGTCCCGGGCATCGACTCTGGCGCGCCCTCCCACGGCACCGGGGCGTCGAGCGCCCAGTCGACCTTCACCGTCGAGGGGTCCCACTCGAACCGCTGCATGCGGTGACGCAGCCTCGCGGGCAGGTCGTCCCACCCGACCAGCCCGCCGTACAGCGCCGGCGCCGACACGTCCGCGAGCACCGCTCGCCGAGCCGTGATCTCCCGCCCCGCGGTGCGCACGGAGACCGCCCGCCCACCTTCCACGCGTACGCCGACGGCCGGCTCGCCGAGACTCAGCTCGCCGCCCTTCTGCTCGAGACGGCGCACCATCGCACCGGAGAAGCTCGCCGCCCCACCGCGGGGCACGGGGAATCCCACGCTCTGGCCGAGCAGGACGAGGAGCAGGCCCATGGCGGCCGACCCCGGCGACTCCAGTCCGATGTCGGCGTGCGCCGCGTTGCCCGCGACGAGCAGTCGCGCCGCCTCGCCGCCGAACAGCTTCTCCACGAGCGTGCGCGCCGGCATGAGCATCTCGCGCACGAGCTCGAACCCGCCGGGCCGAAGGACCCGGCGGGCCAGGCCGGCACCTCCCCGGACGGGTGGGAAGGGGGTCAGGAGGCAGCGGATGAGGTCGTCGCCGACGCGGTCCCACGTCTCGCAGAGCTTCAGCCAGGCCTCGCCGTCGCCGGAGCAGTCGGCATCGAGCGAGACCGCGGTGTCGTGCCGGTCGCGGTGCAGCACCCCCCACCGACCGCCCGGGAAGGAGTGCCCGACGACCGACGGCGCCTGCACCCACTCGAGTCCGTGCTGCTCGAGCTCGAGGCCACGGATCGTCGGGGAGCCCGCCGCGAGCGGGTAGAACGAGCTGAAGGTGTCATGCACGTGGCCGGGGGCGACGGTGTCGTCGCTCCACACCGCGCCACCGGGACGGTCCTGCTCCTCGAGCACGACCACCGACCAGCCCGCGTCGACGAGAAGGTTGGCGGCCACGAGGCCGTTGGGTCCGCTGCCGATCACCACGGCGTCGGTCGTCGTCACGTCGTCCTCTCGATGGCCGGTGCGCTGCCGCTCGTCTCCTACCCGGGCCGCGGGACGAGCAAACGCGTTACGACCGGGCACGCGGCGGGCACGGCGCAGGGGTGCAGACACCACCGAGGCTCCCCGGGCCGGCCCCGCTCGTCCTCGTGACGGGCGCCTCGAGCGGTGTCGGCCTCGCCACCGCGCACCGGCTGGCGCGTCGGGGCAGCGCCTCGCCCTCGGGGCCGCGTGGGTCGGCACCGTGCCCGTCGACGTGCGCGACGACGCTGCTGTGGGCCGCTCGCTCGAGGACCTGACCGCGTCGCGGGGGCCGCTCGACGCCGTCGTGTCCAGCGCGGGCGTCGTGGCGTACGGCCGCCTCGACGAGCTGGAGGCGTCGCTGTTCGACGGGGTGGTCGCCACCAACCTGCTCGGGTCGGCGAACGTGCTCCGGCACGCCCTGCCGGGCATGCGTGCCCAGATCTACCGGCAGGCGGCGTACGCGGGTGGGCCGGCCGGGCGGCCGCCCCCGGTGGTCTGGTCGGCCGACAAGGCGGCACGAGTCGTCGTGTGCACACTCGACCACCCCAGGCCGGTCGTCCACGGAGGGGGCCTCGACGCAGTGACGCGCCTCGGCTTCACCCTCCTTCCACGCGTGTACGACGCCTGGGTCGGCCCGCTCTTCGCCCGTCTCGCGTCCGACCCCCTGACGCGCCTGCCCGCCCAGGCGGGCAACGTCGCGCAGAGTGCGCCCGAGGGCAACCGGCTCGGCGGCGGCCATGGTTCAGGGCTGCGGGCTGCGGTGGCGACGACCACCTCCCTGTTCCGCAGCCGTCGCTGACGCCGAGCCCGTGGGCTGCTGGGACGACGAGTGCCTGGGTCGAGATCTCCTCGGTCTCTCCCGATGCGGTCTTGGCGCAAGCGCATCGAAACCGTCGCTGCCGTCGCCGACCCGTGGCGCTCGGAGACGGGTGGCGTGCGAGCGGGGCCGGGCGCTCCCAGCGCCCGGCCCCTCGTCACACGCGTCGACGGCGTCGCCGTCAGCCCTGGGCCTGGTCCTTGACGGTGCCCGCCGACTGGGACGCGCTGTCTCGTACGTCGCTGGCAGCCTGCTGCCCCTCCTGCTTGACGTCGTCGGCAGCCGAGCGTGCGGTGTCCTTGACGGACTCCACGGCCTCCTGCGCAGGCTGCCTGAGGCGGTCTGCGGACTCGCTCGCGACGTCCTTGACCGTGCTCTGCGCCTCCTCGAGCACCGGCTGCGCTCGGTCCTTCGCGGACTCAGCCAGCCGGCGCTCCTTCTCGGACGCCGGCAGCAGCGATCCCACGAGCCAGCCTGCGGCGAGGGCCACGAGGCCAGCAGCGAGCGGGTTGCCCTGCGTCTTGCGCTGGACGGTGTGTCCCGCCTGTTGAGCGGTGTCGGTGACCCCGCGTGCCATGTCGGACGCGTGGTCGCCCACGCCATGGGCGACGCCGGACGCCTTGTCGCCCGCCTCCGAGGCGGTGCCCATCACGTGGTCGCGCAGCCGGCTCGCCCGGCCCTTGACCTTCTCGGCCTGCCGGTGGGCGATGTGGCCCGGCGTCACGGACTCGCCGAGCGCGTTGACGTCGCGGCTCAGGCCTGCACGCGTGCGCTCGATGTCAGCCCGGATGGCATCGGGGTCGTTGCTCGCCGGCCCGTCCGCCGGCCCGTTCGTGGTCGGGTACTCGATGGTCATGAGGTCTCCTCGTTTCCCTTCAGCGCGTTCGGGACCTGCTTGGCGGTCTCGGTCGTGCGCGGCAGTCCTTGGATCTGCTTGCTGTTCTTGCGGCCGGCGGCAGCCAGCACGGCGGCGGCGATGCCCCAGACCGCCATGACGATCACGGCGGCCCAGCCCCGGCTCTCGAGGGCGCTCGACAGGAACTCCCACACGGCGATCGACAGGAACAGGAGGGCCATCCAGCCGGCAAGAGCCGCAGCTCCGAACTGCCCTGCTGCCTTGCCGGCTCGCTTGGCCGAGTCACGTACCTCGGCCTTCGCCAGCTCGACCTCCTGGCGCATCAGGGTGCTGAGGCCCTGGGAGATGTCGCCGACGAGCTCGCCGATGGAGGCGTGCTCGGCCTTCTCGTGGGAGCTCTCGTGCGGCCCGGCGTACGGAGCACCTTGGGCGCCGAGACCGCCGGGGCCGAGCTCGTCGCGGGGAACGGTGCTCATCCGCGAGCCCCGCTCTCCCCCTCGCCGTAGGGCACTTCCGTCGCGGACGGGCGCGGGACATCGGTCAGGCCATCGGTCGCCGTGGTGACCGCGTGCGTGTCGGTGTCGCGGACTCCCACGGTGTAGGGCTCCGACCGCACGGGCGCCACGTCCGGCGGGACACCCACCGAGGTGGCACCTGTCGGGTATGCGCCCATGGAGCCACCCGACGGGTAGCCGGCGACCGCGTCCTGCGCCCCCGGGGCGTACCCGGTCGCACCGGAGGTCTGCTGGTCCGGACCACCCGCGGAGAGCCCGCGCGTCAGGCGGCCGCCCAGCAGGCCGATGGCGGCAGCCCCGAGCAGGAAGGCCCCGGGGCGTCGGCGGGCCAGCGAGCGCACCTCGTCCAGGATCTCGCCCGGCTGCCTGTTGTCGAGCCAGTCGGCGAAGGACGAGGCACGGTCGGCCGCCTGGTGTGCCGCCTCTCCGGCGATGCCCTGCTGCTGGGAGCTGGAGCCCATCTGGCGCAGCTCGTCCGCGAGCGAGCGCAGGCCCCCGACGGCACGCTGGCCCTGGGAGGACGCGTGGCCGTCGAGCTCCGTACGCACCAGGTCGAAGAGCTGGCGCAGCTGCGTGGTGGCCTCGGACACGACGTCCTTGGCGCCCGAGGCCGCGGTCTCGGCAACGTGGCGCCCGCTGTCGGCGGCGTCGGACGCCACCGATTTCGCCTCCTCACCGGCGGTCGCTGCCGTCGAGCCCGATCCTTGGCCGCCCGTGGAGGAGGCACCGAGCGAGCTGGCGCCTCCACCCGCGGCCGACAGGCCCGACGTCGACGAAGCCCCGGAGGTCAGGTCATCGGGAACCGTTGTCTCATAAGGTCGTTCGGTCATGGATCCTTGTCCCTTCATCGGTCGCCCACCGTGCGGCCCCGTTCTCGAGCCACGATGTGGCGGGCGATGCTGTCACGCGGTTGGGGTACCCAAGGTTGTGGGGCTCAAGCGCCCGTCGACCCCCTGATCTGAATGTGCTGGCGCGGGGTACGAGGGATGGTTGGGCTGGGTAAGGACGGTTTGGGCCCGGGAGCCGGGCCACCCCGTCACCGCCCCGAGGAGCGCCATGTCCCACGACGCCATCGTCCTGTTGAAGAACGACCACCAGGAGGTGCGCAAGCAGTTCCGGGCCTTCCGCAAGGCCGGCCTCACGCCGGTCCAGAAGCAGACCATCGTCGACTCGATCCTCGAGCTGCTGACCGTGCACACCTACGTCGAGAACGAGGTGATGTACCCGCGAGTCCGGCAGCTGCTGCCCGACCTCGAGGACGACGTGCTCGAGTCGTACGAGGAGCACCACGTCGCGGACGTGCTGTGCATGGAGCTGGCCACGATGGACGCCACCGACGAGCGCTTCGACGCCAAGACCACCGTCCTCATCGAGAACGTGGAGCACCACATGGAGGAGGAGGAGCAGGAGTGGTTCCCCAAGGTGCGTGAAGGCCTCGGCCGCAAGCAGCTGCAGGAGCTCGGCGAGGAGCTGCTCGAGGCGAGGAAGCGCGCACCGCGCCGTCCCGAGCAGCCGAGCGCCATGAAGAAGGCCGTCGACGCCGTCATCTCCTGACGGTCGGCGTTCGAGCACCTGCCGACCGGGTAGGGGCCCGGCATGGAACCGTCACACACCACGACGTCCGGGCCGGGTCCCGCCGTCGGTCTCGTCGAGCGGCTCGTGGAGGGTCGCCCCTCGCTCGATGCGGCCGCCACCGCCCTCGCGCCCCTCTCCGCCCACCTCCGCGGCACCGGCGCCTGGCGCCGCCTCGTCACCGGTGAGGCCATGGGCCACGCCGCCCACCCCTTCGTCACCGACCTGCCGATCGGCTTCTGGACGTCGTCGGCGCTGCTCGACCTCGTCGGTGGACCCGGCGCCGCGGCCGCGTCCCGACGCCTCGTCGGCGCCGGACTCGCCACGGCGCCGGCCGCCGCGCTGACCGGGGTGGCCGAGTACGCCGGTATCGGGTCGAGACCGCGTCGCGTCGCGGTCGTGCACGCCGGGCTCAACGTCGTGTCGCTGGGGCTGTATGCCGCCTCGTGGGCCGCGCGGCCACGCCACCGTCGCCGCGGGGTGGCGCTGGGACTGGCCGGGCTCTCGGTGGCGGGTCTGTCGGCATACCTAGGTGGGCATCTCGCCATCGGCGAGAAGGTCGGCACGACAACGGTGTCCACGGGTTCGCCCGACGAGCTCAACGAGCCCTGACACCCTGTCCGACATCAGCGCAGGCTCCGGGACCGCGTCCTGGACTCCCGTCGCCGAGCTCGGAGGTCAGTCGTGCGGGTCCGTCTCGTCGGTGTCTCCTGCACCCGCGTACGCCTCCACCACGGCACGGGCGAGGACACCGATGGGGACCCCGGCCCGCGCCGCGGCCTCGCGCAGACGGGTCTCGGCCTCGTTCGGGTCGGAGACGCCTTCGGCGATCAGGACGCCGATGGCCTGGTCGACCATGCGAGCCTCCCTGAGGTTCGACACGCCACGCGTGGCCTCGATCCTGGTCCGGAACTCGAGGTCTGCGTTGTGCACCGCGCCCGCGGGCCACGCCCCGAACAGGGCTGCGAGGTGCTCGACGTGACCGTCGAAGGTCCGGTGGCCAGAGCCGTAGAAGTTGGCGCCACCGGTGACCACGCCGTTGCGCAGGAAGGGCAGGGACAGGCTGCTGCGCACCCCACGGGCCGCGGTCGCCAGCGCGAACGTCTGCCAGGTCTCTTCGTCGAAGAGGCTATCCGCGGTCGTCTCGATGACGTCTGCCGTCAGGGCCGCTCGGGTGCAGGGGCCGGCCTCGAGGTACTGCATGCCGTCGAGCACCGCGACGTCCAGGTCGCTCGCCACGTAGGTGAGCACCAGGTTGTCGACCAGCAGGCCCAGGCTCACCCCCATCAGCTCGGGGACCCTCCGCCTCGCCTCGTCGACCAGGCGCCGCAGGTCCTCCCGGAGCCTGGTGTCGCCGTACCTCTCGAGCTCCTCGAGTGCCTCGTCGGTCCCAGGGGTCGGCTCCATGACGCTCCCCTACCCAGCGCCGAGGCGGTCATACCGCGCCGACGTCTGAGGCCCTGCCCGAACGGGTACCCACCGTGTGGTGGCTCCAGAAACGCGGCCCCCCTCCGCGCCGGCGCCCCCTCACTCGGCGCGCGGTGTGCCTGCCCTGAAAGGCACTCAGTTGAGCCCAGTCATCGCTTCGGTCCCCTCGAACCACGTCTACGTGCGTCACCTGGGCGCACCGGACGGGGACCCCACGGTCAGCCGCCTCCCCGACCCGAGGCCGAGGGCGGACGTGCCGGACGCACAGTGGTGGCCTCCACGCATGCTGGAGCCGGGATGGGTAGGCAGCCACGCACATGAGTTCGACCTCATGCACGTCCATTTCGGCTTCGATGCCGTATCGCCCACCGAGCTCGCGGAGCTGACTGCGGAGCTGCGACGGAACAACCGGCCGCTCGTCGTGACCGTCCACGACCTGCGGAACCCGCATCACGTGGAGCCGACCCTGCACGACGCCCAGCTGGGCGTGCTCGTCGAGGCATCGGACGCCGTGCTGACGCTGACGACGGGCGCCGCCGCGGAGATCCGTCGGCGGTGGGCGCGAGAGGCGCTGGTGGTCCCCCACCCACACGTCGTGGAGGAGGAGCGTGCCGCACGGCCGCGACCGCCTCACGAGGGCTTCGTCATCGGCGTGCACGTGAAGAGCCTGCGCGCCGGCATGGACCCGCTTCCCGTCGTCGACCAGGTGGTCGAGGTCCTGGGCGACCTGCCGGGGGCGCGGCTGCGGGTGGACGCCCACACGGACGTCATGACGCCCGGACACGAGCGTCACGCAGCCGACGTCGAGGCGCACCTGCGCCGACTCGAGGCGGCGGGCCTCGTCGACCTGTACGTGCACGACTACTTCACCGACGACGAGCTGTGGGACTACCTCCAGTCGCTGGACGTGTCGGTGCTGCCCTATCGCTTCGGCACCCACTCGGGGTGGCTGGAGGCCTGCTACGACCTCGGCACGGTGGTCGCCGCCCCCGACTGCGGCTACTACGCCGACCAGCGGCCGTGCCTGTCGTATGCCGTACCGAGCGCCCAGCGGGTCGGGTCCCGGGCGCCCGCGCTCGGAGTCGCCCTGCGCCGGGCTTTCGACGAGCGCCCACAGTGGCGAGCCGATCCCCACGAGCGGCGACGCGAGCGCTCCGAGATCGCACGCGTGCACGAGCAGGTCTATGCGGACGTGCTTGCGACAGCGCGGACCAGGGGTGCCGTGTGCACGTCGTGATCATCGCCGCATCGAGCTACCCGATCGTCGAGCCGTTCGCCGGCGGGCTGGAGTCGCTGACGTGGCACCTCGCCAGAGGCCTGCGCGAACGTGACGTCGACGTGACGGTCTTCGCCGCCCCGGGTAGCGATCCCGGACTGGACGTCACGTACCTGGACGTCCCGCCCCTATGGCTCAGCCAGGTCGCACGAACCGACGTCGCGATGGTGCCGGAGGCGTGGCTCCGCACGCACCACGCGTACCTCCAGCTGATGCTGTCCCTGAGGCACCGCGGCGACGTGGACATCGTCCACAACAACAGCCTCCACCACCTGCCCGTGGCCATGGCCGACTCGCTGCCCATGCCCGTCCTCACGACCCTGCACACGCCACCGACACCGTGGCTCGAGCCCGCCGTCGACATCGCGACGCCGAGGAACGGGCGCACCCAGAACCACTTCGCGGCAGTGAGCTCGCACACCGCGCGCTCGTGGTCGCACGTCACGCGGGCCCGGGTGGTCCACAACGGGATCGACGTGCGCCGCTGGACGCCGGGCGACGGCGGCACCGACCTCGCCTGGGCGGGCCGCATCGTGCCCGAGAAGGCCCCGCACCGGGCTGTTGCGATGGCCCGGTCGGCCGGTCGCCGTCTGCGGATCGCGGGCCCTGTCGGGGACCGTGCCTACTTCGAGGCGCGCATCGCCCCGCTGCTCGGTCCGGACGTCGAGTACCTGGGACACCTTGCCACGCACGAGCTCGTCACCCTGTTCGGGTCGAGTGCTGTCACCCTCGTGACCCCCGAGTGGGACGAGCCCTACGGCCTCGTCGCTGCTGAGTCCCTCTCCTGCGGAACGCCGGTCGTCGCCCTGAACCGTGGAGGGCTCGGCGAGTTCGTGCACCCGGGTGTGGGCGTGCTGCTGCCGCCGGGGGTCTCCGACCAGAGCGCTGCCCAGGCCGTCGAACGCGCCGCGGGCCTCGACCGCGCCATGTGCCGCGCCCACGCGGAGGCCAGCTGCTCCGTGAGCCGGATGGTCGACGACTACCTCAGCGTCTACCGCTCGCTCATCCCGCAGGTGGGGGCCGCGTGATCGGCTACTACGTCCACCACCACGGCATCGGACACCTCATGAGGTTCCTCGCCATCTCCCGCGAGCTGCGGTCCCCCGTCACCGGACTCGGGTCGATGCCAGGGCCCGCCGGCTGGCACGGCCCATGGGTGCGTCTCGAACGCGACGACGCCGCGGATCCGACGGACATCGCGGCGCGCGACGTCACGGCGCACGGGACCCTGCACTGGGCGCCCCTCCACGACGCGGGCCTCGCCGGGCGCACGGCGCAGCTCACGGCGTGGCTCGCCGAGGCGCGGCCCTCGCTCGTCGTCGTCGACGTCTCGGTCGAGGTCACCGCGCTCACCCGCCTGGCGGGTGTTCCAGTCGTCGTCGTGGCGATGCCCGGGGTCCGGTCGGACCGGGCCCACCGGCTCGCGTACGACATGGCCCACGCACTCCTCGCGCCGTGGCCGGCGGGGGCACACACGACGGGGTGGCCGGACGAGTGGCGCCGAAAGCTCTGGGCCGTCGGCGGCATCTCCCGCTTCGACGCGCGCGTCCCACCCGACGGCACAACGGCACCGACCTCCACGCGGCGTACCGAGCCGCTCAGGGTCCTGCTCGTCTGGGGTGCCGGCGGCACGGACGTGGGCGCCTCCGACGTCGCCGCCGCGCGAGCAGCGACCCCGGGCTGGGAGTGGGTCGAATGCAGCCCGCGGTCGCCCTCCCCCGACCTCTGGGCCGATCTGCGCTCTGCCGACGTCGTGGTCACGCACGCCGGTCAAGGAGCCGTGGCCGACGTGGCGGCCGCACGTCGACCGGCGGTCGTCGTGCCCCAGCAGAGGCCGTTCGACGAGCAGGGAGCCACCGCAGCGGCGGTCGAGCGCCTCGGTGCCGGCGTCGGGCTGCGCCGGTGGCCCAGCGACCCCAGCGACTGGCCCGGACTGCTGCACCGTGCCCTCGCCACCGGTGGTCACGGATGGGCGCAGTGGTCCTCCGGCCACGGGGCCGCCGCGGCGGCAGGCAGGCTCGATGCGCTCGCCGGCACCAGACGTGACGCCCCGACCGACCCGACACAGGTCCCGACACGGGTCCCGTCGTGAGCCCCGGACGCGTGGCCGTCGTGTCCATCGCGCACGGCAGGCACGACCACCTGTCCGGGCTGCTGTGTGGCCTCGCATCGCAGACCCGAGCGCCCGACCTGCTCGTCGTCGTTGCCATGGACGACGGCGACGTCGAGGCGGCGGTGCGGGCGGACTCCTGGCCCGGCTCGCGCCCGGAGGCCCTGGTCCCGTCGGTCGGCCGCGTCGACGGGCGGCTTCCGCTGGCCGCCGCGCGCAACCTCGGTGTGGCCACAGCGGTCGACGCGGGGGCTGACAGGCTCGTCGTGCTGGACGTCGACTGCATCCCGTCATCGCGTCTCGTCGAGCGGTACTGCGCGGTCATGGCGGGCGCGGGCGGCAGCCGACCCCACGTCTGGGCGGGCGAGGTCGCGTACCTGCCACCGGCACCGGCGAACGGTGACTACCGGGAGCTCGATCTCGATGCGCTGGCGGCGCCCCACCCCGCACGCCCCGTGCTCGCCCCGGAGGAGGTACGCCCGGCCGACGACCTCCGTCTCTTCTGGTCCCTCTCGTTCGCGACGACCGCGCGCACGTGGGCGGAGACCGGCGGCTTCGACGAGGCCTACGTCGGCTACGGCGGCGAGGACACCGACTTCGGCCAGCGACTGGCACGTCACGGTGGCGCCATGACCTGGGTGGGTGGCGCACGCGCCTACCACCAGCACCACCCGACGTCCGACCCGCCCACACAGCACGTCGACGACATCGTCGCGAACGCGAACCGCTTCGCTGCACGCTGGGGCTGGTGGCCCATGGAGGGCTGGCTCGAGGCTTTCGAACGGCTGGGCCTCGCGCACAGGGGACACGACGGCTCCTGGCGTGTGGCGACGGATTCTGCATGAGCCGCAACACGCGGAGGACCCCGTGCCGGTGACGGCCGGCTAGGACGTCCGGCGTCGCCTTCGACCCGACGTCCGCGCGACCCGCAGCGGTCCGGAGTCCGTGGGCACCGTGGCCACGTCGTAGGAGGCCTGCAGCTCGCGTACGGCCCTCGTGGAGTCGCTGATGAGCGACCCGTAGACCGGCCACGCCTCAGGATCAGCCAGGGGGGTGGTGCGAACCTCCTCACGCAGCTCCTCGAGCACCTTCAAGGCCCGACGTGTGGCGTCACCGAACCTGGCGTCGGCCGTCTCGCCGTGAAGGCCCAGCTGTTCGACGGCGTCCGCCATGTCGGCGAGGGCATCGGCATAGCGGTGCAGGAAGGTCGGCGAGGGCGCCGGCTGCTGGTGGGCGTCGTCGCCCGCGTCGACCAGGGTGCGGGCGATGCCGGTGACCTGCCACAGCATCCGGCGCAGTGCGTTGACCGTGTGCTCGTAGCCCTCCCAGTCGACGTCGGCCGGTCGAAGGTTGTCACGGGGGTTCAGGCGGGTGCTCTCGCGCCCGGTGTGGATGTCCTCGATGACGAGGGGCGCGCGGTCGGCGATCGCATCGCCACGCCGGTACCACGCCTGCGCGCTGTCGTGGTTCCACTCACCGCGCAGCCCGTCGGCCATCTCCGTGAGGAGGTCATGGACCTGTCGGGCCAGGGCGGCCACGCGCTGACGAGGCTTGGTCAGGTGCAGGGGCGCGAAGACGATCGCGTTGACCGCCACCCCGATGAGGCCGCCCGCGATGGTCTCCACGATCGTGAGGTAGGTGAACTGCTCGTCTGTCCCGTTCACGGTGATGAACGAGAGCAGGACCATGGCGGGCACCTGGATGCCGTGATCGCCCAGCCGGCCCCAGCGCCCGATGACCAGGGCGACGAGCAGCACCGCGAGCATCGACCACCAGGTGATGCCGACCAGGAGTGCCACCACCCACGCCACCCCGAGACCGAGCACGACCGCCGCGATGCGCTGCACGCTCGCGGCCAGGGAACGCACCATGGTCCGGTCGACCACGAGCAACGCCGCCATCGGCGCGTAGAACGGCACCGAGCTGTGCAGCACGTGCAGCGCGAACTGCCAGGCCACGACTGCCGCGACGGCGGCCTTGAACAGCAGCAGCAGCGCGTCGCGCTCCGGGCCGGGCTGACGCAGCGCCCGTCCCAGCGCGTGCAGTCGCGTCGTCGTGTCGTCTCGCCAGGTGTTCACGGTCAGCTCCTTCGCGAGCGGGGTGAGGGATCCCCGCTCCGGTGGCACGTACCCGGGCGGCGGGGCTGCCCCACGACCGTGAAGGCCGAGGATGCAGCTGGCTCGCCGGACGAGCAGTCCCTGATTGCCGACCGGCCCGGGCGCCGGGATGCGCCCGGAGCGCGTCGACCTGGGATCGCCCCGTCGGCCGTGCCCGGGTGAGATGATGCTCGCATGACCGACCTGACCTCGCCGTCGGCCTACGAGTTCGCCTCCCTCGCGCGGAGTCTCATAGAAGCGCAGGGGTTCGCGCCCACGCTCCGGCAGATCGTGGACAGCGCTGTCGACCTGGTTCCCTGCCAGTGGGCGGCGGTCGCCGTCAGTCCCCACCTGGGCAACCATCCCGCGAGACACTCGACCAGCTCCGACGAGGATCTCGGGGCGATCGTCGCACGCATCGCCGGTCAGGCCGGCGACAGCCCCGGGATCTCCGCGTTCTCGAGTGGCGGCACGGTGCACTGCCCCGACCTGGCCCTGGAGGAGCAGTACGCCGCGTACCGGGACGGGATGCTGAGCGAGACACCCGTCCGGTCCGTGCTCTCGATCGCGATCCGCGTCCACGACACGACCGTCGGCGTGCTGACGATGTATGCCGCTCAGCCCGGCGCGTTCGACGGCGCGGCGCTCGAGCGGGCACACCTGCTCACCGAGCACGCCGCCCTGGCCATCGCGACCGAGATCAGCGGCGACCGTGCCGACAACCTCGAGGTGGCGCTGCGCAACAGCCGCACCATCGGTGCGGCCATCGGCATCCTCACCGAGCGTCTGCGCATCCCACCGGGTCAGGCCCTCGAGCGCCTGCGCGCAGCCAGCCAGCAGGGCAACCGCAAGATCAGCGACCTCGCGACCGAGCTGGTCGAGACCGGCACCCTCGCCGGTCCACTTGCGGACCTGCTCGCAGGGCCCGCAGGGCCCTGAGCTGGAGCTGCTTGCGGACGCCCGCCTCGTGCGGAACCGACGGACCGCCACGAGGTCGCCTGCAGTTCCGCGTCACGAGTGGGGGTCCACCGTCGTGGCGGTCCGTCGGCCGCCACACTCACCCAGCGCGACCGCAAGCCCAGGGCAGCCGCCGCTGCCCAGCGCGCAGCACCGTCGCCCAAGCCCCGGGCGCCATCGTGACAGCGCCACCGCGACCGCGCCCTTCCCGCCCCGGGCCACGCGGCATACGGTCGTGTCCTCCCCACTCAAGGAGTCCTCGTGTCTGACCTCGCCACCATCGGTGTGACCGGCCTCGCCGTCATGGGCAGCAACCTCGCCCGCAACCTCGCCCGCCACGGCCACACCGTCGCCCTCCACAACCGCAGCTGGGTCAAGACCCAGGTGCTCGTCGAGGAGCACGGGTCGGAGGGCACTTTCGTGCCCTCCGAGTCGACGGCCGACTTCGTCGCCTCGCTCGAGCGACCGAGGCGGATCATCGTCATGGTCAAGGCAGGAGGACCCACCGACGCCGTCATCGACGAGCTCGTCCCCCTGCTCGAGGAGGGCGACATCGTCGTCGACGGCGGGAACGCCCACTTCGAGGACACCCGCCGCCGTGAGGCGAGCCTGCGCGAGAAGGGGCTGCACTTCGTCGGCACCGGCATCTCGGGCGGTGAGGTCGGTGCGCTCGAGGGTCCGTCGATCATGCCGGGCGGGTCGCGGAAGTCGTATGCCGCCCTGGGACCGATCCTCGAGTCGATCGCCGCCCAGGTCGACGGCGAGCCCTGTTGCGCCTGGATGGGTCCCGATGGCGCCGGACACTTCGTGAAGATGGTCCACAACGGCATCGAGTACGCCGACATGCAGTTCATCGCCGAGGCCTACGACGTGCTGTCGGCTGCCCGTCTCACGGCCGGCGAGATCGCCGACGTCTTCCGCGAGTGGAACACCGGTGAGCTCGACTCCTTCCTCATCGAGATCACCGCGGACGTGCTGTCGCAGGTCGACGCCGCCACCGGCCGCCCGCTCGTCGAGCTCATCACCGACGCGGCCGAGCAGAAGGGCACCGGCCGCTGGACCGTGCAGACCGCGCTCGAGCTCGGCGTCCCGGTGTCGACGATCGCCGAGTCGGTCTTCGCTCGCTCCGCCTCCGGCGACTCGGCCGTGCGCGACGCAGCCAGAGGCACCCTCACGGGCCCGAATCGTGCTGTCTCCGTTCATGATCGCCGACAGCTGATCGACGACGTACGCGACGCTCTCTGGTCGTCCAAGGTGGTCGCGTACGCCCAGGGCCTCGACCAGATCCGGAAGGCGAGCGAGGAGTTCGGCTGGGACGTCGACATCGCCACGGTCGCGAGGATCTGGCGTGGTGGCTGCATCATCCGCGCCCGCCTGCTCGCCCAGATCAGCGACGAGTACGCCGCCGGCGGGCTGCGCACGCTCCTCGTCGCACCGAGCATCGCGAAGGGCCTGGCCGGCCGGCAGGACCCCTGGCGTCGCGTCGTGGCCCTCGCCACCACCGCCGGCGTGCCGGTGCCCGGCTTCTCGAGCGCGCTCGGCTACTACGACACCGTGCGGGCCGAGCGGCTCCCGGCCGCGCTGGTCCAGGGGCTGCGCGACAACTTCGGCGCCCACACCTACGGCCGCATCGACCGCGCCGGAGCCTTCCACACGCTGTGGTCGGGCGACCGGAGCGAGGTCGAGGCGTGAGGTGGGGGTCATGACGACCCGCGTGACCGTGACGGACGACGACGGCGCCGACCTTCCGAGCGACCTCGCCCCGTTGTCGGCCCGCGTGGCCCACGCACTCCGAGCCGGTATGCCGTCCGACCCGGTCGGGCGCGTCGGAGTGGCCTTCTCCGGTGGTGTCGACTCGAGCCTGCTGCTCGCTCTCGCGGCACGGACCCTCGGTGTCGACCAGGTCGTCGCGGTGCTCGGTGTCTCCCCCAGCCTGGCAGCCGACGAGCGGCGCGGGGCCCACGACGTGGCGGCCCACCTCGGCGTCGCGCTGGTCGAGGTGAGCACCCACGAGGGCGACAACCCCGCCTACCGCCGCAACGGCCCCGACCGCTGCTTCCACTGCAAGGACGAGCTCTTCACGCGGATCTCCGACGAGGTGGCGGGCCGGCACGGGCTCGTCGCGGTGGCGTACGGCGAGAACGCCGACGACGCGCGCAGGCCCGATCGTCCCGGGGCCCGCGCCGCGACGAACCACCGGGTGCTCCGTCCGCTCGCCGACGCCGGCCTGACGAAGGCCGAGGTGCGGTCGCTCGCGCGGGCCCTGGGTCTGCCGAACGCCGACAAGCCCGCGGCGCCGTGCCTGGCCTCGCGCATCCCACACTTCACCGAGGTCGACGCCACTCGCCTTGCACAGGTCGAGGCGGCCGAACATGCCCTGCGCGCAATGGGTTTCGTCGACAGCCGGGTCAGACATCACGGCGACGTGGCTCGCGTCGAGCTGCCTGCCGACGACCTGGTCCGGGCGGTGTCACCCGACGTGCGCGACCGGCTCGTGGCCGGCGTCACTGCCGCGGGCTTCCGCTTCGTCGCGCTCGACCTCGCCGGCATCCAGTCGGGTGCGTTCACGCTGCCGCTCGTCGAGGTGACCCGTGGCTGAGTCGCCGCTCGACGGTGTCGCCGAGCTCGACCTCGGCCGTGGCGCACGACGCGGCTACCCCGAGGCGGTCTACTGCGAGGGCAAGACCCCCGAGCAGGTGCGAGCCATCGCCCACCGACTTGCCGAGGCGTACGCGTCTGGCGAGACGAGCGGCACGGCCCTGTTCACCCGCGCCTCCGAGGAGCACGCGGCCGCCGTGCTGGGTGAGCTTCCCGGAGCACTGCATGACGAGACAGCGCGCCTGGTCATCTGGCCTGCCGAACCTCCCTCTCCCACAGGCGGACTCGTCGTCGTCCTGTGCGCCGGAACGTCCGACCTGCCGGTGGCGCAGGAGGCCGCGCTCACCGCCCGGCACCTCGGCCGCCCCGTCGAGCTCGTCGTCGACGTCGGGGTCGCCGGCATCCATCGCGTGCTCGCCCGCCGCGAGCTCATCGACCGGGCCGGGGCGCTGGTCGTCGTCGCCGGCATGGACGGTGCGCTGGCCAGCGTGGTCGCCGGCCTGGCACGGTCACCCGTCGTGGCCGTGCCGACCTCCGTGGGCTACGGCGCCGCGTTCGGCGGCATCGCTCCCCTGCTGACGATGCTGAACGCGTGCGCTCCCGGCGTCGGGGTCGTGAACATCGACAACGGCTACGGCGGCGGTCACCTGGCCGCACAGATCGCCGCCCGCTGACCCGGCGGAGCCCCACGCCCCTGCCGCGACGGGCGACCAGGGAACGACGTGACGTCACGACTGCAGGCGCAGGCCCTCGGGCACGGCCGCACCCGCGACCAGGCCAGCGCCCACAGCAGCAGCCACCGACCTGTCCAGGACGTGGCGCACGGGAACACCCAGGGAGAGGGCGGCCGCCTCGACGTCACGGAACTCCGGCGTCGCGGTGACGACCCGACCGTCGCGGTGGGCCACCTTGACGCCGACGCGGCACCCGTCGACGTCGACGTCGCACCACCCCCGCGCCAGCGCCGATCGCCGCACCGGCGTCTCGCGAATCCCGATGGTGCTCGTCGCGGTCAGGACGATGTCGCAGAGTGCTGCTCGGTGTCGTGCGTCGGTGAGGACCGACAGCTGCTGGGCCGGCCGTCCCCGCTTCATGACGATGGGCGTCAGCCATGCGTCGGCGGCGCCCGCGTCCATGAGCGTGTCGATGACCGTGGGCCAGACGCGCGGGTCGAGGTCGTCGACGTTGGCCTCGAGCAGGACCATCTCGGCGAGCTCCGGGCCCGTCGGCTCGAGACCGGCCGACTCGGGGTCGGCCGGGCCATGACCGACGACGACCCGGACGACGTTCGGCCGTCCGGTCGCGTCCTTGGTGCCCGCCCCCACACCGCTGGTGGTGACCCGCAGCACGGGCAGGCCACCCTGCCCCGTGGAGAGAGCGGTCGCCAGCGCAACCCCGGTCGGCGTCGCTAGCTCACCGTCACCACCGGCCACGACCTCCCAGCCCCGGACCAGCTCCAGCACCGCCGGCACGGGCACAGGGATGCGCCCGTGGGCCGCGCTCACCGTGCCCGAGCCGAGGGCGATGCCCGACGTCGTCACCGCCGAGATACCCAGGGCCGTGAGGGCAGCGCAGACGCCGACGACGTCGGCGATGGAGTCCCAGGCGCCGACCTCGTGGAAGTGGACGTCGCCGACGCCGACCCCGTGCACCCGTGCCTCGGCCTCCGCGAGGGCGCTGAACACCGCGACGGCACGCCGCCGTGTCGACTCGTCGAGCGACGCCGTCGTCAGGAGGTCACGGATCACCGACCACGAACGGTGGTGCTGGTCGGCCACGAGCAGCTCGACATCGACCTTCAGGGCACGCATCCCCGCCCGCTGCACCTCGTGCGCCACGAGTCGCACCGTGTCTGGGATGACGGCGTCGACGGCCGACTGCACCTCCTCGAGGTCCGCGCCGGCGTCGACGAGGGCCGCCAGCAGCATGTCTCCCGCGACACCCGCCGACAGGTCGAGCCATGCTGCGAGTTCAGGGTCGACGCGACGCTCCATGACCGACACCGTATGCCGCCGGGTCCGCCCGGCCCGGACGGGCGCCGCGGAAGGGGCGGTCCGATCGCTCGGGCCGCCCCTTCCACGTCTTCAGACATGACTCCGGCTGGGTCTCAGCCACCCCGGCCGGCCGCGGCGAGCGGCCGGCAGGAGGCTGCCGTCACTGGGGCACCACCACCCCGGAGCGCACCGGGGGCCCGCTGCCGACGGCGTTGGTGGCGACGACCTCGAACAGGTAGCTCGTCCCTGCGGCACTCGTGAACGTGAAGTTCCGAGTCCGCGCGCCCTGGCCGAGGACGACCGACTGCTCGGGCGTCGCGGCCGCGGTGCCGGCCGTGACCCGGTACGCGCTGACCGTGTAGGCCGTGATCGCCGTACCGCCCGTGTTGGTGGGCGGCGTCCAGCTGACCGTCGCCGTCCGCGCCCCACCGGCGGCACCGGCCGTTGCGGTGATCGACGCCGGCGCGCCCGGCGTGGTGGCCGGAGTGACCGGGGCCGACAGGGCCGAGAAGGCTCCTGCGCCCACCGCGTTGAGGGCCTGGACCTGGAACCGGTATGCCGTGCCGTTGGTCAGGCCGGTGACCACCAGGCTGGTCGTGCCTGCAGCGGCGGGCCGCAGGGCACCCTGCTGCACGCCTCCCGACACCACGCGTACCTGGTAGCCCGTGATCGGCGAACCGCCGTCACTGGCCGGTGGCGTCCAGTTCACGGTTGCCTGCGTGTTCCCGCGGACGGACGTGCCGATGGTGGGCGCCGTGGGCACCACGGCGACTCCCGTTCCCGACACGGCCACGGTGGGCGACGCGCCAGGTGCGTTGGTGACGATGGTCACCGTCGCGGACTTGGGGCCGGCCCCTTGCGGAGCGAACCTCACTGCGACGACGCACGATCCAGCCGAGGGGATGGAGGCGCAGCCCGCCGCCGGAGTGGCGGTGAACGAGGCGGGGTCGGTACCCGTCACCGTCACTGCGGTCACCCGCAGGGCGGCGACTCCGGTGTTCACCACTGTGATGTTCCGCGCGGCCGAGGTCGCACGCACGTTGGTGTTCGGGAACGCCAGCGTCGTCGGCGTCACCAGGGCGTGCGGGGCCACTGAGACGTCCGTGAACGCGTTGCAGTTCTTCGTCACTGCGTCGTTGCCGGTGCAGAACCTGAGGTTCTCGATGTTCCACAACGTGTCGATCCCGTCGCCCTTGGCGAAGAGGTCGGCCGCGGCGGCGAACGCGTTGTCGGTCACGGTGATGCTGCCGTTGGCGTTTGCCCTGATCGTGTACGCGGCATTGATCGTCGTCGGGGTCACGGTGACTCCGGTGAACAGCGCCGTGTCACAGTTCTTCGTGGTCGACAGCAGGTGAACGGTGCCGTCCGCACTGGGAGCCGGGCAGTCACCCGCGAGGCCGGCGTCGGGCGTGCTGCTGCTCGCCGGGATGTCGATCCCTCGGACCGCGACCAGGTCGCCGGGGTTCACCAGTCCGGCGAACACGGCCTGCTGGAGCGTCATGCCCGTGGTGCCGGGACCGAAGGACCCCGACTTGGCCACGTTCTCCATGAGATCGGTACGTCCGAGCTCGACGGCGTGGTTGTTCGGGTCGCGCACGGAGATCCCGACGCTGAGGGCGTGGTCGCCGTCGATGATGTCGTTGTTGCCGCGGCCCTCGATCAGGTCGCTGCCCTGGCCGCCGAGGAGGATGTTGCCCTCGGCCCAGACCGTGCCGCTGCCGGGGTCGGCCGGAGTTCCTCCGGAGCCCTTGAGCGGGCACGAGCCGAACGGCGACACGTCGAGCACGGGCTGCAGCGGCGACGGGAACGCCGTCACCAGCTTCTCGAGGCCCGCGATCCTGGCCACGCCGGTCGGGTCGAGCGCGTCGCAGCCACTGAAGCCGAACCCGCCGACGACCCGCTCGAGGTCGTCGCCCCGGATGACGTCGTTGAACGCCGACCCGGAGTCAGCCTCGGTCTCCTGCCAGCGGTCGCGGTTGACGACCACGGGAAGGGGAAGCCCGGCCAGCATCTGGTTGATCTTCATGTCGTCGTCGGCGCCGACGGTGTCGTACTGGTGGATCGCCCAGTCGAAGCCGCCTGCCCCGGCGTTGCGGTCGATGGCCGCGTTCTGGGACATGATGTCGTCGCCACCTTCGGCGTCGTAGTCGTTCTCGCCGACCTGACCGATGAAGATGTCGTTGCCCGGAGCGGTCTCGGCGGGGTCGTCGAAGAACGGCGCACCGTGGTCGCCCTGGAGCAGGTCCTGCCCGGAGCCACCCTCGATCCAGTCGTCGCCACCGTCTCCGAAGACGGCGTCGGCGCCCTGGCCGGCGATGATGAAGTCGTTGCCGGGACCGGCGAACGTCTCGTTGTCGTTGGCGCCGCCGTTGAGGAAGTCCTGGCCCTCGTTGCCCATGGGGATGTCGTCCCCGGGGCCGGCGTCGATGGCGTCGTTGCCGGGGCCGCCCTTCGGCGTGTCGGCACCGTCGAGGTCGGTGATGATGTCGTCGCCGTCGCCGCCGAGCACGACGTCGTCGCCGCCCTGCCCGTCGATGACGTCACGGCCCGGTCCACCCCACACGGTGTCGTTGTCGTTGCCGCCCTTGACGCGGTCCACGCCGGCAGTGCCGTTGTAGACGCTCTGCCCGTTGATCCCCGGCGGGTCGAGCGCGTTGCGCTGACGGTAGGAGATCGTGCCGTCCGGCGAGCGCAGCAGCAGCTGGTTCTCGTCGCAGTCGGTGTTCGGGTCGTCGTTGACCGCCCCGGCGGACGTGATCGGCGGAGTGGTGATGGTCGGCAGTCCGCTGTATGCCGTGATGGCGCCCAGCTGGAACTTGCAGTCCGCGGTCGCGAACACGTCGGCCTTCAGCGTGTTGGTGCCCTCGGTGTTGCGCTGGATCATCTCCGAGAAGCTGTTGCCCTCGAGCTGGGTGCGCAGGTTCATGCCCGGCGTGCGTGCCAGGTAGTAGAGGCGGTCACCGTCCTGCAGCTTCTCGAGCTGCCCCTGGAAGACGTAGTTGAAGGTGGTGCCCAGCAGGCCGCCGAAGAGGTTCGTGACCTCGGCGAGGCCGCCCACCCACAGGTCGACGTCGTCGAGACCCGTGGTCGTGCGTCCGCTGGCGTCATTGGCGTACGCGCCGCTGCTGAACATGAAGTCCGCCGCGTCAACGGGCTGCACGTCTGCGGGGACGTCGTCGGCGCACGCTGCCGTGGCCGTCGCCGTTCCGCAGTCGGTGCCGAAGATGCCGTCCGGACCCGGCGACGCCGGCCTCGGGTCCACGATCGCCCGTGCGGCATCCCGCTTGGCCTTGAGGGTCGTCGCCGACGTGATCGTGGTGTGCGTGCCGTACGCGGCGACGAAGTTGATGAGCGACTCCGGATGCTTGAGGTGCTGACCGAACTCGGTCCAGCTGCCGTACGGCGCGAGCTGGCCGTCGTTGGTGTCCGCGAACACGGCACGGCGGAACTCGTTGAGCCGTGGCACGCCCGCGTCACGGGCACGCGTCATGTTGAGGGTCGGGAGGTCGAGGGGCAGACCCAGCAGGTTGTTGCGCAGGGTCTCCACGACGAACTCGTCGATCTCGTTGCCGGTCTGGTCCGAGGAGCCCATGACGATCGCGCCTGCGGCTTCCCTGGCGGTGTAGACCGGGTGTGCCGGGTCGACCTTGTTGTCGAAGTACTCCGGCGGGTTGAGGAAGGCGGTCAGCAGCGGAAGGCTGTTGTCGAGCCTCGAACCGTCTGCCCTCGTGTCGGCTCGCGCGACGCCGTCGTCGAGCATGGAGTGGCCGAAACGATAGACCGCGTGGGCGAACTCGGCCTCGATCGCCGGGTTGATGTCGGGCGAGTAGACGTGGAAGGGCCGGATGGCCGGCACCATCTTGCGCGCGAACTCCTCGAAGACGAGGTGCTGGTACTCCATCTCGGTGACGAACCGGGCCGCCTGGAACAGCCGGCCGCCGAACCCGTAGCTGATGTCGGTGCCGTTGAGCAGGTGCGCCGCCTGGAAGTCGGCGAGCAGGGCCGAGTTGGCCGGGTCGTTGAGGGTGTTCGTGATGTCGTCCACCAGGCGGTTGTGCTCGGAGTGGAAGATCTGGTGGATCGTCGACAGGGCGATGTTCTCGTTGCAGCGGCCGTCACCACAGGCGAAGTGCGCGTTGAGCATCTCGTCGTCGTAGGTGCCGGGGGGCTGGTGGGCGAAGTCGGCCGACGGGGTGGTGTCGGCGTCCGGCGTCGGGAACGTGTCGGGCACGCCGTCGTGGTTGGTGTCCTGCTTGCTCGGGTCGGCGTTGTGCGCGATGTCCGTCAGGAACGGCGTGTTGAAGTGCCGCACGTTCGCGGGCACCGCAACGGGGCTGGCGATGTCGCCCTCGACGAGTCCGGTGGCGGTGACGTACTGCGGCAGGCCGCGCGCAGGACCGGGGATGAAGTTGCCGTACGGGTCGGTGGCGAGCATCGGGATGTTGGTCACGTCGGTGTCGACGAGCTGCAGGCCGAGCTTCTCGGCCGCCTGCTTCTTCACCGATGCCCACGTGGAGATGCCGTCCTGGCCGTCGGGTGAACCCGGGTAGGTCTGGCCGGCCGGCAACCCGCCGAGGAACTTTCCGGTCGAGACGGGCTTGCCTGCGACCATCGAGTACTCGCGGAGGAAGACCTGGTGCGACGAGTGCGACGTGTACGTCTGGCTCTGGTCCACCCACGGGGAGTCGGTGTTGTCGGCGGGGACGTTGTCGGCACTCTCGTCGACGGCGGGCGTCGCCGGGTCGTCGTCGAAGATGCCGTCAGGGCCGGGCCTCACCTGGGCGCGCGACAGCACCATGAAGGCCTGTGAGGCGGGCACCTCGTCACCGGTGTTGGCCTTGCCGTCCGGACCGAGGGTCCGCAACGGGTCATCCGCCCGCAGCGGCACGAACACGGTGCCCTGGTCCTTGACGGTCTGGTCGACACCGTGGTCGAAGAACTGGCCGAAGAAGGTGAACATCGAGTTGAACGGTGGCGACAGGCCGACGTCCGTCGTGACGTTCGGGATGAACAAGGTCTGGTGGGACGGGACGCAGCCGGCCGGGACGCCCTCGACGGGCGGGGTGGCGGACAGGTCGGGGTCGGTGGTGCACGGGAACTTGCCCGGGCTGCCCTGGGTGCGCACGGGGAACCCTGCGGCCGCCACGGCGGCAGGGTTCGTGGACGTCTGGTCCACCACGAGGTTGCTCACGATCCTGGGCTGGGAGTCGACGACGACGTTGCCGGGGCTCTGCTGCTTGTAGCTCGTGGGTCCGGGCGGACCGACCGGGAAGGCGGGCGTGATCGGTTCGGCGTCTCGCAGCTTCGGTGCCGCCAGGTGCGGGAAGGGCTGGTCCGCGGCGGCGAACGTCTCGCGGCCCGCGAACAGGTTGTTGCACGACCCGTCGGTCGTGCGCAGGCCGTAGGACGTGAGCCGGTCGGGGATCTGGTCCGCGGCAGGGCCGACGAGGGTGCCACACGGGTTGTCGGCCGTGAACGTGGCCGAGTGCCGCTCGGCGATCCTGATCTGCTTGAGGATGAAGGTCAGGTCACCGGCAGTGACCACGAAGCCGTTGCCCACGGGGGCCGGGGCTGCCTGGGTCGCGACCGACGGCGCCACCATCGCCACGGGGATGACGAAGGCGACACCCGCGGCAACCCGGCGGAACCGACCGGCCAGGGACGGCCCCCACGAGCGCGCCACATCGCCGCGACCTGCATGCTCGGTCACCCGGGCGGAAGGACGCCCGGGGTACTTCCAGAGGAAGCGATTCATTCCACACCTGCCTAGTTGGATGTCCTGACCCGCACCTGCGTGGTGCGCGGGTCCTCTCAAGGCCTCGGTGGGTCCGTGCGCTCGGTCGCACGGTCAGGTCGGCGGCAGTGCCGCCGACCTGACCGGCCGCCGTGAAGCTCCCACGCGGGGGCCGCATGCGGCCGTCGCGTGACGTGCTCGGCATGTCCCGACGCGGCGCGCAGCTCGATGCGCCCTGCGTCGTCGCGAGGCCGTATGCCGTGGGAGTCACGACCGTCCGACCACCCGCGCAGCGACGTGGCGCAGCCGTCACCGGCTCGTTGCACGTCCGCAGGCTGTCCCCGTTGCCCATGAGTCGAGCGTGACGAACCCGCTTGTGCCACAACAGTGCCCGGCGGGGGCGATGCGCTCCCCGCAACCGGGGGGTGCGGGGTACCCCTCAAACGGGGGTGTCGAGCGGGCGCTCTGCGTCCCCGGAACGCCCCGAGGCTTCAGCGCGCCCAGGACCACACGAACATCGCGGGAAAGCGTGCAGCGAGGCGCGTCCCGCCGAGGCCGGACGCTCCGACGCTGAAGGAACCGCCGATCTCGGTGACGCAGTCCTCGAGAAGCCGGAGGCCCAGGTGCCCGTCTCCGGGTGCGGCCTCGGGCCCGCGGAGCCCGTCGTCGTCCACCGTCACGACGACGTCCCCGCCGTCCCGCACGGCCACGATGCGCACCGACGAGGCGCGGGCGTGCTTGACCACGTTGCGCAGCCCCTCCCGGATCACCTGGTAGGCCAGCTGCAAGGCCTCCCGCGAGACGGCCTGCAGGCCCGGCTGCACCTCGACCAGTACCTCGATCCCCCGCGTCCGCGCGGGCGCTGCCAGCTGCTCGACAGCGGCGGCGAGCCCTTCGCGGGCCAGGCTCACCGGGTAGAGGTCTGTGATGATGCCGCGCAGGGATGCGATGTCGGTCCTCAGGCGCTCGTCGAGCGACCGGAGCACCTCCTTCTCCGGGCCGGCCGCGTCCGGCAGCTGTTTGCGCACCGCGGGCAGCACGTAGCCCAGGCTGGTCAGGTCCTGGATGACGCCGTCGTGCAGCTCCCGCGAGATCCTGCGTCGTTCCGTGTCGGACGCTGCGAGGGCGTGCTGCAGCAGCGCCACGCGGTCGGTCTGCGCCTTGTCGAGCCGCCGGGCGAGGGACAGCGCCAGAGGCGCCAGCGTCAGGAGGAAGAGCGTCAGCAGGCCGAGGGCCAGCGGCACCGTCCGGATGGAGATGACGACCTCGTCGCGCACGATGCGGTCGGTGTTCCAGTACGACTCGACGAGGATCGGGACACCGTCCGAGTCGCGCGCCGCGGCGTACACCTCGAGCAGCTCGTCGAACGCCTGCTCCTGGGCGTTCTCCGCCTTGGAGAGGTCCGAGAAGGTGGCCAGCACGGCGTCCGTTCCGAACAGTGCCGCCTCCTCGGGTTCGAGCACGAAGCGCTCGCCGTGCAGGCGCGCAGCGTCGGACCACACCACGTGGCCGTCCTGCGACCAGACCTTGACCCTCACCAGCGCGCCGTCCCTCAGGGGACTGTTCATGGCGGCGTCCAGGATGCCCGACGCGGCCCGGTCACCATTCCTGACAGCGCGGTTGACGAGCGGCGCGACGACGTTGCGCGCGAAGGAGACGCCGCGCGCGCTGTCGTCCTCGAGGGCGATGTCACTCGCGGCGGTGTTGACCGCAAGGCTCACCCCAAGGCTGCACAACGCGAGCGCCAGCAGACCCCACCAGACGAAGCGCCGAACCGTTCGACTGCGTACGGTCCGTCTGCCTGCTGCCGGCGTGGAGGGAGCCTGCGCAGCCACCGTCAGGCGCCGATCAACCCGTGCTTCCGCGCGCTGACCACCGCTTCGAGCTGCGAGTGCGCGTGCAGCTTCACGAGCAGGTTCTTCACGTAACCGCGGCAGGTCAGTCGCGTGATGCCCATCTTCCCCGCGATGGAGGCAGTGTTGTGCCCCTCGGACAACAGCATCAGCACCTCGGTCTCCCGTGCCGTCAGCGGGGAGGCGGTCGTGGCGACGGGGGCCGCTTCGCGGAACAGGTCACGGATGACGCGCGGATGGACGACCAGCCCGTCGAGGCTCGACGTGCGGATGGCCTCGAGCAGGTCCGCCAGGGCGCCGTCCTTGAGCAGGAACGCCCCCGCTCCGGCCTCGGCCGCACGCCGCAGCAGTGCCTCGTCGACGTGGCCGGTCAGCACCACGACGCGCAGCCCCGGGTTCCCGCGGATCATCTCGGCCGCGACGTCGATACCGTCGGCGTCACCGAGCAGGACGTCCATGACCACCACGTCCGGGGAGAGCTCCTCGACGAGCTCGCGGGCATCGGAGGCGCTGTGGGCGGAACCCACGGAGGTGAGCCCCGGCTCCATGCCGATGGCAAGGGCCATGGCTGAGGCGACGGCCTGGTGGTCGTCGACCACCAGCACCCTGATGCAGTCCTGCAGCGTCTCGCTTCGCGGGTCCAGCCCGACAGTCAGACTCATGATCGTCCCCGTTATCCCCCTGCCATCTCGTCCCGCGCCCCCTCGGCATATACGGTCCTCGACCAGTATGGAGAACCACACCGCCCCCGTCTCAGGATTGGTGAGGTCGCAGGTACTGGAGCGCCAATTCCCTTGTGCGAAAAGGCGACACATGCATCAAGTCGGTGCATTCGGGTCACGCGGCAGCTCACACGCGAGCACCGGCCCGGCGGGGGTCCCCTCGCCGCACCTCGCCCCGGAGCCGCGTCGACGACAGCTCCGGCGGCCGGCCGAGAAACTTACCTGCCGATGGGCTGTTGCTGACCGAGTCCGGGCCTGATTCACAGGTGGGGGCCATTGGGCGAGTCCGTCGGCGACGCATAGTGTGACGAACGGGACAGAACGACAGTCCTGATGTGAAGGAGTCACCGATGCGTCCACACCTCGTCATCTCCCGCGCCGCCGCGACCACGGCCCTCGCCCTGGTCGCTCAGATCGCACTGGCCACCACCGGCTCGCTGGTGGGAACGGCCGCCGCTGTCCCGTCGACGGGTCCTGGCGCCGTCTCGGGGGCGGCGCCGGGGCCGGTCCGAGCCGTCTCGGCGGCACGGTGGGCACCTGCGGCGGCTGCGCCCGTCACACCGACGGTGACCAGGGTCCCGATCCCGGCAGTCGCGCCCCCGTCGGGCACCGCGACGACTCCGTCCCAGTCCCCGGCACCAGCGGCACGCAGTGCGGCGCCGGCCGCGTCACCGGACGCGATGAACGGCTCCGGCACGTCCGGTTCACGCAGGGTCGTCGCAGCCGTGAGCCGTTCGGGCACCAAGTTCGACGTCATGGGCGTCACCTACCAGGGCACCGCGCCGGCCGGGCTCACGGTCGAGGCGCGCACCCACGCGAAGGACGGCTGGAGCAGCTGGATCGGTCTCGACGTCGACGACGGCCACGGCCCGGACCCCGGCACGGCCGAGAGCGGGCGGGCCCGCGCCGGCACCGACCCCCTCACCGCGGCGGGCTCCGACGCCGTCCAGGTGCGCGTCCTCTCCGACGGCGGTGCGGCCCCACGCAACCTGGCGCTGAGCCTCGTCGACGCCAAGAGCGCAGCGTCCGACGCCGCCGTCGCAGCGTCCCCCGTGGGCACCTCGACCACGTCCGACGGAACGGCCACCGCGCCGGGCGGCGCGACGCCGTCAGGGGCCCGCACGGCCGCGGCTTCGACGTCTGCCGTGTCGACGGCTTCGACCGCATCGACGGCGTCCGTCGCCTCCGTCCCCCAGCCCACCATCGTGTCCCGCGCCCAGTGGGGCGCCGACGACCGCATGATGCCGTGCCAGCCGGATGCGCTGGGTGGTTTCAAGGCCGCGGCGGTGCACCACACGGTCAACGCGAACGACTACACCGCGGCGCAGGCCCCGGGTCTCGTGCGCGGCATCTACGCGTACCACACGCAGACCCACGGCTGGTGCGACATCGGCTACAACTTCCTCGTCGACCGCTTCGGCCGCATCTACGAAGGTCGCAAGGGCGGGCTCACCGGCTTCACCCAGGGCGCCCATGCCGGTGGCTTCAACGAGGAGACGTTCGGCGTCTCGGTGATCGGCACCTTCACCAGCGTGAGGTTCCCGGCCGCCGTGACCAGTGCCGTGAGCCGCACCATCGCGTGGCAGGCCGACCGATCGGGATTCAACCCCGCCTCGTCGGTCGTGCTGACCTCCAACGGCAGCTCGCGCTACGACGCGGGTGTGCGGGTGACGAAGCCACGGGTCATGGGCCACCGTGACCTCAGCCTCACGAGCTGCCCGGGCGACGCCGCCTATCCGCAGGTGGCCTCCATCAGGTCGTCAGCCGCGGCGACCTGGCGGGCCTACCAGTACGTCGTCGGCAAGTCCGTCTTCGTCCCGGTGACGCCCCACCGCGTCCTCGACACGAGGACCGGGCTCGGAACGACGAAGCGCCCGGTCCCCGCCAACACCTCGGTCGTGCTGAAGGTGCCCGGGCTTCCCTCGTCGGCCACCGCCGTCACCCTCAACGTCACGGCCCTCGATGCCACGGCGCCGACGACCGTGACGGCCTATCCGGCCAACATGTCGCGGCGTCTCACGGCGAACCTCAACCTCGTTCCGGGTCGACTCGTCACGACGCAGGTCACGGTCGGCGTCGCGCCCGGAGGCACGGTGCGCCTCTACAACGCCAGGGGGTCCGTCAACCTCGTCGCCGACCTCGACGGCTACTTCCGCACCGGCACGGGAGCCGGCTACACGGCATACGTCCGCCCCTCTCGCCTCGTCGACACGAGGACCGGGCACGGCGCCCCGCGGCTGAAGGTGACTCCGAGCCGACCGGCCACGTTCACCGTCCCGGGGCTCCCCAGCGGCACCAGGGCGGTCACCTTCAACCTCACGGCCCTCAACGTCTCAACGCCTGCCTACGTCACGGCATACCGTGCCGGCTGGACCCGCCCGGGTGTCCCCCACCTCTACGTCGGTGACCGCGGCCCCGTGGCGAACCTCGTGACGATCCCCGTCGACTCGACCGGCCGGGTCACCCTCACCGTGTCGCAGGGGCAGCTCGACCTCGTCGTCGACGCCGCCGGCTACTACGCAGACGGTCGCGGTGCGCGGTTCGTCGCGGTCGCCCCGCGGCGGGTGCTGGACACCCGGGTCGGATGGGGTGTCGCCGCCCGGGCGCCCCTGGCTGCCGGGCGAGCCGCCACGTTCGGCATCCCGAGCACGACGTATGCCGTCACCGGCGCCGCGCTGTCGACCAGCGGCATCTCGACCGCCTACGGGTGGGTCTCCCTCTACCGGTCGGGGCAGAGCCCGCCGGCGACCTCGACCCTCTCCACGATGCCCGGCAGGACGATCACGAACCCGGCGTCCACCGGCACCGCCGGCGGCGGGTTGGTCAACGTGTACAACGCTGCCGGGTCGACGCACGTCATCTCCGACCTCATGGGCTACTACACGTCCTGACCATCGACCCGGGAGGCATGCAAGACTCTCGGCCGTGACCGGCACCCGCCCCTGGGGCTCGCGGGACTTCTCGCGCTTCTGGGAGGCCAGGTGCCGTGTCGGGGCTGGGCACATACGTCACGCTCTTGTCGCTGCAGGCGCTCGTGGTGGTGGTCCTGCACGGCACGGCAGCAGACGTCGGGTGGCTCAACGCCGCGCGGTCGCTGCCGTACCTGGTCCTCGGCCTGCTCGTCGACGGCAGGCGACGGCTCCCCCTGATGGTCGGCACGTACATCGTGCAGGCGGTCCTGCTCCTCACGGTCCCGCTCCTGTGGTGGCTCGAGCTGCTGTCGCTGCCGACCCTCATGGTGATCGTCACGCTCTCCGGCACCGCCGCGGTCATCAACGGCGCCGCCGAGATGTCGTTCCTGCCAAGGCTGCTCGAGCCGCGTCGCGGCGTCAGTCTTCGCGGCGGTGGCGGCGGGCCTCGCTGCCACGCCGATCCGCAACGTCCGCGCTGCCGTGTAGCGGCACAGACCGGCACGGATGACGCGCGCCCAGGACCACCACGCCCGCGGGCTCAGCGGGTGAAGGTGAGGTGGGTGACGCCGCTCGGCGTCGACACCGCTTCGACCGCGTAACCCTGCTCCAGGGACTCCAGGCCGTCCCACAACCGAACCCCACGACCGAGCAGGATCGGGACCTGCACGACGTGCAGGTGGTCGACGAGCCCGGCGGCGAGGAAGTCACGCACCACGGTCGGGCCGCCACCGATCCGGACGTCCAACCCCGCGGCTGCCTCCCGCGCGGTGTCGAGCGCCTCCGCCGGTGACGCGTCGAGGAAGTGGAACGTCGTCCCGCCCTCCATCGGCAGCGACGGGCGGGGACGGTGGGTCAGGACGAAGGTCGGCGTGTGGAACGGCGGGTTCTCGCCCCACCAGCCGCGCCACTCAGCGTCGTCCTGCCAGCCGGGCGGCCCGAACTTGCCGGCACCCATGATCTCGGCTCCGATGCCGTGCTCGTGACGCTCGGCGAAGGCGTTGTCCGCGCCCGTGCTCCCCGCAGCGCCCTCACCCTGCTCGACGACACCCAGGCCGTGCCAGAACCGGGTCGCCGTCATCCACTCGTGCAGCCGGTGGCCGGCATGGCCGAACGGGGCGTCGACCGAGAGCCCCTCACCGGTGGCGAAGCCGTCGAGCGAGATGGAGAAGTTGTGGACTCTGGTGCGCGACATCGCGGCTCCTCGGGTCGTCGGGGTGGATCTGTGGGAGTGGTCGCCGGGATCGGTCGACCGTCGAGGCACCAGCCTCGTCCACCGCGATCCTCCATGGCGCCCGCCCTGCGGTCCAGGTCTTCGGCCGCGCGTCGGGCCGCCTAGCCTTGGGTCAGTGTCAGGGTGACAGCACCGCTCACGCGGTGGTTGGGTCCTGATCATCGGTCGTCTGGCTCATAGCCTCGGTGC